>JANLTT010000341.1:0-2008 GCA_031363115.1 Gemmatimonas sp.
GCCGAGCCGGGCCGCGGACTCGTCCAGAAAGAGCACCCGCCCGCCGCGAACCACCCGGTAGACCGTGCGCCGCTTGGACCAACGCCCAATCGCCAAGCGCTCCCGCCGGGCCGCGGGGTTCAGCTTGGGCATCCGCACATCCCAATCCCGGAGAATCCAATGCCCAGTCACGAGCTGGACAAAGTGCAGTTCCCCACCGAGACCCTCGACGCGGTGATGCAACGGCGCGTTGACATACGTGTATGTCACCTCGCGCAGAAGCAGCTCGTTCCGGTCGAGCCAGAAGGTCCCGACCACGTCGGCAATGCCAGGGCCAGGGCGTCGGGCCGGTTCGAACGCGACGCCGATCCAATCGGGACGCGCGGCTTCGTCGGTCACGCGCGTGAAGCAGTAGCGCTCGGCGAAGCGCTCGTCGGTGATGACGCCGAGTGTTGGCGAGAAGTAGGACGAGGTATCGGCGACGCGTCGGATGTAGCCGAAGCGGAAGAGTGAGTCGTAGTGCGCCCGCGATTGCGCGCGCTCACGTCCCGCTTGGCGAATGGTCGCGGGCCGAATCATCGGCAGGGTGTCGGGGAGGAGATCCGACTCGTATTCAACCGCCTCGATGCGCAACGACGAGTCGCGCTCGGCGAGCACCACCGATTGCAGCGCAACACGCGCCTGCTCCCAGAGCTGCCACGCGACCGCTTCGCCGCGCGCCCCGCAGACGCGGTCTTCCTCGACTCGCATCGCCGCGAGCTGCACCGCTTCGTCGCGGAGCACGATGCGCAGCGAATCCACGGCTCGCCGCCCCGAAGGGCGCGGCGGCACGACATGCGGCCTGAATCCGGGACGCAGCACACGCAACGCGAGACGACCGGTGTCAGGCACGGCAATGGTGAATCGGCCACGATCATCCGTGGAAGTCCGCTGCACCGGCCCGCGCCCGACACGCCATTCCACGAGCACGCGCACGGCGGGCGTGATGGAGTCGGCGCGCACAACCTGGCCGATCAGACGCTGAGCAGATCCTTCCGTCGCCAAGCACAGTGCTGCAAAACAAGCAATTGCAATGTACCGGAGCATGGCGATTCTACGCCGGCCGCTTCGCCCGCGGCACCGCACCCACCTCGCGGCACTTCCGGCGAAACTCAAGCCCGTGGTCAATCGCGTGCCCATTCTCGTGCTGCCACTGATGCACCATCTCGTGCAGTAGCGTCTCCACCGCGCTTGCAAACCCATCGCGCCGCACGTGACGGGCGGAGATCGCAATCTCCGCCCCGCCCCCCTCAATGCCCGGCGCATAGTGACCGAGCCGACGCACCATCCGACGCGAGACGCGAATCGGGAGCTGCTGCAGCGAGGCGCCAAATCGCTCGCCGTTGAGCCGCGTGTGCCACTCCGCCAAACGCTCCGCGAGCGATTCATCCTCTGGATGCGTGCGCTCCGGGGCGCGCGGCGACTTCGTGTGCTTCGGCAACGGATACGAGAGAATCTCCTGACGCGCGGTCTGCCGCTCCCACGTCCGACGCGCCATCACGAAGCGCACGATCTGCGCATGAATCTCCACTGGCGCCGTGCAGAAGCCCTCGTGCAGGCGTAGCTCGAAGCCCTTGAGACTCACCACCACACTGCGATTCCGCGTCAGCACGAGCGACTTCACATGCTGCAGTCCCATCCCACGCAGCGTGGCGAAGAGCACGTCCGCGGCACGTGCGGCATCCTCCGCGTCTTCCTCGGCCTGCTCCTCATCGCCATCGGCGGCGGTGGGGGCGAGCGGACGTTCCTGCGCGGCGGCAGGAGAGGCCGAGGCATCGGTCATCGCATCGCGTGGCTTCTCGCCGAACATCTCGAGCACAAAGGACGACGCCGCGTCAAAGAGCAGTCCGAGTTGCGATTCGTCCGATCCCTTTCGCGTCTTCATCGGGCAAAGACCCGGTCGTTTCGCGGCGAGAACTCGCGAGACTCGGCGCTCCACACACAGGCGCGCACCGTCAGCGCGGCCGGCGTGACTTCGATTTCCTGAAAG
>JANLTT010000354.1:0-9416 GCA_031363115.1 Gemmatimonas sp.
TTCTGATCCCACGGCGAGAGATAAAGCCCGACTCGGAGCGACTCCTCACGACAGGCATCAACGAACTCGCGCACGACATCACCCTGGCCCCCACGAAATGGACTCGCGCTCACGCTGTGCGTGGTGGTGCGCGTCGGCCAGAGACAAAAACCATCGTGATGCTTGGCGGTAAGAATCATCGCCTTGAAGCCGGCGGCCTTCGCGATGTGGGCCCACTGTCGCGCATCGAAACCGGTCGGCGCGAAAATGCTCGGACTCTCCTTGCCGTCCCCCCACTCGCGGTCCGTGAAGGTGTTCACGCCGAAGTGGATGAACATCGCGAGTTCATCGCGCTGCCAGAGCAGGTGGCTCGCCGTGGGACGCGGACGCCCCTGCCACGTGCGTGCGGTATGCGCCTCAAGCTGCGCGCGCGCCGCGCCAGCGCTGCCGACGGCGGCAACCGCAATCCCTCCCATCGTCCCGACGAACCCGCGTCTCGAAATGCTCATGTGTTGAGGAGCTCCCGAATGGATGCCACGGAGATGCCATCAACTTCCACCACCTTCGAGCGCGATGTGTGCCCACTCACGATCGACACTGCGCGGCGCGACACATTCAGCGCCTCAATCAATACCTCGATCACCGCCTCATTCGCTGCGCCGTCCACCGGTGCCGCTCCGACCCGCACCTTGAGTGCGGTCCCGTGCACACCATCCACCCCAGGCCGGCTCGAGCGCGGCTGCACATGAATCGCGAAGCGCACCCCATCGGTCGTCGGCGTGATCTCCAGTGCGTCAGCCATGGGTCAGCTCGGCAGCGTCAGTCGTTCGATTGACCCAGTGAACGAATGACCGTTCACATCGAGGAATATCTGCCCATCCGTCACGGAAAGGGTCCACGAAATGCGCCGATCCAGCTGCTCCGCCAACGAGGCCAACAGCTCGCGGTCCATCGCGTAGATCTCCACTTGGTCCGCCTTATGGATACGCTGCCCATCGTAGCCACGCATGAGGATACGCGGCTCCTTGTGCGTGTAGAGCGCCACGCGTGGACTGGCCTTGCTCGCCTGGTGCAAGCGCGCGGCATCAGGGGCGCCAATCTCAATCCACGACTTCCACGCCCCCGTGAGATCCTTCACCATTAGCGGCGGATCATCGGGGTCGGAGATGCCTCCCTTGGAGAAGGCGATGCCGTCCTGATACTCAAGGCAGTAGGCGAGGAGCCGCGTGAGGAAATACTCCTCGCTCTCAGATGGATGGCGCGCCGCCTTGATGCTGAGCTGCTCATAGACGCCACGGTCGACGTTGCTCAACGAGACATCGACGGAATACACGGTCGCGGTAAGGGCCATGCGCGTAAAGAAGGAGCGCGCAGACCGACAAGGGAAGTGCCGATTCAATCAACGCCGAGTAGCTTGCACGGATGAAACTCTGGCTCGACGCCGACGCCGCCCCGCGCGACGTGAAGGAAGTCTGCTATCGGGCCTGCGAGCGCCTCAAGCTCGAGACGATCCTCGTCGCGAACATGCGGTTGCAGCTCCCCGTGGGATATCCCCTCCTCTCGGCCGTCCGCGTCGAGGGAGGTCCCGACGTCGCCGACCGCTACATCGAGGAGCACGCCGAGCGCGGCGACGTGGCCGTGACGCAGGACATTCCGCTCGCGGCACTCCTCGTGCCGAAGGGCGTGACGGTGATTGATCCGCGCGGCGAGGAGTACACCGAGGAAGTCATCGGTGAGCGGCTCTCGGTGCGCAACTTTATGGAAGGACTCCGCAGCACCGGCGTTGATACCGGCGGCCACGCGGCCTATGGCGCCAAAGAGAAGCAACGCTTCGCCAATGCGCTTGATCGTGCCCTCACGCGCGCACTCACTCGGGCCGCGCGCAAGTGAACCCCCACCACGTAAGGACCGCCATGCGATATCGCTTCCTGCTCACGCTTGTGCCGCTCGCTTTGTCGACGCTTTCCAGCACCGCAAGCGCACAGCGATTCGACGTCATGGAGGCGACAATCGCCAGCACGCACGACGCCCTGCGCGCCGGACGCACCTCGTGCCGCGCCATCGTGCAGGCATATCTCGACCGCATTGCCGCGTACGACAAGGCAGGGCCAGCGCTGAACGCGGTGCAGCACGTGAATCCGCGCGCACTCATTGAGGCCGATTCCCTCGACACGGCACGCCGCGCCCGCCAGCCGATGGGCCCGCTCCACTGCGTCCCCGTGCTCCTCAAGGACCAGATCGAAACGCGCGACATGCCGACCACCTACGGGTCGTCGATCTTTCGCGACTTCGTCCCCGCCCGCGATGCCACCGCCGTGCAGCGCCTTGAGGCCGCTGGTGCCATCATCCTCGCGAAGACGACGATGGGCGAGTTCGCGCAGCGCTATGTGGGTTCCGCCTCGGGCATCATTCGCAATGCGTACGATCCCACGCGAAACCCCAGCGGATCCTCTGGTGGTTCAGCCACTGGTGTGGCGGCGAACTTCGGACTCGTTGGCATCGGCGAAGACACCGGCGGCTCAATTCGCGGTCCGTCAGCGGTCAGCAATCTCGTCGGCCTGCGGCCCACGCTCAGTTTGGTGAGCCGCTTCGGCATGCTCCCCGCGAATCCCACGCAGGACACGATGGGGCCGATGACGCGCACCGTCGCGGATGCCGCGCGCGTACTCGATGTCATCGCTGGCTATGATGCCAATGATCCAATCACCGCGGAGACGGTGGGACGGATGCCCGCGAGCTATCAGACCGCACTGCGCCCCGACGCGCTGCGTGGCGTGCGACTCGGATTGCTGCGCTCGCGGGGCGACACGAGCGCGACCAATGCGTACGCGGCGGAATACGCCGCGGTGCGCGTGGTGATCGAGCGCGCGATTGCCGACCTGCGTGCGGCGGGTGCGGAAGTTGTTGATTCAATCGCGCTGCCCCCGAGCGGTCGAGATGGCGTGAGCAACGACTTCGAGACCGAGGAGGCGACGAACGCCTATCTCGCGCAGCATCCCAACGCGCCCGCAAAAACGCTGCAGGAGATCCTGCTCACCGGCGACGTGATTCCCTGGCGTGCACGCAGTCTGATCGGCTACGTCGGTCACTCGACACGAGACCCGGGGTACCTCACGGTCTTGCAGCAGCGCGACGCGCTCCGCGTGGCCGTGCTCAAGACGATGGCCGATCACCGTCTCACTGCACTCGTGTACGCGACGTTTGATGCGCCGCCGACGCCGATTGCCTCGGATGTCCTGACGAATCCTCGCACCACCGACGCCTACGGCCGCGGCGACAACCGCGGACTGAGTCCAGCTATTGGATTCCCTGCACTCACCGTGCCCGCCGGATTCAGCGACAACACGCTGCCGGTCGGCATTGAGTTCCTCGGACGTCCCTTCACCGAAGCGGAGTTGTTGGCCATCGGCTTCGCGTACGAACAGCGCACAAAGCATCGTCGTCCTCCCACCACGACTCCCGCGCTGCCTCGCGAGTAGTTTCCGTGATGCTGAATTCGCCGACCACCACCGAGCCGACGATCTGGGGCGGGGGACATGATCCCGCCGCCATCCTGCGCGTCATACTCTCCGACTACCCGCTGCGCGTGTTCGGTGATCATGGCGTGATTCACTGGGCGCGCGTGCTGGAGAATGGACTCGCGATTGCCGAGCAGACGGGCGCCGATCGTGATGTCGTGATGCTTTTCGCGCTCTTCCACGATGCGCGTCGCCTCAACGAGTGGGATGACGAAGGCCATGGCCTGCGCGGCGCCGTGCTCGCGCGCACGTTGCGTGGGACGCTCGTGCATCTCGATGACGCGCGCTTTGAGTTGCTCTATGAAGCGTGTCGTTTGCACGCCGACGGGCACACCGACGCCGATGTGACCCTCCAGGCCTGTTGGGATGCCGACCGGCTCGACCTCGGTCGTGTAGGCATCACGCCGGAGCCAACGCTGCTCTGCACGCCGGTCGCGCGGCAGTTGATTGGCTGGGCGAATGCGCGCGCCTTAAGCAAGCACGAGCCCACGGACATCTTGGCACAGTGGCAGGCCCCGGCGCGCTGAAGCGCGGGGCCTCTCCGTCGCGCGAGCTAAATCGCGCCGAGCACGACGCCGCGAATGAGCGAGAGGGCGAAGTAGGCGACGATCGGTGAGATGTCGACCATCCCGATGCTCGGCAGCACGTTGCGAAGCGGGCCGAGGAACCACTCGGTGAGCTTGTACGCGACTTGCCCGAGTCGGGAGTAGGTGCCGCCGATCCAGCTCATGATGACGCGCGCCACGAGCGCGACTTGGATCACCATGAAGAGGGAGGCGACCACGAGCCGCGTGATGCCGCGCGGGCCTTGGTCCATCGCGTAGTAGATGCTGGAGAGCACGTCGCGCAGATAGCCGACGACGCCAAGCAGTGCGGCACCAATAAGCAGGACGGCGAGGAGGGCCCACCAGGGGGCATTCGCGTGCGTGCCGCCGAATCGCCCGATGCGGCGCTCGACTGGGGCAATCAGGGGGTCGAGTCGGCGGGCGAAGCGCGCGAGCCCGCCAAAGGCGTTGATGCGCCGGGTGCGCTCCGCCCACGCGAGGGCGGCGAGCAGGGCGGCAATCACCAGAACGACGGTGAAACCGACGCGGAGCCAGCCAATCACGAGGTGCAGTAGGACGATGAACTCAGCCATGGCCTGAAATCTGGCACCCCGGGGCCTCGAATTGTGACACAGGCCCCCCCATGCGGGTACTTCTGATATGACGGACCGAGCGATGGACGACCCAGTCCTGGGCGGCATGGCGTGGCGGGGTGGTGAGCAACGGGAGTATCCTCCCAAAACCTCACTCATGAACGATTCCCGCCCCACCTCCTCGATCGATCCGACACTCCCCCTGCGGGCCAAGGGGGGGGACAGGCAGGCCTTTGCCCAGTTGGTGGATGTGATGTACGCGCGGTCGTTGCGATTCGCCCTCCACATGGTGGGGAATCGGGAGGACGCGGAGGAGGCGGTGCAGGACACTTTTGTGCGTGTCCATCGCAACCTCGATCGGTTTCGGGATGACGCGCGGTTTGAGCCGTGGCTGTTCCGGATCCTCGCCAACCGGTGCCGTACGGTGCTGGAGAAGCGGAAGCGGCATTCCGTGGTGATTCAGTACGGGGATGTTCCGGACCGAATTGGCGCGGTGGAGGAGGTGGAGCGTGACTGGACCGAAGAGGTGTACAAGGTCCTCGACACGCTCCCGACGGAACAGCGCGAGGCGTTCCTCCTGCGGCATGTGGAGGATTTGGCATACGAGGATATCGCAGCGATCACGGGCGTCGGCCTGAGTGCGCTGCGGATGCGGGTCAAGCGGGCTTGCGACGCGCTACGTGCGCGTCTTACGGAGGTCATGCGGGATGAGTGAGTTCGAGCGGGATCCAATCATCGACAAAGTGCGCGACACGCTGCGCTCGGCGCCCCATGTGGCGCCGGACCAGCGCGCGGTCGCGCGAGTGCTGTCTAGCGTGTGGGAGTCGCCGCCGCCTTCGGGCTGGCGTCGTTTCTTCAACACGTGGCGCGTGCCGGCCCTCTCCGGTCTTGGCGCCGGAGCCCTCGCGGTCGGTGCGCTGCTCATTGGCTTCGTGACCCGCGGTGCGGTGAACCCGAAGCAGCAGCCCGAGCCGCTCGCGGCGACCGGTGCGCCGACCGGCGAATTCCCGGTGCAGACCGTGGCGTTCGATGCCGAGGCGGCGCTCGTGCAGACCCAGTTCGTGTTTGAGCATGGCGACGCCGAGTCCATCTCCGTCGTCGGCGATTTCAACGACTGGAAGGGCGAGGCGATGCCCCTCACACGGATGCCGAACGGGCTCTGGACCACCACCGTCCCGCTTCCTCCTGGCCGCCACGTGTACAGCTACCTCATTGACGGTACATTGCTCGTTGCCGATCCGCGCGCGCCCAAGTCGGGCGACGCCGATTACGGTAACGAGGGAAGTGTCGTGATGGTCTTCGCCCGATGATCAAGCATCGAGTTCTTTTCGTCGCGCTGGTGCTCGCCAGCGTGTCCGTCGCCCCTGCGCTTCGCGCACAGGGGAGCCGGGTGCTGAACATCGCCGATGCGAGGGCCCGTGCAGCCGTCGAGCGCGAGATTGCGCAGGCGGAAGCGCGTGGGTTGCCGGTTCGGCCACTCATCGCCAAGGCACAGGAAGGGGTCACGAAGCGGGCTACCGGGGAGCGCATCCGGGTGGCCGTTGCTTCGCAAGCCAGGCGCCTGGAGCAGGCGCGCGACCTTCTCGCTCCCTCGCCATCGGAAGCTGAACTCGTCTCCGGCGCAGATGCGCTGGCGGTGGGTGTCCCGGCCCCGATGCTTCGGAAGGTCCGCGCCGCGTATCCGGCCGGACATTCGGTGGCGATGCCGCTTGATGTCCTGACCGAACTCGTTGCGCGCGGAGTCCCGGCGAATCACGCGCTCGAGCAGATCACCCAACTGATGACGCGTGGGGCGACCCCCACGCAGATCGCCTCGCTGGGGGCCTCGGTGCAAGCCGATGTCGCCGCAGGCCTGACGCCCGATGCGGCGTTGGAAGTGCGGGCTCGAGGCGTGATGTCGCTCCTCCCGTCTCCCGCTGCCGCCGCCGCGCTCGCTCCCCGCGGTTCGAGGCCGTAGTGATGGCGTGAACCCGACGCGCCTCGTCGCGGTCGGGCTCCTCCTGTTCTGCGCTTCCCGCGCGGGAGAGGCGCAGCGCGACAGTGAGCTGCGTGTCGAGGCCGGCACGGCCTCCGTCTCTCAGCGCGGATTCGATGCCGAACGGGCCGCCCTGCTCGCCGTGCTGTGGCGACGGCCATCGGAACGCTGGACCTTCCTGACGAGCGGCAATCTCACCTACGCCGCCGACTCGCTCGCCGCCGCACAGGGCGTCGCCGTCGTGGACCTCCCGTGGAATGTCAGCGAGCGGCTCCGCACCGAGATCGGCGTGGCGGGTGCCTCCTTCTCGTTGCGCAGCGCGGGCCGCGGAGGCAATGGCAACTTCTTCGCCCGTCAGCATTTTGTCGGCCCAACCCGCGGCTCATTTGTGGGCGTCTCGAGTGGGCGCACCTCGCGCGACGGCGTCCAGAGCACCTCGTGGTCCGTCGATGCGGGGCTCTGGAAGCGCTTCGGCATGCTCTACCTCAGCGGCGCGTTGACGCACTTCAACTCCTCCGACTGGCCGCTGCTCTTCGCCTCCGGGGTGTTCTCGTCAGTCAACGACGATCGCTTTGCGTTGCTCGACAAAATGCTCACCGCACAGGTCCGCAACGGTCCGCACGACTTCACGCTCAACTTCATTGCGCGCGACGGACTCGGTGCCACCGATGCACGCAATCGCACGCTGACCGCGAGCGGAACGCTGCAACTCACCGAGCGATTCGCGCTCCTCGCCGCCGGCGGCCGTCAGCTTGCCGATCCGCTCCGCGGATTGCCCCAGGCCGATCTCGTCACCTTCTCTGCGCGCGTCTCCTTCGGGCCCAAGCCGTTGCCGGTGATGCAGCGTTCGGTGATTGCCGAAGCCGGGGTGCTGGCCTTCGCAGGGGGCGGCGGGGAGCTTGTCGTGCGCGTGCTCGCGGCCGAATCAATGTTGGTGGAGGTCGCCGGTGACTTCAGTGAGTGGGAACCGCTGCCGATGGAGCGCGAGGGGAGTTTCTGGGTGGCGCGCGCACGACTGCGCCCGGGCAAGCATCGCGTCGCGGTGCGCGTGAACCTCGGCGAATGGCGCGCCCCGCGGAATCTCGCGCGTGTGCGCGACGACTATGGCGGCGAAGCGGGGCTGGTGGTGGTACCTTGAGGACGCCCTCCACAGGAGCCACGCGGTGCCGTTCACTTCTCGTCGCGATTTCCTCGTTGGTCTCTCCGGTGCCGCCGCTAGCGCGTCGGTAGCCGCGCCCGCCTTCAATGAACGGGCCTTTGCGCGGCTCTTTGAAGCCGAAGCCGTCGCCGGCAATCGCACCGCACAGTCGGTCGCGGAGGACGAAGCTTATTGGGGATTGATCCAGCGCGCCTTCGATGCCGATCGCACGATGATCAACCTCAACAACGGCGGCATCTCTCCCACACCGACACATGTGCTGGAGCAGATGGTTCGCGATCTGCGCTTCGTGAACGAGCTGCCCGTGGAGCACAACTGGCGCATCCTTGAGCCGCGCATGGAAAGCACGCGTCGCGAACTCGCCAAGGAGTTCGGCTGCGACACCGAAGAGATGGCCGTCACGCGCAACGCGTCGGAAGCCCTCGAGATCTGCATTCTCGGATTGGACCTCCAGCGTGGCGACGAAGTGATCATTACCAACCAGAACTATGGGCGGATGATCCAGACCTGGGAGCAGCGCGTGCGCCGCGAGGGCATCGTGCTCAAGCAGGTCGCGTTCCCGGTTCCGCTCACTGATCCGCAGGTCTTGGTCAATGCCATTCGTGCGGCCATGACGTCGCGCACTAAGGCGATTGAGCTTCCGCACATCACCAACCTCACGGGGCAGATTCTTCCCATTCGCGATGTCGTGCGCCTCGCACGCCCGCGGAACATCCCCGTGATTGTGGACGGCGCGCATGCTTTTGCGCATTTCCCCTTCACGCGCGACGAGCTCGAGTGCGACTACTACGGCACCTCTCTCCATAAGTGGCTGCACGCGCCGATTGGCGCCGGCTTCCTGTACGTGCGCAACGAACGCATCAAGGCGCTCTGGCCCCTCATGGCCGCCGGTCCCGAGCAGAACGACAACATCCGCAAGTTCGAGCAGATCGGCACGCATCCGCAGGCCAACTTCAATGCTGTCTCCGTGGCGATGACCTTCCACCGCGGGATTGGCGCCGAGCGTAAGATTGCGCGCCTGCGCTATTTGCGTGACCGCTGGGCGAATGCTTTGAGGGCGTCGTCGCCCCGCGTGAAGGTTGCGACGGAGCTCGGCCCCACGAAGTCCGGCGCGATTGGCTTCCTGCAGGTGGATGGGCTCGATCCGGTGAAGCTCGGCAACTGGCTGATGAGCAAGTATCGGATTGTGAACACGCCGATCGTGCATCCCGAGTTCAGCGGAATCCGGATCACGCCGAGCATTTACACCACGGTGGACGAGATCGACACCTTCGTGGGAGCGGTGCAGACGGCGATTCGAACCGGAATCGAGTGATCTTCGGGCACCACGGGCGAGGTCGCGCGTTTAGACTTGAGGCCAGCCGCACCGGCATCGCCACAATTCGTCATTCCGCTCGAGGATTGCAGTGAACTATTGGTTGGTGAAGTCGGAACCGGAGGTCTTCTCGTTCGACGACCTCTTGAAGCGCCCGAAGAAGACCACCTACTGGGACGGCGTTCGGAACTATGAGGCGCGCAACACGCTCCGCGATTCGATGAAAAAAGGAGACCTCGTCTTTTTCTATCATTCGAATGCGGAAGAGACGGGGATTGCGGGGATCTGTGAGGTCGTGAAGGAAGGGTATTCCGACCACACGGCCTTGGACC
>JANLTT010000022.1:0-3729 GCA_031363115.1 Gemmatimonas sp.
ACCCCGAGTTCCTGAACCGTCTCGACGACGTGATTGTGTTCCACCCGCTCTCGCAGGAGCACATCGGCCAGATCGTGTCGATTCTCCTCAAGGACGTCCAGAGCCGATTGGCGGAGGAGGAGCTCACACTCAAGCTCACCGACGCGGGCACGGAGTTCCTGGTCAAGAATGGCTACGACGTGGCCTACGGCGCCCGGCCGCTGAAGCGGGCGATTCAGAAGTGGATCGAGGACCCGCTCTCGGAGCGGATCCTGCTCGCCGAGTTTGGTCGCGGCGACGAGATCGAAGTGGACGTCTCGGCGGATGGCGCGAAGCTCGAATTCCGCGTCCCCGCTGCCACGCCCAAGGTCTGACGCCACCCCGGGCGCCAGAAATCCGGGACCGGACAGTAGGACCTGTCCGGTCCCGACTCGTGTATATTGGTTAACATGAAGCGTATCCTCTTGGTGGCCATCGCCTTGGCGGCGGGGTCACCATTGTTCGCGCAGGACCCATCCGCCACGGTTGCCCGCTGCCTGGTCCCCGACTCCGTCGTGGTCCGGGGCAGCGTGCGTGTTGACCGGGAAGTCATCATTGCGAACAGCGGAATGCGGGCGGGGCAGCAGCTCAGCTTCCCGCTCATTCAGCGAGCCATTCGCGACCTCTTTGCGTCCGGTGACTTCGATCAGGTGGGGGTCGAGTGCGGCATCCCCTCACAGGGAACGGGAGCGGCGATTGTCATCAGCGTCCGCGAGCGTCCGTTGCTGAGCGAGGTCAAGGTTGCGGGAGCCAAGCAGGTTCAACAGCGTCAGGTCGAAGACCGCGTTGAGCTATTGATTGGCCGCCCGGTGGATCCGGCAACGGTCGCGCTGGCCATGCGGCGCATTGACTCCCTCTACAAGTCGGCGGGATTCTATCTCGCTCGGGTTAGCCCGGAGACCACGACGGTCGGTGACCGCGTGGCCATCACGTTCCGGGTGAGCGAAGGGCGTCGGCTCGCGATTTCTGGCCTTCGGGTGGTCGGCAGCACGGCCATGGAGCCAGCGTCAATCATGCAGGCAATGGAGACGAAGCCCGAGGGGTTCTTCTGGTTCCGCCAGGGTGAGTTCGACGAGGATGTCTACGCGACGGACCTCGGCGAGCGCGTTCCCAAGCTTTTCGGCGATCGCGGCTTCGTGGATTTCCAACTCCGTCGCGACACGCTTATTGTAGATGAGGCGCGAGGCAAGGCGATGATCGAGCTGACGGTCGATGAAGGGCCGCAGTACAAGGTCTCGAACTTCGAAGTGGTCGGGAATCGCCACTTCACCTCGGAGCAGATCACGACGCTGTTCCCGTTCAAGGATCGCCCGCCAACGGTCACGGAGCGCGCCCGCGCGTTGCTCAACCGGCGTGCGCCGGCCACGGATGTGTTTGATCGCACGCGATGGGACGAGGCCACGCGAAGCCTGCAGACCCTCTACAGCAACGATGGCTACATCTACGCGCAGATCAATCCGGTCGTCGAGCGTGACCCGAGCGATACCTCTGCCGTGGTGCGCCTGCGCTGGGACATCCGCGAGGGTACGCCGGCGCTCATCAACCGCGTGGAAATCCTTGGTAATGACTTCACGGTGGAGAGCTGCATTCGCGAGCAGCTGTTCATTATCCCCGGCGACGTGTTCAATCAGGATCGCCTGATTCGCAGCTGGCAGGGCATTGGCAACCTTGGCTTTTTTGAAACGCCGTTGCCGTTCCCGGATACGCGCGCGGCGAATGATGCGGGCGACATCGACATCATCTTCCGCGTGAAGGAAAAGCGCACCGGTAACGTGAGCTTCGGCGCCTCCGCGGGGCAGGGCACGGGACTCGGCGGCTTCATTGGCCTTGAGCAGCCCAACCTGTTTGGACGCTGCAAGCGCGGCTCGATCAACTGGCAGTACGGGCGCTTCATCAACGACTTCAACGCATCGTACACGGACCCCGGCATTCGTGGTTCGCGCATTTCTGGGCAGATTCAGGCGTACCACTCGCAGGCGCGGTTCCGGATCGCCAACTTCGGGCAGACGACCCGTATCGGGTTCAACACCCGCGTCGGCTTCCCCTTTCCGGAGTCGCGCTCTACACGCGTCTTCACGTCGTACGGCATTGAGTCGGTGCGATTCGGATCGGGAGGCCTCCTCGGCAGCGTCGGCTCCGACGGCTGTCAGGGCTGCCTCCGCTCAACGATTGGCATCGACATCACGAAGGACACGCGCGTGGACATGCCGTTCGCAACCGATGGACGGTTGGCGACGGTGAGTGCCCAATTCAACGGCGGACCACTCGGCGGTTCGGCGCAGTTCCAGCGCTACACCACGGAATTGAAGAATTACGCGATCATCGGGCGCATTGGCGGCAAGAAGCCGGGGACCTCGCCGTTGCGCGTGACGATGGGCGTCTCGACGCGCGCGGGTGCCGTGTTCGGCAACCCGGGCGACTTCTTCTGGTCGCAGCAGTTCTCGCTCGGCGGTGTGCAGTTCGGCGAACCGCTGCGCGGCTATCCGGAGTTCTCCATCACGCCGCGGGGCTTCACGACATCGGCGGGGACGTTCAATGCGCAGCGCGAGTCGTTCGGCAGCGCGTTCTTCACGTCCACGGCCGAGGTTGGCCTTCGCTTCAATTCCAACCTTTATATCAACGCCTTCTATGACGCGGGTAATATCTGGGACCGGCCCCGCGACTTCGATCCCACGCGACTCTTCCGTGGTGCCGGCTTCGGCGCTTCGACCGTGAGTCCGCTGGGCCCGCTGGGGCTCGATATCGCGTATGGCTTTGATCGGCGCGATCAGTTCGGGAACCCGGATCCCAAGTGGCAGCTGCATTTCCGTCTCGGCCAGTTCTTCTAAACACTTCGCAACAATTTGGAGCATCGATGACCATCATGTCCCGCGGCGCCCTTATCGCCGCCCTCCTCTCGCTCGCTGCCGCCGTGGCGCCACTCTCGGCGCAGAAGGTTGGCTACGTGGACTCCCGCAAGATCCTGCAGGAGATGCCGGCTCGTGCGGCCGCCGAGGCGCGCATGCGTTCCGGGCTCGAAGTCCTGAGCGGCCGCCAGAAGAAGATGGTGGACTCACTCAACCTCCTGATGGCGTCGTTCGAGCGCGACTCGGCGAGCCTCTCGCAGGCCGACAAGGTGGCGCGCTTCGCGGCGATGCAGACCTACGACGCCCAGTACCGCGACACGTTGCAGGTGCTCGAGGAGGCCGCGCAGACGTCGCAGGCCGAGGCGATGCAACCGCTGTTCGACCAGATCAAGATTGCGCTTGACGATGTGCGTCAGGCCGATGGCTACGCGATGATCTTTGACATCGGTGGTCAGCAGAATCCCATCGTCTCGATGGATCGCAATTTGGATCTCTCCGATCGCGTGCTGGCGCGTATCCGCGCGATGCCTGCGGCTGGTGCAGCTCCGGCGCCCGCTCCGGCCCGTCCGGCGGCCACCCCTGCCGCCCCGGCGGCGCGTCCTGCCGGCCCGGTCTCGCAGCCGTCGGGCGCGCGACGCCCGTAAGCAGCGTCCCGCGCCTTCCCACCAGGCGATGACGACTCTGCAGGACTCTGAAGGACTCCGCGCGGCCGAGGTGGCCGCGGCGGTCGGCGGCGCCATGCAGGGGAACCCGGACCTCCGGCGTACCGGCCGTGCGCCGCGTGATCGGGCGGGGGGAAGCGCCCTGGGGTTTGGGGCCGCGGGGGAGTACGGCCCGCCACGCGCGGCCGGGGAGGCGGGGGCGG
>JANLTT010000103.1:0-8783 GCA_031363115.1 Gemmatimonas sp.
TTTAAGACGTACCGGGATTCACCACGGAGACACAGAGACACGGAGGACCTGAAGTGCGCGCAGTTGCTGTTCCCAAAAAGAAGAATTTTAAGGGTGAACCCCACCACCCCAAACGCACTGTCGTGCTCCGCGTCTCCGTGCCTCCGTGCCTCCGTGGTAAACCCAGCGTTAGCGCTACGGCCGCACACGATTAAAGAAACCGTCGCCGAGATGGATGCGCGTCACCTGCCCATTCTCCTCGGTAAACCGCACCACCTCGCCCACCTCGGCGCCCCCGGTTCGGAAGGTGTAGCGGAACCGCCCACCCCCCAGTGCTTCGAGCGTCACTGGCGTGTCCACATTGGCGGCATTCGGCGTCACGAGCACAAGCTTCTGGTTGAGCTGCACCACCTGAACATCTCCCCACGCACCGCGGTAGAGCCCCGCGAAGCGCGACCACGCGGGATCCCAGGCCACGACCACCGGCTTCGGCGCGCCGGCCTTCGCCACGGCCGCGCCAACGGTCACCGCCAATTGCCGAAGAATGTCCCCGACGTTGGAGTCGTTTGTGTTGGTCAGCACAATCAGCCCAACCTTGTCATCGAGCTGTACAAAGGTCTGCGTGGTGTTGCCGAGGTAGCCGCCGCCATGCCCAACCCACGAGCGGTCGCTGATGCGGCGAATGTCAAAGCCGAGCCCGGTCCCACTCACCCACGTTTCGTCAATCGCGCGCACACGATGCATCTCGCGCCACGAGCCGCTGCTGACGATCTGCGCGCCGCCGCGCGGCCCACGACGAAACTGCGCCGATGCAAACTTCGCCATGTCCATCACGTTCGACGTCACGCCCGTGGCCGCGGCCATGCCGCGTGAGTCAATGAACGGAATGATGGCGCGCGACCCATCCGGCATGCGCCGACCATAGGGTACCGTGAGCCCAGGCACGTTCCGGTCCACACTCGACCCGGTCATGCCAAGCGGCGTGAAGATGTGCTGCTGCACGTAATCGGCCCACTTCTGACCCGTGACTTGCTCGACCACCAATCCGGCGACGGCAAAGGCGAGATTGGAGTATTTCCACCGCACATTCGGTGCGAACGCAGCCTGCCGCTCGGAGTAGAGACGCCTAATCTCGTCTTCAGTCGGGAAGTCGTTCGTGGACCAGTGATCGCCCGCCTCGCGCTGGAGCCCCGACACATGCGAGAGCAGTTGTTCAATCGTGATCGGCCCATCGTCTGGGCCCGCGGGCTTCGCGCGAAACCAGGGCAGGTACTTCTCGACCGGGTCATCGAGGCGGAGCTTTCCCTCTTCGCGCAGCTGCATGATGGCAATGGCCGCGAACATCTTGCTGTGCGACGCCATGCGGAACTTCGTCTGCGGCGTCATGGGCACTTTGTTCGCGACATCGGCGTAACCAAAGCCCGTCGCCCACACGAGCTGTTGATCATGCACGACGCCGATGGCGATGCCCGGGAGACCACGGTACGCTCTCTGGCCCTCCATCCACGCCGAGAAGAGCCGTTCGGCACCGAGCACGTCGGGGTCGGTCGCAATCGAGGCCGCGGCCGGAGCCGGAGCGGCCTGCGCATACAGCACGCTCGAAACGAGCGGTGCGATGAGCAGGGTTGATACGGCCACGCGGCGCAGCGAGGCGAACAGCGAATAGTTCATAGGACGTAATCAGGGCTGGAGTCAGCGGGAGCTTCGTTCCTTAGTTCATCGCTGTCAAGACGTACCGGGATTCACCACGGAGACACAGAGACACGGAGGACCCAAAGCGCGCGCAGTCGCAGTTCCCAAAAAGAAGAATCGTAAGGGTGAACCACACCACCCCCAACGCACCGTAGTACTCCGTGTCTCCGTGCCTCCGTGGTAATCATCGCAGTAATCCCCAAAGAAGCACGAACGCCAAAAGGGCTCCGATGCCATGGCAAGCATCGGAGCCCTTCGTGCCTTCGTGGTAAATCGCCTCTTGTGGCGAATCGCCTAGTGTGGTGACTCAGCACCCGACTCAGACGCCCGCGCATGAAACTCCCCAGTCCGTCCCTGCGTCGCGGGATGCCGCGACATCGACGCATCCTCGGTCTCGGTGATCAACCGCACCCCGCGCTCAAAGAAGATGTAGTTATACGCCCACTGCAGCAGCACGCTGAGCCGGTTGCGGAATCCCACCAGATACATCACGTGCACGAACAACCAGAGGAACCACGCGAAGTAGCCCGCAAACCGCAGCTTGCCATCAAAGAAACTCGCCACCGCCTTGTGGCGACCAATCGTCGCGAGATCGCCCTTGTTGAAATAGCTGAACGGCTCCAGCGGCTTTCCCTCGAGGTGCCGCAGGATGTTCGCGCCGGCCAGCTTCCCCATCTGGTTCGCCGCCGGCGCCACGCCTGGCACCCACTTCCCGTCGGGCTGCTGCACCGCCGCGCAGTCGCCCACCACGTAGACGCGATCATCGCCGGGCACCGTCAGCGTCTGCTCCACCACCACGCGCCCCGCGCGATCCAGCGGCGCATCAAGCGTCTGCGCCAACGGCGACGCCGCATTCCCGGCCGCCCAGAACACCGACTCCGTGGGGATGTACTCGTCGCCGATGTGCACGCCATGCTGCGTGATGTCCGTGACCATCGTGTTCGTGCGCACTTCCACGCCAAGACGCGTGAGGTCGCGCAACGCACGGCCGGACAGCACTTCGGGGAACGCCGGCAGAATGCGGGGTCCACCCTCAAGCAGGATCACACGCACCTTCGTGGTATCAATCCGTCGAAAGTCCGGCTTGAATGCGACCTTGCACATCTCGGGCAACACGCCCGCGAGCTCCACACCCGTCGGGCCGCCGCCAATCACCACGAGCGTCAGCAGCGCCTTACGCGCCGCTTCGTCCTCTTCCCACTCGGCGCGCTCGAATGCCAGCAGAAAGCGCTTCCGAATGCGACGCGCGTCCTCGACACTCTTCAACCCCGGCGCCCAACGCTCCCACTGCTCGTTGCCGAAGTACGAGTGCCGCGTCCCCGGCGCCACAATCAGATAGTCGTAGTGAATCGGATCCGGCTCACCCACCACGCGAATCGCGCGATTCCGCCGCTCAATCTTCTCCACCGTGCCCAGCAGCGTCGTCACGTTTGGCTGATCGCGCAGCACCCAGCGAATCGGCGCCGTGATATCGCTCGGCGCCAATGACGTGGTCGCCACTTGGTAGAGCAACGGCTGAAAGAGATGGTGATTCGTGCGGTCAATCAGGATGATCTCAACATCCGCTTTCGCCAACGCGCGCGCGGCGTTGAGACCGCCGAAGCCGCCGCCGATGATCACCACGCGCGCTTGCTTCTTGGGACTCGTCTCAAAACGGCTCATGGTGTCCGCACTTCTTCCGAGAGACCGGCCGACATCAGGTTGACGAGCAGGCGCGAGCCGCCCGGCACGCCGCCAGGAATCTGCCGGAAGAGCGAGAGCGAGGTGTAGATGTACCGCCCCTTCCCCATCGGCAACTCAAGAATGGCGCCGCGCTGCTCCGGCTCATCCGGATCATTCAGCGCCAACGGCGTGCGATACGCCGGATCAATCACGCTCGGCATGTACAACGCACGTTCCTGCACCCACTCCGCCCAGTCGGTCGCCCCAATGCGATTCGGCCACCGCAACAAGCGCGAGGTCGCATCGAGCACCCGCACTTCCGCGTTCTCCATCGTCACGCGCGCCGCAGGACGCGAGAAGGCAATCGGCTGCGGCATCATGCCAGGGAGCTGCATCTCGAACTGGCCATACTGCACCACCAGCGTGCCGCCACCGCGCACCCATTCAAAGAGCCGCGGGTTCGCCGCGCGCAAATCCGCACTGGTCTCGTAGGCCCGCGGGCCAATCACCACGGTAGAGTAGTCAGCGAGATTCACGAATGGCAGTTGATCCGCCGTCAGCACCGTCGTCGGGATCTGCAACTGCGTCAACACCGGCGAAATCGCATCGGAAACGCCGAGGATATACGCCACGCGCAGCCCGCGCGGGACATTCACCGGCACCGCGAGCAGGTAGGCCGACGACTGCCGATACAATCGCAGCGGTCGAATGTGCGGATACTCAATCGTCGTGAAGCCCTCAACGAACACCGTGCCTTCCGACTCCACGCCGACGCCGAAGTCATGCTTGCCGGCGGCAAGCCGACCCGTGAGCGTGAGGTAGAGCTCCTGCGTGGCGCCTGGCGCGAGCACGAGTGAATCGGGCAACCCTCTGCCGCGCACCCCCGCGGGAATCAGCGTGCGGAAGCGCAGCGTGCGCGGCAGCGTCTGGTACGAGCGCACCGTGATGCGAATGCGACGATCGAGCGGCACATCGGCGCGCACGTACTCAAGCGTGCGGTCCAACGCGATGGTGATAGGCGGAACCCCAGCGGCCGGACGATTCTGTTCGCCGAGTACGGGGTCCGCAAAGCGATACACAATCGTCCCCGCATCAACCTCCGTCGTGACGCCGGCAATCTCCACCCGCGCCGAGACCGCCGAGAGGCGGCGCACATCATCGGCTACCGACACGCGCGGCACCTGCTCCACCGTCACGCCGGACGACACCCGCGCGATGCCATCCGCCGGAGAGACCGCGTCGCGGAACATCGCCTTCTCGCGCGTCCCCACCCAGTACGGACGATGATCCACCAACGCGAGTACCGGATACTCCAGTACCGTGTCACGTCCCGCCGCGAGCTCGATGGGCGCAGTGAGGTCGCGCGGGCGCGTCCCCGACATCTCAATGCCATGCAGGCGCACCACCTGCGTCCCGCGATTGTACACGCTCACCTTCACCATCAGCGGCTCACCAAAGGCCACGATCTCCGAGTTCGCCGTCGCCTCAATCAATACACCCGAGGCCTGCAGCATCGCCCGCTTCGCGCGGTCAAGCAGACGGTCCACCGCCGTCTCAATCTCGACATCCTCAAGCCCGCAGATCGCCGGCGGCCCAACAATGCTCGGATAGCTCGTGTTTGGCACGATCCCACAGCGCTTCACATTCGCGCGCGCGCCCTCGGCCATCGCCACCACGCGCGCCAACGCCGGCGCCACTTCGCTCGGCCGACGCAGATCCAACACGCGCTGCACCGAATCCACTAGCGCCGCGATCCCCGACATCGCCGCGGCGCGCCCCTCGGCAATTCGTGTCAATCGCGCGAAGCTCGTGTCCACGCCATCAAACAGCGACTTCTCCTGCTCGGCCGGCGTGCTCTCGTTCACGCGCGTCACTTCGCGCGTCAGTCGCGTCTGCACCGCCCCACGGCGCTGCAGCACGCCAAAACCCTGCGAGCGATGCTGCGAGCGGCTTTCGCCCGCAATCTCCGCCGGACTGCGCCCCATCACCGCGTCGTACGCACCCACTTCCATGGCCAGCGTGAACGGACGATTCCGCGCCCACGCCCCACGATAAAACTTCAGCGGCTGCCAGGGACGCCCATGCGTCGCCACCGGAAAGCGCACCGTGTCCATCGCGGCATCAAAGCCATCGCGCGCCAGGATTCCCGACGCCTGATGATGCCCGTGCCCGTCGGTCGGCGTTCCCGACCACACCGCCACTATCACCTGCGGACGAAAGGCCCGAATCACCCGCACCACGTCGCCGGTGAGCGCCTCACGATTCCACTGCGTAAACGTCTCATCCGCGTTCTTCGAGAATCCAAAGTCGTACGCGCGAGAGAAGAACTGCTGCGCGCCATCGACGCGACGCGCCGCGAGCAGTTCCTCGGTGCGGATTGCGCCAAGCGCCTCGCCAAGTTCGGCGCCAATCAGGTTCTGCCCGCCGTCTCCGCGCGTGAGCGAGAGATACGCCGCATGCACCTGATGCCCGCGCGCCAACTGCGCCAGGAGATTCGTGTCCTCGTCGTCCGGATGCGCCGCCACCATCAGCACGCGCCCACTCACGGTCACGCCACGGAGCAACTGGTCCAACGCCGCCGCGCCGCGCTCCTGCCCGAGGGCAGGGCGCGGCGCGAGCACCGCCGTGACGGCCAGCGCGCCAATCCATGCGCGCAGCCAACCGGCGGAGTGCACACTCATGTCGCCTTCATCGCCATCGCCGTCACGCGACGCGCGCCTGTCATCCGCACCGGCGCGGCCAGCGCCTCGGTCACGATGCGCGTCTGCTCTTCCGTGTGCGTCGAAGGATATCCCTCCGCCGGGCTCGCCCGCTCGGGACGCCCGTAGTAACGAATCACGAGTGCATTCCCAGTGGACACGCGCAGGCGCGGCGCCACAAAGGTCCAGGCGCCCATGTTCTTCGGCTCTTCCTGCACCCACGCCACTTCGTCAATTGACGGATACAGATCCACGATGCGCGCCACTTCCTCGTGCGGCCACGGATACAACTCTTCCACGCGCACCACCGCCACGCTCTCGGGAATCCCCGCGGCAAGCAGGTCGTAGTAGATCTTGCCCGTGCAAAGAATCAGCCGCTTCACATTGGCCCGCTTCGCCGCACCGTGCGGATCATCAATCACCGGACGGAAACTCCCTTCGGACAATTCCTTGATCTCGCTTGCGGCCGCCGCGAGGCGCAGCAGCGACTTCGGCTGCATCACCACCAACGGACGACGATCCTGCTTCGTCTGACGACGCAGCAGGTGGAAGTACTGCGACGGCGAGCTCGGATACGCGACGCGCAGGTTGCCTTCGGCGCACATCTGCAGGAAGCGCTCAAGGCGCGCACTCGAATGCTCCGGTCCCTGCCCCTCATACCCATGCGGCAGCAACAGCACGAGCCCGGAGTCCTGCGCCCACTTCGCGCGGTCCGCCGAAATGAACTGGTCAATCACCGGCTGCGCCATGTTCGCGAAGTCGCCGAACTGCGCTTCCCAGATCGTCAACGTGTCCGGCGCCGCCACGGAGAAGCCGTACTCGAAGCCGAGCACCGCCAACTCGCTCAGCGCGGAGTTGTAGAGCTCAATCGTCCCCTTCGCGCCCGGAAGATGCGCCAGCGGCGCGAACTTCTTCCCGTTCGTCGCGTCGTTCAATACGGCATGACGATGCGAGAAGGTGCCGCGCTCGACATCCTGGCCGGACATGCGAATGTGCACACCGTCCTGCAGGATGCTCGCGAAGGCCATCTGCTCGGCGTGGCCCCAATCAATCGCCGCCTCGCCGCCCAGCGCTTCGCGCCGACGCTCGAGCTGCTTGGCCAATCGCGGATGCGGCGTGAACTCCGCCGGATACGTCAGCAACGCTTCGTTCCATCCGCGCAACGTTTCCGCGGCCACTGCAGTGGCCACGTTCGGCGAGACACTCTCCGTCACCGGCGCGGAGTGATGCTCGTCTTCCGGCCCCTTCGATGCCTCGTACGCGGTCTGGAACACGGTGGCGACTTCCTTGTCCATCGCCTCCACCTGCTCGGCGGCCATCAATCCCTCGGCCACCACGCGCTGGCCCCACACCTGACGCGCCGTCGGATGCGCCTTCACCTTCTCGTACAGCTGCGGCTGCGTGTATGTCGGCTCGTCACCCTCGTTGTGGCCCCAACGACGATACCCAACGAGATCCACGAGAAAGTCCTTCCCGAACTTCGTGCGATACGCCACCGCGATGCGCATCGCAATGATGCAGCCCTCGGCGTCATCCGCATTCACATGGATGATCGGCATCTCGAAACCCTTCGCGATGTCGCTCGCGTAGCGGGTCGAGCGCGAATCGATCGGATCGGTCGTGAACCCGATCTGGTTGTTCACGATGATGTGCAGCGTGCCGCCCACGCGAAACGCGCGCAGCCGCGAGAGATTGAACGTCTCCGGCACAATGCCTTCGCCCGGGAACGCCGCGTCGCCGTGAATGCAGATCGGCACCACGCGCAATTCATCGCGCACGGAGCGGTCGGCCGGGTCACGCTGCAACGCGCGCGTCGCGCCGGTGAGCACCGGATTCACGATCTCCAGGTGACTCGGGTTCGGCATCAGCGAAATCTTCACCTCGCCGCCGGCAATGTGATGCTTCCCCTCGAAGCCGAGGTGGTACTTCACGTCGCCCGTGGACGAACCCGTGAGGTGGCCATGCCGCCCCTGGAACTCGCCGAGAATCTGCGTGAGCGGCTTCTCCATCACATGCGCGAGCACGCTGATGCGGCCACGGTGCGCCATCGAGATTGCGATATGCTTCGCGCCGGCGTGCGCCGACTCCTCGATCGCCGTGTCGAGCATCGGCACGAGCGCGTCGGTGCCTTCCACCGAGAAGCGCTTGTAGCCCACGAAGGTGCGGCCGAGAAAACGCTCAAAGCCGTCCACTTCGGTGAGGCGATGCATCACGTCACGCTTCTCCTCCGCGGTCAACGGACGCGTGAGCTGCTCCTGCGTGAAGAGCTGGCGGAACCACATGCGCTCCTCTTCGCTGCCGAGGTGTCCAACCTCCACCGCGAGATTGCGCGTGTAACGCTTCCGCAGGCGCTCGGCTACATCGCGCGCAGTGGCGAGATGCGGGAAGCCCAACGACACACCCGTCACCGTGTCGAGGTCGGCTTCCGTAAGCTGGTGGAACTCGAGCGTCAGCTCGGGGGCCCCCGGCGGCGGCGCACCAAGGGGATCCAGCTGCACGGCGAAATGCCCGTACGCCCGGATCGCCGAGATGTAGCGCGAGACATTCGCGACGGTGTGCGCGTAGGACTCGTCCCCGCCAGCGCGGCGGCCAATCGCTTCTTCAGCGAATCGGAAGAACTGTCGCCAGGACTCTTCGACGGAGGTCGGATCCTGGCGATATGCCTCAAACTGCTCTGCGGCGTAGGCGTCATTGAAGACGCTCGCGATGGGCTCCTGTGCCATGCCCGCAATCTAATCGGCGTCCCCTAAT
>JANLTT010000127.1:0-2971 GCA_031363115.1 Gemmatimonas sp.
CACACAATGATGCGGCGACGAATCGAAGATGAAGGCGTTGTCCCTTCATCCTCCATCCTTCCACCTTCATCCTGAAGATCGAGCGCCGCATAGACCGACGGGTCCTCAACATCCTCATACCCCTGCGCCAACTCGTGCGACGACAGTGCCGTCCCACAGCGCGCGCAGTACGGCAGGATCTTATGCCCCTGATACAGCATCCCCTTCGTGTGCAACGTCTTCAGCGCCCACCAGACGCTCTGTACGTACTCATTGCTGTACGTGATGTACGGATCGTCGTAATCGAGCCAGTAGCCCATGCGGCCACTCAGCTGCTCCCAATCGCCCTTGTACTTCCACACGCTTTCGCGGCAGAGGCGATTGAACTCTTCGACGCCGATGCGCTCGATGTCCTGCTTCCCGCTGATGCCGAGCGCCTTCTCGACTTCGATTTCCACCGGAAGGCCGTGCGTATCCCAGCCCGCTTTGCGCGGCACATGGTGGCCGAGCATGGCGCGATGGCGGCAGAAGAGATCCTTCACCGTGCGCGCAAAGACGTGATGAATCCCCGGGCGCCCGTTCGCCGTCGGCGGGCCCTCGTAAAAGACCCACGCCGGCTTATCCGCGTTCTGCGCCTGCGCCGCCGCAAAGACGCCATCGCGCGTCCAACGCGCGGTGACTTCCTGCTCCAGCGCGTCAGGAGTGAGTTCAGCCGGAATCGGGCGGAACGACACGGTCGGTTCGACGGTCGGTGCAGTGGAGGTCATACGTATTCCAACACGCCGCGCACGAGCGCGGTCAACTTTGGCTCGGCCATCGCCGCGACGGCGAGGATCTTGGCGAGCGAGGCCGCCTCCAGCGTCTCGGGCACACAGGCATCGGTGATGATCGAGATGCCGAGCACGCGCATTCCCATCTGCGTCGCGACAATCACCTCGGGCACAGTGCTCATCCCCACCACGTCCGCGCCCATCGTGCGCAGCATCGCGTACTCGGCGCGCGTCTCGAGGTTCGGTCCCATCACGGCGACATAGACCCCTTCGCGTACCGTCGTCCCCTGCTGCTTCGCGACTTCAATCGCAATGGAGCGCAGGTTCTCATCGTACGGCGCACTCATGTCCGGAAAGCGAGCCCCCCACTCGGCGTGATGCGGGCCCACGAGGGGATTGTCGCCCAGCAAGTTGATGTGATCGGCAATCAACATGAGGTCGCCGGGCGCCCAGTCGGCGCGGATGCCACCGCAGGCGTTCGACACGAACAACGTGCGCGCTCCAAGCGCATGCAGCACACGCACCGGGAAGGTCACCTGCTGGAGCGAGTAGCCCTCGTAGCGGTGAAAGCGCCCCTGCATCGCCACCACACGGCGGCCATTCAGCGTGCCGAGCAACAAGCGTCCGCTGTGCGACTCCACCGTTGAGAGCGGAAAGCCGGCAATCTCGCCGTACTCAATCGCGCACTCCACGGTGATGGCATCGGCGAGCCCGCCAAGTCCGGTCCCGAGGATGATGGCGACCTCGGGCGCGAAGGACGTGCGCGCACGAATCGAAGCCACCGCGGCCGCAACGTCGGCGGGAGTGGGCATCGTCACGAGCGGGGCGTCAATCGGCGTGCTCATCCGTGGAGATTTGCGCCCGGAGTCGGCACGTTCTCGAGCGACTCCACTTCGGCGAGATGACGCTCGGCCAGCGTGCGGAGCTGCGCGAGATAGGAGCGACGGGCACGGTCGAGGGCATCGATGTCGGCCTGCAGGCCGGCCATCTGCGCGCGCGAGTCATCGTGCATCTCCGCGGCTTTCTGCTGCGCCTCGCGCATCGTCAGGTCGGCCTCGCGCTGCGCCTGCTGCTTCATGTCCTCGCGGAGCTGCTGTGCGCTGATCAACGCCTCATTGAGCGCCTTATCGCGCTCGCGATAGACCTTGAGCTGCTCGGCCATTGCGCGCGACTTGCCGTCGAGATCGTTGACGGCACGCGTGAGGCGCTCGAGTTCCTCGGCAACCTGGTCGCGAAACTGGTCCACGCGCGCCCGATCGTAGCCCCGCATCGCGGTGCCGAAGTCATAGCGCCGGACATCAACCGGTGTCAGATGGAATGCGTCTTCGCTTTCGGTATTCATCAGTTCCTCGCTCCGAACAGCACCGTCCCCAGTCGGACCAGAGTGGCCCCTTCCTCGACGGCGATTTCGTAATCGCCACTCATCCCCATCGACAACTCGCGCGCCGCGTGCCCAGCAGCCCGCAGCATCTCCCCTGCACTGCGCGCGCCGGCGAACACTTCGCGGAGCACGCGCTCCTCCGCATCGAATGGCGCCATTGTCATCACGCCACGCACGCGCAGTCCCGGCATCGTCAGCAACCGCTCCGACTCTCGCGGCAACTCCGCAAGCGAGAAGCCGCCTTTGGTTTCCTCGCCGACGATGTTCACCTGCACCAACACATCGAGCGTCACCCCCTGCTTCACCGCTTCGCTCGACGCCGCATCCACGAGCTTGGCGCGATCGAGTGCATGAAAGAGCGCGAAGCGCGAGAGTGCCTTCACCTTGTTCGTCTGCAAATGCCCGATCAGATGCCACGTCAATCCCGCCGGCGCGAATCCTTCCGCAGTCAAACTGTCCTGCTTGCCGAATGCCTCTTGGACTTTGTTCTCGCCGACATCGGTGAGCCCAGCGTCCCATGCCGCCCGAACAGCGTCCGCGCCGTGCGTCTTGGTGACGGCAATCAGCAGCACGTCCTGCCCGTGCCCGCCCCGCTTCGCCGACTCGGCGATTCGGCCGCGAATCTCGGCTACCCGTTCTTGCAACCCCGAAAATGGCATAACATTTGAAATTACTTGGGGTTAGGTGTGGGCGAAAGGCTCTTAGGTCTCAAGATTGTCGCGGGTCAGCTTCGACGGCTTTCGGGGAGTCAATCCTGAGCACGATGAGAAGGGCAACGGCTTCACCACGGAGACACGGAGACACGGAGATACTCAAGACCGGTCGCGCCCCCCTCCGTGCC
>JANLTT010000136.1:0-1687 GCA_031363115.1 Gemmatimonas sp.
CCTCTCCTTCCCCATGATCCTGGTGGGAGTCTTCATGCTCGCCCTAGGCTACCAGCGTCGGGCTTTGATTCAGGCCAAATCCTAAGTAGGGATTCAGGTGCTAGGCTCTCGGGCGATACGCCGAAGATCACCTTTGCGGACGTCGCCGGTGCGGACGAAGCGAAGGTCGAACTCCGCGAAATCATTGAGTTCCTCAAGGACCCCGCCAAGTTCACCAAGCTTGGTGGTCGTCTGCCGAAGGGCGCGCTCCTCGTGGGCCCGCCTGGCACGGGCAAGACGCTGCTCGCCAAGGCCGTGGCCGGCGAAGCCGGTCGTCCGTTCTTTTCGATGTCGGGTTCCGACTTCGTTGAGATGTTCGTGGGTGTCGGCGCCTCGCGCGTGCGCGACCTCTTCGAGCAGGGCAAGGCCAGCGCGCCCTGCATCATCTTCATTGACGAAATCGACGCCGTCGGTCGTCACCGCGGCGCCGGACTCGGCGGCGGGCATGACGAGCGGGAGCAGACGCTCAACCAGTTGCTCGTGGAGATGGACGGCTTCGAGTCCAATGAGGGCGTCATTCTCATTGCCGCGACGAATCGTCCGGACGTGCTTGACCCGGCGCTCCTGCGCCCGGGCCGTTTTGACCGCCAGATTGTGGTGGATGCCCCAGACCTCCGCGGTCGCGAAGGCATTCTCAAGGTGCACATCCGCAACAAGCCGCTCGCCGAGGACGTGGACATCCGTCGTCTGGCGCGTGGCACCCCCGGCATGGCGGGTGCGGACCTCGCCAATCTCGTGAACGAAGCGGCGCTGCTCGCGGCCCGCAACAATCACGACAAGATCTACATGATTGACTTCGAGAACGCGAAGGACCGCGTGATGCTCGGCGCCGAGCGCAAGTCGCTCGTGATGCGCGAGGAAGAACGCCGTCTCACCGCGTATCACGAGGCCGGCCACGCCGTGTGCGCAATCCACGTGAAGGGCAACGATCCGCTGCATAAGGTGACGATTGTGCCGCGTGGACGAGCGCTTGGGTTGGCATTCACGCTTCCTGAGGACGACCGCGTCTCCGTGACGCGTATGCAGATTGAAGCGCGTCTCGTGATGGCGTACGGCGGTCGTGTAGCCGAGGAGATCATCTTCGGGCGCAACCACGTGACGACGGGTGCGGCGAGCGACATTCAGCAGGCGACGGGCATCGCGCGTCGTTATGTGTCGCAGTGGGGGCTCTCGGATGCGATTGGTCCGATCCTCGTCGGCGACATCGAACAGGAAGTCTTCCTTGGCCGCGAACTCTCGAGCCGTCGTCAGGTCTCGGAGCGGACGGCGCAGCAGGTGGACGACGAAGTCTCCCGTGTCATCAACGAGGCGTACAACCGCGCGATGGAAACGTTGACGACGCACCGGACGCTGCTGGACACGATTGCGGCCTCGCTGTTGGAGCGCGAGACGCTGTCGCGTGAGGACATCCTGGTGCTGGAGCGGGGGGAGATTCTCCCGCCGCGCGTGGATCCGCCGACGACCATGCCCTCGGCGCCGGCCAAGCCGGCCGCCGTAGAGGCTGAGCCGCGCCGCGTGCCGCCGATGCTGGGTGGGCCGGAGCCGACGCCGGCGTAAGTCGGGGTGGTTTAGTTTTCGAGAGCGGCGCGCCTCCACAGGGGGGCGCGCCGCTCTCGTATTTCAACGGGTCTACCACGGAGACACGGAG
>JANLTT010000205.1:0-2484 GCA_031363115.1 Gemmatimonas sp.
CATTCGTCCGACGCTCGGCAGGTTGCTTCCCGACCGCACGTAGCAGGGTCCCGCAGAACCGAGCACGCGCCCCGGGCCATCGATGGGCTCGATCGTCGCATAGATCAGCAACCCAGGCACCGTTTCGTTCAGCGTCACGCCGGTCGCGCAGGCGTTGGCGTTGAGCGCCACGTACTCGACCGATGGCAGTTCGCCGACGATGGCGGCCCGAAGGCGCGCGGCCGCGCAGGTGAACGCGAGGGAGATGGCTGCGTTCGGCGTCCCGCCCGTGTAGCGAATCTCAATGGGGTACGCACCGGCGGGTCCATTGCCGCACTGATTCACCGTCAGCAGCGTGGAACCTGAGCGCGTGCCCGCCACCGCCACAATGTTCGTCGCGCCTTCGCTCTGCGCCGTGACGACGCCGTTCACCGCCACGGTCGCGATCGAGGGCTCGGCGGACGACCATGAGAGCGGAACGCCCGGAATCACGATGCCCGCGGGGCTGTAAACAGTCCCCCGCAGTTGGCGCTGCCCATTCAATGCCACAAAGCCACTGCCTGCAAGAATCGAAATGGTTTGTACCGTGGTTGGCGCCACTGTGACCGAAATCAGCGTCGTCGCGTTCCCCGCGTTCGCCGCCACCTGCGTGGTGCGATTGCTGGTGCCGAGGAAGGCTCCCGTGGTGACGAGGCCGCCGTTCACCTGGGCGATCAACGTGTCGGAGACGACATAGTTGACACTGCGTCCCGTGAGCGTGTTGCCGAGCGCATCCTTCACGACCGGCGTCAGCAGGGCCTGCTCGCCGTGAGCGAGCGAGAGGCTCGTGAGGCCGAACTCCAGCGTGGCCGGGAAGCTGGGCTCCACGACGACGCGCACGGTGGCGGACTGGTCTTCGGAAGTCGCCGTAATTGTGGTCTCGCGATCGGTAGGGCCGGTGCCAATCGTGGCGACCACCTTGCCGGTGGAGTCCACCGTCGCGACAGTCGGGTCGGCGCTGACCCAGGTCACGCGGCGATTCAGGAGGACTTTGTCCTTCTTTCCGAGCGTCGTGGCCGTGACGGTCGCGTCGGCACCGCTGGGGAGGCGCAGCGTGGTTTGACTGAGCGTAATGGAGAGGACGGGGACGGGCCCCGTGGCATCGCTGCAGGCGACCAGGGTCGCGGCAAGCACCAGAAGAAGAGCGCGAATTCGCATCCTCGGAAAGTGGGTGATGGGCGTGGGGCGTCAAGAGGACGCGGTTGTACTTCTGGGTGCGAACCGCCAACTTTTGCGGCATGGTCCAGTCCCCAAGCACCCGCTTCCTCAAGTTATGGCGTCAGGTCAGCCCCCTTCCTGGCGGGCAGTGGCTCTACGCACAGATCTTCAGCTACATGGTTCCCTACTCCGGCTCCGTGCGGCCGCGCATCCGTGTCCTCGAGCCGGGACACGCGGAGGTGGAGATCCCCGACATCCGGGCGAATCGCCAGCACCTGGGGTCGGTGCACGCCATCGCGCTGATGAACGTCGCCGAGATGGCGAGCGGCCTCGCGATGATGGCGGGGCTGCCGGAGAATGTGCGTGGCATCGTGACCAATCTTTCAATCACCTATCACAAGAAGGCGCGTGGCACGATCCGCGCGGTCTCACGGGTGGAGGTCCCGAAGGTGACGGAGGATCGCGAGTTCGACGTCATCTCGGAGTGCCATGATCCGTCTGGGGCCGTCGTCGCGACCGCGACCGTGCGCTGGCGCCTGGGGCCCACCAAGTCATGATGGAAACGCAGTTCACCAAACACACCGGAACCACGGTCCCGCTGATTTGCGGGCCGATGTATCCCTGCTCCAATCCCGAGCTCGTTGCCGCCGTGAGCGAGGCCGGCGGACTCGGCATCGTGCAGCCCATCTCGCTCACCTATGTGCATGGCTACGACTTTCGCGAAGGGCTGCGGCACATCCGGTCATTGACGAACAAGCCGATTGGTTTCAATGCGCTAATCGAGGGGAACAACAAGCTTTACAAGGAGCGGATGACGCAGTGGATTGAGATCTCCCTCGAGGAGGGGGTGCGTTTCTTTCTCACCTCACTCGGCAATCCCGACTGGGTCTGCAAGCGCGTGCATGCCGCGGGGGGCGTCGTGTATCACGATGTCACCGAGCGCAAATGGGCGCAGAAGGGCGTGGATGGTGGCGTGGATGGACTCGTCGCGGTGAACAAGCTCGCGGGTGGGCATGCGGGATCTCGTGATCCGGAAGCGCTGCTCGCCGAGTTGGCGCCATTTGGATTGCCCGTGGTGTCGGCCGGCGGCGTGGGCGATGCGAAGGAGTTCACGCGGCATCTGCGCATGGGCTACACCGCGGTGCAGCTCGGCACGCGCTTCATCGCGACGACCGAGTGTGAGGCGAGCGATGCGTACAAGAAGGCGATTGTTGATGCGGTCGCGGATGACATTGTGCTGACGGAGCGACTGACCGGCGTGCCGGTCGCGGTGATTCGCAATGCGTACATCGACAAGCTGGGGACGAG
>JANLTT010000236.1:0-8356 GCA_031363115.1 Gemmatimonas sp.
GTTTAACGAAGCGGGTCGGGCGCACAGCGCCCTACCCGCTTTGCTTTTCCCCCGCACGAGGCGGCCGTGTGATGCGGCCGCGAGTTGCAATACGATGATGACGCATCGCGCACCGGCAGGATGCAGGTTGTCCGCCATGCAATCACGACGTGGCGTCTCCCTCATAGAAGTGCTCGTGGCGACCGTACTGCTCGCGGTCGGCATTGGCGGGACACTCTCCTCGCTCGCGGCCACGGCCCGCCTTCGTGAATCGGCGAGTGCACGCGAGCGACTCGCCGCCGAAGCGCTTGATCGTCTCGCCTGGTTCGAGGCCCGTGCCTGCGCACAGCTCGATACATCCGAACAGGTGACCACCGCCGAGCGCATCGCCCTCGAGTGGAGGGTGACGGATTCCGTGGGGTTCCGCCGGTTGCGATTCAGCGCCGCGAGCGCCGCGCCCCACTCGCAGCGACTCACGATCCTCACGAGGTGGCAATGCGGCTGATGCGGCTAATGCGGCTCATGCGGCGAATACGGCTAAGGCGCGGGCATCTCTTGGTGGAGGCGCTGATAGCGCTGGTGCTCGCGGGCGTCCTCGCGGCGGCCGCGGCGCTCTCCCTGACGTCCGCGCGGCGATCATTGCACGCGGCGGAGCGGCGTGATCGCGCCGAACGCGCGGAGCGCGATGCGGTGGCGATTCTGCGCGAAGCGCTGAGTGCGGCCGGCGCGGTACTGATTCGCGGCGACACGGCGGTTGATCTCGATGTGTTGCTCGGGGCTTCCGTTGTGTGCGCGGCGGAGCCGCGCGCTCTGATTCTTCCGCCGGCTCTCGGCATCGGCGCGTTGACCGCGTTGCCGCAGGAACCCGGGCGCGATGATCTCATTGCCGTCCGGCTGGATTCGACTGAGGAGAGCTGGTGGTACGGCGTCGTGGATTCGTTGCAGACGCGGGTGATACCGGGGGTGTGCGATGCGGCGGGGGGATGGCAACCCGCGGGCGCACCGTCGCCGGCCATTCGTGTTGTGCTGCTCGATACCGTTCCAAGCGCGATTCGGGTCGGAGCGACCGTTCGGCTCTCCCGTCGTGGACGATTCACGCTGTACAACGCCGGCTCAGGCGAGTGGATGATGGGATGGCGCCGCTGCCATCCGTGGTTGGACATCTGCGGCGTGGTGCAGCCGGTGGCTGGGCCGTTGCGAACCCCCTCGGCGGGCGGACTTCGATTTCGTGCCCTTGAGGGGCCCTCGCGGATTGAGATCCTCGCGACCGGCGCTGATGGCGGCAATGGCGCCCGTGCTACGGTGCGATGGTGACGGCGCGTGCGCGGCGCGCGATTGCCCTTCCAATGGTATTGCTGGTGTTAGTGGCCCTCGGGTTACTCTCGTCGCTCGCCCTCTTCGACGCCCTTCAGGCGACCCGCGGAGCGCGGCTCGCCGAAGACGAAGCGCGGGCGCGTGCCGCGGCGATTGCTGGGGTGGAAGGGCTGCGCAGACCAGCGGACGCGCCGTGGCTTTGCCTCCAGCCGCCGGGGACGCCACTCGGCGCCACCCTCAGCGTCGGGGATGGCGCGAGTGCCCGACTCCGCTGGTGGTCGCTGGGCGGCGGGCGCGTCCGCGGCGAAGTCGTGGGGATTGGCCGGACGGGCGGGCGGCATCGTCGACTGGCCTCCCTGCTGGCGGACTCGATGCCGATGGACTCACTTACTCTGGGTTGCCCCGGCGCTACCGCCCTTCGGCCGGCCCCTGATCCTTGGCTCGCGGCACATCCCGACGGCTAACGCCTCCCCGTGCGTTACCTTGTGAGAGTCCTGTTCGTGTACTGACGCAGGACTGCTTTACGCTCGTGCATTGACCCCGACAGGGACCGCCCGCAACTTTGGCGACCCCAGCCTAACTGCCCCCAGCAGGACGCCCACGGGAACCCCATGGCGCTTTTCGGTCGCAAGAAGACAACGGTCGGTCTCGATATCGGTTCCGGCCTCATCAAGGTGGCCGTCATCGACCACTCCAAGGCGCAGCCGGAGCTTGTCCGGGTGGCCATCACGCCGTTGTTGGCGGATGCCATCGTCGAGGGCGAGATCATGGATCCCGGCATTGTGGCCGACGCGATCACGGCATGTCTGCAGCAGGCGGGCGTTCTCACGAAGGATGTGGTGACGGCGGTCGGCGGACGTGACGTGATCATCAAGAAGATTCAGATCGAGCGCGTGAAGGAGGCCCAAGCGCGTGAGCTGATGCGCTGGGAAGCCGAACAACACGTGCCCTTCGATATGGAGTCGGTGGAACTGGATTTCCAGATCCTCGATCCCGACGGCACCGATGGGGAGATGAGCGTCCTGCTCGTCGCCGCGAAGCGGGAGCTCGTGGAAGCCAAGGTGCGTGTGGTCGCCGATGCCGGGCTGAGCGCCGTGGCGGTGGATGTGGACGCCTTTGCCTTGCACAACGCCTTCGAGCTCAATCACCCCGACGCGATGACTGGCACGGTCGCGCTGGTGAACATCGGGCATGAAGTGACGAACGTGAATATTGTCGAGGAGGGCGTGCCGATTTTGACGCGCGACCTGCCGACGGGGACGCGCCGGATGCGCGAGGATTTGCAGCGTGAGCGTGGGCTTGGCTCGGATGAGGCCGCGGCGTTGCTGCAGGGCTTCGACCGGTCGGAGCACCTCGACGCGGTGTTGGAAACGCGTGGTGAGGAGATCGCGGTCGGTGTGGAACGTGCCGCGGCCTTCCTGGCATCATCGTCCCGCTCCGGTGGTGGACTGAGTTCTATCTACGTGTGCGGCGGCGGCTCGCGCGTGCCGGGGTTGATTGATGTCCTGGCTGATCGTTTGCGGCTTCCCGTGGTGGCGGCCAACCCGCTGGCCAACCTCGTGATTCGTGACGGGGCTTTCGAGTCGCTCGTCACGGACGAGGTGGCTCCCCTGCTGATGCTCCCGCTGGGCTTGGCCCTGCGGAAGCCCGCCTGACCGACGGAACCCATGATTGAAATCAATCTCCTCCCAGGCGCGCGCAAGAAGAAGGGCTCGTCGAAGGGCTCGTCCCTGAATTTGGGCGCGGCCTTCGGTGATCTTGCGTCGAAGCTCAAGGATCCGTGGCTGGCGATCGCCATCGTTGGCGTCGTGATCGGCCTTGCCGCCTCTGGTGGCATGTATGTGTTGCAGGGGCGCGAGGCGGCTGCCCTTGAGGAGCAGCAGCGCGTCGCCGTGCAGGACTCGACGCGCTATGCGGCCGTCCTCGCGCAGCGCAGCGCCGCGGAAGCGCAGCGTGACTCCATCATGCGGCAGATCGCGGTCATCAGTGCCATCGATGGCGACCGCTTCATCTGGCCGCACGTGATGGACGAAGTGGCGCGTGCGTTGCCGACCTACACCTGGCTCCGCTCGATGTCGCAGACCAGTTCGTCCGCCCCGATCTCGCCGGAAGCCGCGGCCGCGGGCAACGCGCCGCGACTCGGGCTGCGCCTCGTGGCGTACACCGTCGACATCCAGGCCGTCACCATCTACATGAAGAATCTCGAAGCGTCGCCTTTCCTTGAGAACGTGACGCTGGGCGTGAGTGACAAGGCGATGACGGACGGCAAGGAAGTCACGCAGTTCACGCTCGACATGCAGTACTCGAAGCCGGACGGATCCGCGATCCGCACGGTGCCCCTCTCGATCGCGGTGAGGTAGCCCATGGCCGGCATGCCGACCAACCAGCGCGACCAGATCATGCTCCTCGTCGGGATCCTCGGGATCGGACTGGGTGCCGCGTACTGGTATTTCCAGTTTGACCCCAAGTCCGCCGAAATCGAAATTCAGCGCACGCGCGTCGAGAAGCTCGATGCATCCAACCAGCGCGCGAAGGCGTTGTTGGCGCGAGGCACTGTCGAGGAATTGCAGGCCGAGGCCAAGCAGCTCCAGGACAACCTCGACCTCATGCGTACGCTGATTCCCGCCGGCAACGAAGTGGCGGCACTGCTCGACCAGATCGTCGGAGCCGCGCGCCGTAGCGGGCTTGAGATCGAGAGCTTCGTGCCGGGCGCCACCACGCCGGGTGAGGAATTCGACACCTATCGGTACAGCATGTCAATCAAGGGGAGCTATCACCAGATCGGTGACCTGCTCACGTCCATTGGCTCGTTGCGTCGCATCATTGCGCCGGTCAATGTGAGTCTTTCGCCGGCGCAGGTGCCGGGGCGGACGCAAGTCGCGGCCGACGAGCAGGTGCTCAGCGCCAGCTTTGACCTGCAGACCTATGTCGTCCGCACCACACCGCTGGTTGAAGGGGAGACTCCATGACCATGCGTCGTTCACTCATGGCGTTCCTCGCGTGCGTGGCCATCGTGCCGGTCCTCGTGACCGCGCAGGGTGCCCGTCCGCAACCGGCGGCTCCTGAAAAGGTCGAAGTGCCGATTCCGGAACTGCCGCGGGACTCGTCGGGCAATATCATCTTCAACCGCGAAGTGTATTCGTATTCGCGGTCCGGGCGTCGCGATCCGTTCGCGTCGCTCATCACGACGGGCGACATCCGCCCCATCCTGGCCGACCTTGAAATCGTCGGCATTATTCTGGATGGGACGGGGCGCAACTCGGTGGCGACTCTGCGAGACGTCTCCACGAGCGAGATCTACCGTGTGCGGGTGGGCTCCACGTTTGGCCGCATGCGCGTTACCGCGATTCGCCAGCGCGAAGTCGGACTGGCAATCGACGAATTCGGTTTCACTCGACAGGAAGTTCTGTCGATCACTGTTCCCAGTCGGGGAGGTAGGACGCCATGAGGCGAGTTCGAATGTTGGCCCCCATCGCGGCCTGCGTACTTCTGTTCGGCGCGTCGGTCGCCGGCGCGGCGCCTGCTGCGCGTACGGGGGCCACCGCGACGGTGACCGCCGTGACCGTTGTGCCTGGAGCGGGACGCGCGGATGTCGTGCTCTCGTTTGACGGGACGGTCTCCGTCAGCGATTTCCTGCTCGAGTCGCCGCATCGCATCGTCGTGGACCTCAAGGGAGCCACGATGCAGGGACGCGCCCCTTCCTATGACCGCGTGAATCGCGCGGGCATTCGGAACGTGCGTCTCGCGCAATACGAAAGCGATGTCGTGCGCCTCGTGCTCGATCTCGATACCCCCCGCGAGTACGAAGTCGTGCGCGGTGCGAATGAGATCCGCATCAGTGTCCGCGGCGCCGATGACTTCGCGCCCTGGTCGCCGAATGTCGTCGCCACCCGCGCGACGTCGACCGAGAGCGTGATGCCGGTGTCCGATGTGGCCGACGCCGATTGGTCGGCCCCAGCCGCCACCGAGCCAACCTTCCAGCCACTGGCCTCGCCGGCCCAGACGCGCGAGCAGCGGCGCATCTCGGTGACCTTCGCGAATCGCGACATCCATGATGTCATCGCGACCTTCTCGGAGTTCTCCGGCAAGACCTTCGTCACCGGATCGTCGGTACAGGGGACGGTCCGCTTCACGGAAATCGTCAATCAGCCGTGGGATGTCGCGCTCGGGAAGATCCTGCAGGCCAACGGCCTCCAGGCGATGGAAGACTCGACCGGCATCATCACCATCGATAGCTATCGCAACTTGGCCGCGCGCGTCGCTGCCGAGCCGCTCGTCACGCAGTTGATCGTCGTGAACTACGCGAAGGCCGCGCAGCTCGCCGTCACCATCCGTCAGCTCATCGCGGCCTGCTCGTCGGGCTCGGTCGGGTCGGAGTCGGCGGTGGTGGACGTGGCCGCCGGTGGCGAAGCGTCGGCCGTTCCCGCGGCTGGCGCCACGCAGCAGGCGAACACCACCTGCGGACGCGGTGTCGTGACGCACGAAGAAAAGACCAACACGCTGCTCATCACCGAGACCGTCTCGCGGCTCCCGGAGATCATCAGCTACGTGAAGGATCTCGACGTCCGCACCCCGCAAGTCGCCATCAAGGCGAAGATCATCGCGGTGGACCGCACGGCGACCGAGGAGATGGGCCTCAGCTACGACTTCGGGAATCCGACGAGCTACATCAACACGCTGAACCCGCGCGGCACGCCGGGTGAGTTCACCGTGAACCTCGGCGGCGACGCCTTTGTCGGCGTGGCCAACGCGAACCGCACCTTTGGCGGTAGCGCGGCCATCTCGCTCATCTACAACACGGTGATTGGCGGCAACAACATCACCGCCTTCCTCGACGCGCTCAGCTCGCAGAGTCTCTCTGACGTGCAGGCCGAGCCGAGCACCACGACCATCGACAATCGCAAGGCGACGCTCTTTGCCGGTACGGAAATCGCCTTCTTGCTGACGCCGCCGGCCGTCCCTGGGCAGATCCAGGCGATTGCCCCGATCATTCAGCGCCAGAAGATCGGCATCACGCTCGCCGTGACGCCCCACGTGACCGCCAATCGCCAGATCTCGATGGAAATCAGTGCCACGCAGCAGTCGCTGCTCGGCATCACCGTCGCCGGTCCGGAAATCAGTGAGCGTCAGGCGACGAATGAAGTCCTCGTCGCCGACGGCGAGACCGCGGTCATCGCCGGCCTCACCCAGACGCAGGTCACGCGCGTCGAGCGCGGCATTCCGATTCTGAGCAAGCTGCCCTGGATTGGCATCCTCTTCCGCGAGACGAGTGTCGTCGAGCGCAAGCAGGACCTCCTAATCCTCGTCACGCCGCACATTGTGGATGAGGGCGAGATCGTTCGCCGCCCGGACAGCAACTAAGTCCGCCAGGAATCCTGCAGGTCCCGAGCGCCCGGCGATATCTTTCGCCGGGCGCTTTGGTTTTGTACGCTGATTTCGGTTCGTCGAGGCAACGGATGAAGGTGGCTTATCTTTCATCCTCCCTCCTCCATCCTCCATCCTCGCAATGCGCCTCACCTTCCAAACCGCCGGCGAATCACACGGGCAGGCCCTCGTGGCCCTCGTGGAGGGAGCCCCTGCCGGTCTCCCGCTCCTCGCCGCGCACATCGATCACGAGCTCGCCAGGCGCCAGCAGGGCTATGGGCGCGGACGACGCATGGCGATCGAGACGGACAAGGTGGAGTTCATCGCCGGAGTGCGCGCCGGCGAGACGCTCGGCGCACCAATCGCGATGATGATTCGCAACAAGGACTGGAAGAACTGGGAGGCCATCATGGATCCCGCGCCGCGCCCAGAGGACGACACCCCCGAGGGACGAAAGCGTCAGGTCACCCGCGTCCGTCCCGGGCATGCGGATCTCACGGGACTGCTCAAGTACGACCGCGAGGATGCGCGCGACATCCTCGAACGCGCCTCGGCGCGTGAGACCACGGCGCGCGTGGCCGCGGGTGCCGTGGCCAAGCAGCTCCTCGCCGCCTTTGGCGTGCGCATCGGCAGTCACCTTGTGCACTTGGGCGGCGTGGACGCCGTGGCGCCCTCGGTCATGCCCGATGACATCAACGCGGTGGCCGATGAGTCGCCGCTGCGTTGTCTCGATGCACAGGCCGAGGCGTCGATGATCGCGCGCATTGATGCCGCGAAAGCCGAGGGGAACACACTCGGCGGTATCTGCGAAGTCATCGTCACGGGATTGCCCGTCGGGCTCGGCGCGCATGTGAGTTGGGACCGCAAGCTCGATGGACGTTTGGCCGCCGCCATCTGCTCGATTCCCGCCGTGAAGGGCGTCGAGATGGGCATCGGCTTTCAGGCGGCGCGACTCACGGGTGCACAGGTGCACGATGAGATCGAGCCTGCGCCGGGAAACCCGCGCACGGGGCATGTGCGTCGCGTGACGAATCGCGCTGGCGGGCTCGAGGGAGGGATGACCACCGGTGAGCCACTCGTGTTGCGCGTGGCGATGAAGCCCATCGCCACCTTGATGCGCCCACTGAACACGGTGGATATCAAGACCGGCGAGAAGGCCGACGCCGCGGCGGAGCGATCGGACGTGACGGCCGTTCCGGCGATGGGTGTAATTGCCGAGGCGATGACCGCACTCGTGCTCGCCGATGCCTTCCTCGAGAAGTTTGGCGGGGACTCGCTTGGCGAACTGCGCCGCAACCACGACGCGTATCTCGCGCGCGTGGCTGAACGGCTCGGCTGATTTGTCGCCGCGCACCCGCTCATGAGCGCGCCGCGCCTGGTGCTGGTCGGCCTGCCGGGTTCGGGGAAGAGCACGGTTGGGCCGCTGGTGGCGGCGCAACTTGGCTGGAGCTTTGTGGATCTCGATGACGAGATTGTGCGGGCTGCGGGCCGGACCATTCCCGAGATCTTCGCCGCCGAGGGGGAGCCCGGCTTCCGGGCATTGGAGCGTGCGGCCACGGTTGCGCTCGCACCGCACGGACCGCTTGTCCTTGCGCCGGGGGGTGGATGGATGCTCGATCCCTCCAATCGCGAGGCGCTTGGCTGGGGCACCCAAGTGGTGTATCTGGAGGTCTCACCGGAGGTCGCCGCCACCCGAATG
>JANLTT010000313.1:0-32737 GCA_031363115.1 Gemmatimonas sp.
CAGCAGAAGCACACGTTATATCGACACCGCAACCATTCGATGCCAACGCCAAGGAAGCGATCGCTAACGCTCCACTCGCGGCCCGCTTCGACGCTCGGCGTCCTCGTGCTTCGCGTGATTATTCGCGACATCGCACCGCCCGTCTGGCGCGAACTGTCCGTACCTGACACCTACACGCTCGCGCAGTTGCATCGTGTGCTGCAATGCGTGTTTGCGTGGATGGACTATCATCTGCACGACTTCCGGATTGGCGAACAGCGCTTCGTCTCTGCAGTCAACGAGATGCCGGGCACCGATACGGCGGTCACCACGCTCGCCTCGCTCGGACTGAAGCGCGGCTCACGGCTCGTCTACACCTACGACTACGGCGACGACTGGAAGCATGACATCGAAGTCGTGCACATGGCGCGGGAGCCGCTTGACCCGCGTGCCATCCCGATGCCGCGCGTGCTCGACGGGCAGCGCGCCGCACCACCGGAGGACTGCGGAGGCCCGCCAGGATACGCCGGACTCCTCGACGCGCTTGACGATCCCACGAATCCCGACCACGCCCAAGCGCGCCAGTGGGTCCCGCGCGGCTTCGACCCCGCCGTCTTCGACCTGCCCTCTGCTGATCACGCCGTGGTGCTGACTTGTGCGTGGGGTGCGATATAACGACGCTTGTTGCCTCACGGCCGCGTCAACGAAGCAGGCGGGCGGCCGCGCTCTTTCGTACCTTAGGGTACGGCGCGGCCGGCCACCTGCATCTTACTGGAAGCGTCCGCCGCACACGCCCACGTTATGCCGACCAGGAGGAATCTTCGTGAACAAGCGCGATGACGATGCCGATTCGGTCACCACGGATGGACGCGAGTATCACCGTCTTTACATCAGAGCGACCGTCGACACGACCGATATCTGGATTGGCGACGACCATGGACACCCCGTGTGCACGGAGACGGGCACGCTCGACGTCCGCCTCCTCCCTGGCTTCTACACCGTCCAGTTTAAGCTCAGTGACGTGACCTTTCCGATCTACCTCGACGCTCCGTTCAAGCGTTCTGAATCTGAGATTCGGTTGGGGCCGACCTGCCCGAAACCGGAGTTTCGCTTTTACGATCACGCATAGACGCGTGTCGAACGAAGCGCGCGGCACCATGACGAAGGGTGCTGCCGATGAACGCGCTGCGGAGGTAGTTGCGGGGCGCTTGGTCGGCCGAGCTTGCGTCCCCGCCGCGTCGGGCGCAGGTTCCAGCTATGGCTGACGCCCCCGACATTCGAGACGACGCCAAGCGGCTCGTCGAGCAGCTCCCCGCCGGCGCAGGGTGGGACGACCTCGCGTACGAGGTCTATGTCCGCCAGGCCATCGAGCAGGGCGTCGCCGATGCGGACGCCGGCCGCACCGTCGATCACGAGACCGCCCTGGCACGGGTCCGCGCGCGTATTCGTCGGCCCGCCTGATGCTCCCGCTCCGTTGGACGGAGCGCGCCGTCCAGGACCTCGCCGGAATCGCCGAGTTTATCAGCCGCACCTCCGATGTCTACGCCGAGCAGGTGGTCCTGCAGATTGACCAGCGAATCCAGCTGCTCCGGCGACATCCTCTCCTCGGCAAGCATGCCCTCGAGGCCGAAGACCTCGACGTGCGCGAACTCGTCGTGGACTCGCACCGGGTCTTCTACCGCGTGCGGCCCGAATGCATTGAGCTCCTCACCATCGTACACGGTCGGCAATCAACGCCCCACGAGTTCTAGTCTCGAGCGGGGCGACCGTATAACGATGCTTTGTGCTGTCAGCAACGTTATTGTTGCAGCCGCTGCGCGGCTGCATTTTATGGAGTGACTGCAGCACAAGCCCACGTCAGACGCACACCACCTACTCTCGAGGAACGCGACCTGAACACATCGTGGCATTTTCCGTTCTTCATCGCGGTCTCGTTCCTGCTTTTCCTCGGCGTCCTTCGCCTTGCCTTGCGCGCCCGCGTCCACGCTCCGTCGCAGGCCAGAGTGATCTCGCTTGCGGCCGTGGTTGTGATCGGCGGCATGTGCTTCGCAAAATACGGCGCGACGCACGGATTCCCGGTGTGGCTGTACTACGGCCTGCCCGCGGGCTTAACCTGGCTGCTGCCCCCGTGGGCGCTGCGCATGTCCGGTCGAGAGTTCGCGCAGTACGTCCCGCTCGCGCTGCTGGTTGCGCCGGCAATCCACGTGTGCTTCTCTCTGTTTCTGGGCTGGAAGGAGTACATGCCGTTCCTCCCAGTGCCGTCGCTTCGAGAGCTGATCGGATAGCCCGAGGCCGCGGTGCCGTCCAGCGACGCATGGTGCCTGACGGCCGCGTGAACGAAGCCGGTGAGCTTCACCGCGCGGCCACATACTCCTCGACATTCTTGGCCAGCACATCAAGGGGCACATTCCCGCCGAGCAGCACCGTGTCGTTGAAGGCCTTCACGTCGAATAGCGCGCCCAGTGCCACGCGCGCCTTCTCGCGTTGCCGGTTGATCTCACTGTGTCCGACCTTGTAGCCACAGGCTTGTCCCGGCCAGGCGCAGTAGCGATCCACCTCGCTGGCCACCTCTTCGGGATTCGAACCATTCACATCCACGAAGAACTTCACGCCTTCCTCACGCGTCCAACCCTTGGCGTGCAGCCCCGTATCCACCACCAGTCGACAGGCGCGGAAGGCGATGGATTGCAGGTAGCCGAGTCGTCCCACGCCATTTCCCTCATAGGCGCCGAGCTCGTCCGCCAATTGCTCGGCGTAGAGTCCCCAGCCTTCGGAGTAGGCGTTGAAGGCCAGGACCTGGCGGATCTCCGGCATCCGATGCGTGTACTCGCCCTGCCAGATGTGCCCGGGGATCGCCTCGTGATACGCGAGGTCGCCGAGGCTGTACTTGCTGTGCAGATCGGTGGTGCGGAGGTTGATCCAGAAGCGTCCCGGAATCGTTCCGTCAATTGAGCCCGCACCGCCGTAGGCAGCAGGAGCGCCCGGCTCCTCCTCCGGGGGCAAGCGCTTCACTTCCATGTTGGGATTGACGAGCGTGTTGAACGCGCGCGGCATCTGCGCCTTGATCCAGGCCAAGCGCTCATCAATGAAGGCACGGATCTCGGCGCGGCCCCGATCCCCCTCGGCGAACTTGTATCGCTTGTCGTTGGCGAGTCCCTTCATACGCTCGCCGACCGTGCCTTGCGAGTAGCCGATCTCCTTCAAGATCGTGTCCATCTCCCCGTGCAGGCGCTCGAGCTCGGTGCGGCCAAGCTCGTGCACTTCGTCAGGCGTCATGCTCGTGGTGGTCGAGGCCTTGAGGGCCCAGCGATAGAACTCCTCGCCGTGTGGCCGCTTGCTGATTCCCGCATCATCGGTTGCAAGGGCGCGCTGCGCTTCCAGTTCCGTCACCTGACGCGCCAGTGCCGGCGCAATCTCGTGCATCGCGATCACGCCGGCCCGCTTGCCCCAGTCACCGGGGATGTTCTTGGTGCGACGCGCAATGGACTCGACCAGCGTCCCGCCGCTGCGCGCGTTCTCCTCCGAAAGCCTCAACTGACGAAGTGCCTTGTCAATCAAGAAGGACGGCGGCACCAGGCCTAGCGCACGCGCCTCCTGCACGCGCGCGAGTTCACCATCGAGCTGCGTGGCAAGCGACTGCAAGCGCGCGAGGTAGGCCTCGGCATCCTGCGTGTTCTCGATGCGGTGTTCCGCGTCGAGGAACCTCGGTACGTCGAGGTACGCGCCGACGTTCTGGATGACCACGTATGGCGTGTTGCGCCACCCGCCGACAGTGATGTCGCCATACGGCAGCGCGAATCCTTCGAGTGCCACGGCATACGCGCTGCGCACGACCGCAAAGCTCGTGCGCGTCGCGTGCGACAGACCGTTCACGTCAACCGCGTTCACGCGGTCGAGGTCGCTACGCACCTGCGCCGCCATGCGCTGCTTCCCGGCTGGGGAGCGATCGGTGAGCTGCCCACGGAGTGCAGCTCTCGCGCCGACGTCGAGTCCCAGGGAGGTGGCCGCCTCGGGTGCGAGCTTGAACAGATTCGCGGCGATGCTGTCCAGCAGTGCCAATGCCTCGGGCTCGGTGAGCAGGCTCGCGGAACCGCGCGGGGCGCAGGCCGGAACGAGTGGGATGGCGGCGGCGGCGATCAGGGCCGCGAGTACCTCGCGACGACTGAGGGAGTGGTCAGGCATGACGCGGCGCTCCAGCGGAATGGTGATCACTGAACATAGCATCGGCATAGGAAACTGAGACGCGAGGAGGCGTCCCATGCCGCGGAGTGGTCCGCGCCAGATCTACAAGTACACGAAGGAGTTCAAGCGCGCCGAAAAGGCGCTCAGCGTTGCCGCCTCATCAACGCGTAGGTCGTGTCGATCTTGCGCACATAGCCGAGCGTCTCGCGGTAGCGCCAGCGCGGGACCCGCGGCGCGACGATCTCCACATGATCCCAGTTGGGACGCCCGCCGGCGACGACGCGGGCCGAGTCCGCCGCGCGCCCGATGGTCCCCTGACCGGCATTGTAGCTGCCGAACATGAAGGCGTAGCGCTCCTCGTCGGGGACTCCGGCGCGTTCCCACAGCCGCCAGAGATAGCGGTCGTGCATCACGCCCGCGGCGATGTTCCACTCGGGATCGTCGATCGCCCCGAACTCGGGCCGCCTGCTCTGGATGCCGAGGTACGTCGCCGGCATGAGCTGCATCAGGCCCCGCGCGCCCACATAGCTGCGCGCGTTCGGATCCAGATTGCTCTCGGCCATCGCCTGCGCCTTGATCCAGCGCCAGTCGAAGGCGGGACCGAAGTACCGCTTGGAGTAGCGGCGGAAGGTCTCGTCGTAGCGCGACGTGACGCGGGCGGTCCCACGGCGGGCGATGGCGCTCGTCGGTGCGGTGGTCGCCGCCGTCGGTGCGGTGGGCGCCGCCGTCGGGGCGGGCGCGGATGGCGCACGAGGCGTCTGCGCCGCGAGCGCGAACGGCACCGCGAGGAGCAGCACCGCGCGCCGCATCAGTTGAGCGCGCTGCCGACCACGAGCGCGATCGAGACGAACAGCGAACCGATGAAGATCGCCACCGCGACGTTCCCCCGCTTCAACTCCTCCGGGAAGTCCACCTGCGGCGTGAGCTTGTCGAAGACGCGGTAGCTCACCCACATCATCACGACGCCGAAGACGGCGTAGCCGAGGTTGAGCGCGAGGATCTCGTAGTCCATCTGGTGTGCTCCGAAGGAGGTTCGTCGGCCAGAACATACCACCATTCCCGCCATTTCGCCGCCGCCGAGAGTCGCCACGCCCGGGCGGGATAGGAATTTCAATCGGGGTCCGTTAACTACTCGGCAAGCGTACGGTGCGATTGTCGACCTCGCCAGCGCCGCGTGACCGGCGACGGCGCGCCCGCCACCGCTCCGATGCGCATCGGCCGTGCGGCCGGGACGCCGGTGAGACCGTGCCGGGCTTATAACGCCGCTTGGTGCCTCGCGGCCGCGGCAACGAAGCAGGCGAGCGGTCGCGCGCTATCGTACCTTGCGAAGCAGTGCCCAACGTCCCCAGCCTCCTGAAGCGGTCTCCGATGATCCGAGCCACGACGATACTCGTGATGATGTTGCTGGGCGCGACGGACGCGCCCGCCCAGGCCGTTGCGTTGGTCGCGCCACGAGACACCAGCCCAATCGCGGTCGTGCGCGCGTACGTGGCGGCGTTCAACGCAAAGGACCTCGACGCGATGATGGCCCACGTCTCACCTGGGATGGTGTGGCTGAACGTCGAGGGAGACTCGGTCACGGTCGGCGGACGAGGTGTCGACGCCTTTCAGCGCCTGCTGGCCAGTTACTTTCGCGAAGTACCCACCGCCCAGTCGGAGCTCTTGGCAGTGCGCGCCCTCGGACCGTGGGTCACCACGCACGAGCGGACGCGCTGGAGTGCGCCGACGGCTGAAGCGGGCGGCCAGTCGAGCGTCGTCGTGTACGAGGTGCGTGCCGGGCTGGTGCATCGCGCGTGGTACTACCCTGCGGAGCCGTAAGGGTTGGTGCTCGCCTATTTTCTGCTCACGTTCCTGGTCTCGTGGTCCGTATGGTTTGCGGCATCGGGGCTGGCGGCGCCTGGCAACACGGGACTCTTCGGCGGCCGCGGTCCCGTGTTTCTGCTTGGTGTGTTTGCGCCGGCACTCGTCGCCCTCGCGCTGACGGCGCAGGCGGAGGGCCGCGCTGGCGTGACTCGGATGCTCGCGCGCATCGGACAATGGCAAGTGGGCGCCCGCTGGTACGCGCTCGCCCTCGGCTACTTCGCCGCGCTCAAGCTGGCTGCCGCGCTCATCCATCGTATCGTGACCGGGGTATGGCCGCCGTTCGGCGACACGCCGGTAGCAATCATGCTCCTCGGCATTGCGGTCTCGACCTGGGCGCAGGCCGGAGAGGAAATTGGATGGCGGGGCTACGCGCTCCCCCGTCTCGCGCAACACGTCGGCCTCGGCGGCGCGAGTCTCGTCCTGGGCCTCGTATGGGCCGTTTGGCACCTGCCGCTGTTCGTGCTCCCTGATAGCGGGAGTACGGGACAATCCTTCCCAGCGTACCTGCTGCAAGTGATGCCCATGTCGGTCGTGTTTGCATTCCTGTATTGGAAGACCGGCGGAAGTCTGCTCCTCGTGATGGTCATGCACGCTGCCGTGAACAACACGACGGGCATTGTGCCCGCAGCGATCGGTGGGAGCATCACCCCAATCGCATTCGGCGGCTCACTCGTCGCATGGGCCACTGTCGCTCTGTCGTGGGCCGTTGCGGCGCCGCTTCTCGTGCTCATGCGCAAGGCGGACGTGACGCGAATACTCGGGCCCGCGCCAACCTCCAAGGATGGAATGCGCGCGGTCTAACGACGCGTGCTACCTTCGCAGCCGACGCTCGCGATCGCGACCGATGGCCCGTACCGCTTCACGCGCAACCCGCTCTACATCGCGGCGCTGGGCGTCTATCTCGGCGTCACGCTTTGGGTCGACGGCCTCGTTCCGCTTGTCTTGGTGCTCCCGGTCGCGTGGATGCTCCACTGGGGCATCGTGCTGCGCGAAGAGCGGTATCTACACGCCAAGTTCGGCGCGACTTATGAGGCGTATCGCAGCCAAGTGCGCCGATGGCTGTAGCGCGTCGAGTGTTGCCTAACCGAGGTTGGTACAGATGGACGCAGCAGCGCAGCACAAGCCCACGGTATGCCGACCATGCCACGTTCGCCCCACGCTCAGGAATAGTCTCATGGCTCCATTCGCACGATTCCACCGCCTCGCGCTAGCAGCCGTCCTCGCGGTCGGCTGTTCGCGCGAGCCGGACGCCGAGAGTCGTGGCGACGCCCTCGCCTTCGACCTCGAGGCAGCGCGTACCATCATCGCGCAACACAACAAGACGTTCACCGACGCGCACGTCTCGGGCGACGTCGCGGCCATCGACGCGATGTTCCTCCCCGATGCACGATCCTACCCGCCCGGCGCTCCAGCGGCCATTGGCATTGACGCGATTCATGCGCTGACCGTGGATTTCCTCACGGCGGGCATCACCGAGTTTCGCGAAGAGACCACCGCCTTCTACGGGAACGCCGAGCAGATTGTGGACGAAGGCATTTACGTGCTCACTTATGGTGAAGGCGTCACGGAGCGCGGCAAGTACATCAACGTTTGGAAGCAGGTGAATGGGAACTGGCGTATCCAGGCGAACATCTGGAACGCGGACCCGCCGCTCTTGCCAGCGAAGTAGCGTGGGCAGCTGCGAGGATGCAGTGATCGGGCGGCCGCCTCACGCTGACCCCGTTGGCTCGAACCTGAGGAGAGATCGTTAGGTGCGCACCGCGAAGTCTCTGCTTTGGATTGACTGCTCGGGCGGATTGATTGTCGGAGCCCTCGTGCTGGCGTTCTCCCCGTGGCTGAGCACGCTATACGCGTTGCCCGTTGGCTTCGTCATCGTGATGGGCGCCGCAAATCTCGCATATGGCGGATACTCCTTCTCTCTTGCCCGGCGCGCGGTGCGACCACGCGCGCTCCTCCTGCTCCTGGTGGCGGCAAACATTACGTGGGCGGTGCTCTGCGTCCTCGCGACCGCCCTGCTGGCACAGGAGGCATCCCCCTTCGGCCTCGCTCACCTGGTGCTCGAGGGCGTCTACGTTGGGTGCCTCGGGCTTCTCGAGTGGAAGTATCTCGACGCCCTCCAGAGGATGAACGTGACGCACGAGCCCACGTTATTATGATGCAGGTCGACGCTAGGCCCGAACCAGGAGTCGAGATGGAAGCTTCCGTCGTTTCCGAGGAGACCCTAGCCGACGTGCTTGGCGCGCGCGCGCGACGCACGCCGATGGATCGGCTCGTCCTCGATATCGTGGGCGGCGTGCTCATTGCCGCGGCCGCCATCTGGGCGCGCCCCCCGGCGTGGTTCCCGCTGATGGCCGCCGCGACGTGCTTTGCCTGCTACGGGTGCTGGGCGGTCACCGAGCGCCGGGCGCACACAGCGTCAGGCACCCCTGGCCCCGCCGCGAGTCCCGGCTGGCGTTTCGCCCGACAAGCCGCCGCCGTCGTCGGGCTCGCCGCGTACGTCACGCTCCTGTTTGCGATCCTCGGGTTGGCGCTCGGGCCCATCAAGTCCTGACGGGTTCGGTGCGCGCCCAGCCTGGCTATCCCCTTCTCCGCGACTGATGCCACGCTTGCCTGACGTCCTGATTCGCGTCGTCTTTGCGCTTCTGGTTTCGATTGGCATCGCGGCCGCTGTGTTGCGCGTCCTCGTCCCGAACGACCTTATCTCGCAGATGGAGAGGGTTCGCGCGCGCGCGATTGTCGTCTTGGGAGTGACGCAACCGGCCCCAGAGCGGCGCGCGCAAGTCGCGACCGAGGCCGATGGCAAGTTCGCGGCGCACCGTACCGTCACGCGCGTGCACGTGCTCACAGGTGCCGGTTTCCTTGCGCTCGCCGCGCTCCAAGTGTCGCGCCGCGTGCGGCGGCGAACGCCACGGACGCATCGCGTCTCCGGTCGTGTCGCGATTGTTCTGGCGTGGCTGAGCGGGCTGACGGGTCTCTTCTTTGGCCTCTGGCAGCCCCTCGCCGGCATTGCGGAGCAGGTCCTCGTTGGAGCGGTCGGTTTCTTCTTGCTCGCCTCAGTGAGCCTCGCGTTCCATTACATTCGCGCGGGACGCGTGGACGCGCACCGCGAGTGGATGCTGCGGGGCATGGCGGCGGCGCTGGCAATCGCCTCGGTCCGGCTTGTCGCTATCCCGCTCGACCTGGCGCTGACCCCGCGCGGCGTGGATGTGAGACTGGTCTTCGGGCTCTCGCTGTGGCTCGGCTGGATCCTCACGATGGCCGGCTCCGAATGGTGGATTCGCTCAACGCGAATCCGGGGTCACGGCGCGCTTCCAAACGTCGCATAACGAAGCTTGGTGGCCGACAGCCACGCTTCAGCGGCTGACGATCGCCTGTGCGTCGCTCGGCATTGGCGTGGCCACGAGCACCGCGGTGACAACCAACACGGCAACGGCAGCGATCATCTCGATGCCAGCCGAGCGACGCAGGTTGACCGTGGACGACGCGGAGCCAAGTTGCGGGAGCACGCGCTTCCAGTTGTACGCGCCGGCGGCGGCGGCGACGCTCAGCAGCGCGAGCTTTACGACGAGCGTCTGACCGTACACGCTGCGCCAGAGTGCGTCAACCGTGCCGAGATTGCGCCACGCGACGAGCACACCGGTGACGAACACAATCCCCGCGAACATCAGAGCGGTCGGACTGAAGGCGCGCACCAGTTCGCCAACCATTTCGTGTCGCTGATCCCCGCCCGACGCCAACGCCGAAGGCACGGCCAACAGCATCATCGCCGCGAGTCCGCCTACCCACCCGCCGGCCCCAATCACGTGCGCGACGTCCAGTGTGACGGCGAGCACCGGCTCCTGCGCAGCGGCCGGATGCCCTGAGAGCGCGAGTGAAATCGCGAGCGCAAGCGCCGCCACGCCGACGCTCAGCGATCCGTATGCGTTGGAACGTCCCGCAGCTCGAACCCCCCAGACGCCAACGGCGGACGCGCCGATCGCGAGCCACCATCCGCGCGCCCAGGCGGAGCCCGTCAACAGCGCGGTGATGGACCCGTGCGACATATGCTCCCCCGTACCAAACATCGTCGCGTGCTGTGCGACCAATCGCGCGACCGTGATCACGCCGACCATGACGAACACGCAGGATGCCACAGTCCAAGCGCGCCGCGTCGCTTCAGCCACCATCGTCGTGGAGGCGGGAGCTACGCCTTCGATTGCACTGCCGGGTGCGGCGCCACGCGCCTCGAGCCGCCGCGCGACGCGAGGAAGGATGAGTTGCGTGAGGGAGAGAATGCCAATGAGCGTGACAACGCCCGCAAAGAGCACGGCTCGGACGACCACGTAACTCGACGATTCCACGCCGAACTCAGCACCTTCGCTCGCGCCGAAGGAGAACAACGATGCTTCGAGGGGCGCTGGCGCCATCGCCGCGGGAAGAATCTCAAAGCGATATTCACCGCGGAGCGGATGTCCGTCGGCGCCAGCGGCCTGCCAGCGCACGACATACCGACCCGGAGCCAGCGCGCCGCGAATCCGCGCCGTCAGCGACTTGCCGTCTGCCGCACCGGCCCGCAGAGTATCGAGCGCCACCGCCCGGCCCGCACTGTCGCTGAGCGTCAAGCGGCTGAGGGCGAGCGTCAGTCGCTCGCTGAAGCTGAGTGAGAGGCGGGTGGGAAGCGTCGTGAGACGGCTCTCCGCGGCCGGCTCAGCGGCCAGCAACCGGGGGTGCGCCTGCGCCGATCGCAGCGGCGCGGCGAGGGCAAGCACGGCACCGAGTATGGTGAGAAACCAGCGAGCGGCACGCCGTTGTGTGGTGAGCATCAGAGCCCGTGGCCAGAGTGAAAGGGGTTTCCGTTTTTACTTACAGTAAAATAATGTCTCCTCAGACGCCCCACAAGAAGCATGGGAGTGACGCGTCAATGCGTCGCTGCCGCCGCGTGCGTCCCATCGGCGCTGGCGGAGTGCGGACAGTCCTCAGGAAGACTCCCGAGTGCCAGCCCTCGACAAAAGATGTGGCTGATCGCAAGCGCATCGGCGTGATTGCAGTGCGCGGAATGTCCGCCGCCCTCCGTGGCTCCGTCGCCAAGCTCAAGTGGATGCAACACCATCACACCCGAGAGCCACACCACCAACAGCGCGCCGGCCGCCGTCGCGAGCGACCGCCGCGACACGTGTGTGCCGATGGCCGGTTCCTCCCCGGCGAGCCGGCGTACTCTCCGCGCAAACAGCGCCGACTCGTGAAATCCGACGGCAGGATCGAGCGCCTGTGCGGAGACACCAGACATCCGTAGAATGGCCGAGGCCAGCGGCAACGCGTGCGTCCGCGCCGCCGCATCATCGGCGGTAATCTCCCACTCGTCCGCGAGGTCATCGGACAAGCGTCCGAGCGCCGGCAGCCAGAACAGGACGCGTGCCAACGCGCGCAACCAGAACAGACGCAGCGGATCCCGTCGGCGCACATGCTCGGCTTCGTGCGCGAGCACAGCCTCCAACTCGTCCGCCGCGAGCCGTTGTGGCAACTCGCGCGCGATGTACACGCGCGGTCTCCACCATCCGCTCGTAAACGCGGGATTTGGGAGGCCGGACACGAGCAACACGCGCGTTGCATCGAGCCCAACCTGACCCGCCGCACGAGCCACCTCCGGGTGCCTGGTCGCGACCTCGGACGGCAACGCGTGCATCACGGCGCGGTGGCGGAGAAACGCCCGCGTCCGATCGACGACCGCGAGCGCGACGCCACCGTAGAGCAACCAGTGCGCCACCACGTGCACCGGCGCCAATAGCAGATGCAATGCCACCAAGCAGAACACGCCCGCGTGCTGCTGAGTGGCGGGTAACCAGGGCACCGAGCCGAGCAGATGATGCCCGAACACCGGACTCACGCTTAACACCAGCAGTGCCGCGAGCGCCATCAGCAGTTGGCGCCGATGCAGTTGCTCGCGTCGACCGAGTGGCGCGTTGGCGCTGATGCCAGCGGACGGCACGCTTAGCCCCCGTCCCGCTCGCGCAGCTTGCGACGAATGAGACGCGCCAGCTCCTGCAACTGCTCCGGATCCTGCTCAGCGAGCACATCCACGAGCGATGCGGTCACGGCGTCCGTCCCCAGCGAGAGAATACCCTCGACAACACGCCGAGATGCCTGTAGCAGGAACTCATCCTCACTCAAGCGCGCGGCAAAGTGGATGCGGCCCTCGCGCTTGGTCCGCGTCAACACACGCTTCGCGACGAGTCGATTGAGCACGGTGATGGTGGTGAGAGGCGACACCGCGTGCTCGCGGAGCACCCGACCGTGGATCTCGCGCGCGGTCGCCGCGCGAGGGAGCGCCCACACGGCGCGCAGTACTCGTGCCTCAAGATCACCGAGCACCTTGGCCAGACCGTCGGCGGACAAGCGCACTGTTTCTTGGAGTCGGGGGCCCGCTGAGGAACCCCCACGCTTTTTTGATGCTGCCATTGTTAACCCTCCGTCCGCTGGGCCCGGACAATCATATTTTCGTTTGAAGAATCATAAAGCGCGGAAGGCGCGTCCGGCCGAACAATCTCCCGTTGTTTCCATAGCGAATACACGGCCGGGATGACCAGCAGCGTCAACACGGTGCTCGAGACCATCCCGCCAATCATTGGGGCCGCGATGCGGCGCATCACGGTTCCGCCCGCGCCGGTCCCCCACAGCAGAGGGAGCAGCCCACCCATAATCGCGGTGACCGTCATCATCTTCGGCCGCACCCGTTCCACCGCCCCTTCCATCACGGCCTCATACAAGTCGCGCAGGCTCGGCGGCCGACCAGCGGCGAGGCGTGCGGCCCACGCGTGATCCAGATAAATCAGCATCACCACGCCCGTCTCGGCAGCCACGCCGGCGAGCGCGATGAACCCGATGCCCACAGCCACCGACCAGTTATAGCCGAGCGCCCAAAGAAACCATATCCCGCCAACGAGGGCGAATGGCAGGGAGAGCATCACGATCAGCGCTTCTCCCACGCTCTTGAAGTTGAAGTACAGCAGCAGGAAGATGAGGGCGAGCGTGGCCGGAATGACGAGCTTCAGCTTTTCCTTCGCGCGCTGCATATACTCGAACTGCCCGCTCCACACCACGGTGTATCCGGTCGGGAAGATAACACGCGCTGCAACTTCGCGTTGGGCCTCGACGACGTAGCCACCGATGTCCCGTCCCTCAACATCCACGAAGACCCACGCCGTCGGCATCGCGCCCTCCGTGCGTATGACCATCGGACCCGCCACCGACGTGATACGGGCTAGTTGCCCGAGTGGCACTTGAGCGGCACGCCGTGACGTGCCCATACCCGGCCCTCCGCCCGCCATTCCGTCTGCGGGGCTCGCCTCCGCGCCGCCGCCAGCGTGCGCAACCGGCACCAGCACCGCGGCCAATCGTTCCGGCGTGTCGCGCAACTCCTGCGGATACCGAACGCGCACACCGAAGCGTTGGCGGCCTTCTACGGTCTGCGTGATCGTCATCCCGCCGATCGCCGTGGCGATCACGGCCTGCACATCGCCGACATTCAGGCCGTGCCGCGCAGCCGCCAGCCGATCAATGTCGATATCGAGGTAGTACCCGCTGACCGCACGCTCCGCGAACGCGCTTCGCGTCCCGGGAACCATCGAGACCGCCGTCTCGATCTCGCGCCCGATTCGCTCCAGCTCCGCCAGGTCGGGTCCAAACACCTTGATACCAACCGGCGTCCTGATTCCCGTGGCGAGCATGTCGTTGCGGCCCTGGATGGGCATCGTCCACGCGTTCGTCACGCCCGGCAGTTTGACAGCCGAATCCATCTGCGCGACCAGCGCATCATAGGTCATCCCCGGCCGCCACTGGTCGTGCGGCTTGAGCGTGATTGTCGTCTCGAACATATCAAGGCCGGCGGGGTCGGTCGCGGTGTTGGCCCGGCCGGCCTTCCCCCAGACGTGCGCCACTTCGGGGAAGCCGCGCAGGATGCCATCCTGAATCTTGAGAATCTCGCGTGCGCGTGCCACGCTGACACCGGGCAACGTGGTTGGCATGAAGAGCATCGTCCCTTCCTCGAGCCGCGGCATGAACTCGCTGCCGATGCGCGACCACGGGAGCCACGTCAGGATGACCGTCACGACGGCGGCGACCACGACCGGCCACCGATGCCGCAACACGAGGGTGATGAGCGGACGATACGCCCGCATCAACCACCGATTCACGGGATTCGCCGATTCGCGGTAAATGCGGCCGCGCACGAAGAGACCCATCGCCACCGGCACCAGCGTCACCGACAACAAACTCGCCGCGGCCATCGCGAAGGTCTTCGTGTACGCGAGCGGCTGGAAGAGCCGCCCCTCCTGCCCTTCCAGCGAGAACACCGGAAGGAAGGAGACCGTAATGATTAGCAGCGAGAAGAAGAGTGCGGGTCCGACTTCCTGCGCGGACTCAATCACGACCTGCCAGCGTTCGCGCACGGAGAGGACTCCCGTGTCCAGCCAGCGAGAGGGCGGACCGGCCGTCCCCTCCCCTGTCGCAGCCTCGCGCGCAACCACGGCGCGCTCCAGATGCTTATGTAGATTCTCGATCATCACGATGGCCGCATCAATCATCGCGCCGATAGCAATGGCAATTCCGCCAAGCGACATAATGTCCGCGCCGACGCCGACGTACCGCATCGCCAAGAAGGCCATCAGGATGCCGACGGGGAGCGTCAGGATGGCGACCAGTGCCGACCGGGCGTGCAACAGGAAGACAATGCAGACGAGGGCGACAACAAGACTCTCCTCGAACAGCTTGAAGCGCAGGTTCGCGATGGCGCGCTCGATCAGGTCGCTCCGGTCGTAGACCGGACGGATGACCACGCCTGGCGGGAGGCCGGGCGCGATAGCCGCGAGGCGCTCCTTCACGCGCTCAATGGTCGTGAGTGCATTCTCGCCAAAGCGCATTACGACGATGGCGCCTACGGCATCACCGCGTCCATCGAGTTCAGCCACGCCCCGACGCACGGCGGGGCCGACGCCCACACGGCCAAGATCCGCCACGCGAATAGGCGTACCGGCCGCCGTGGCATCGACCACGACATTCTCGATGTCCGCGAGCGACTTGAGATAGCCAAGTCCGCGGACCATATACTCGCGTTCGGCGAGCTCCACGACCATTGCCCCGATGTCTGCGTTGGCATTCTGAATTGCCTGCATCACGCGTGTGACAGGAATTCGGTAGGCCTGCAGCTTGGCCGGGTCCAGATCCACCTGGTACTGTTTCTCGTAGCCGCCGATGGTCGCGACCTCGGAGACCCCAGACACGGCGGTCAGTTCGTACCGGAGGTACCAGTCCTGCAGGGCGCGGAGCTCGGAGAGGTCGAGGCGCCCGGTCGTGTCCTCGAGCGCGTACTGATAGATCCAGCCGAGTCCGGTCGCATCTGGACCGAGCGTGGGAGACACGCTGGCGGGAAGCCGTCCTTTCAGGCCGTTCAGATACTCGAGGACGCGGCTGCGTGCCCAGTAGAGGTCGGTGTCGTCGTCAAAGATCACATAGACGAACGAGACGCCGAAGTAGGAGTAGCCGCGAACCACCCGGGCACCCGGCACCTTGAGCATCTCGGCGGCAATCGGGTACGTGACTTGGTCCTCGATGATCTGCGGGGCCTGCTCGTTGAACTCCGTCTGGACGATGACCTGCACATCGCTGAGATCCGGAAGCGCCTCGAGTGGGGTCCGGCTGAGCGCCACGATGCCCGCGACGCTGGCGGCGACGGTGAAGAGCACGATGAGGAACTTGTTTCCCACCGACCACGCAATGATGTGCTTCAGCATGGTGGCATCCTCAGTTGTCGCGATTGTCGGGATCCTTGACAGGCATCCCGGCCATTCCGCCGATGGCAGATCCGAGATTCGATTCGGCGTCGATGAGGAACGTCGCGGAGGCCACGACTGTTTCGCCTACCGTAAGCCCGGACACGATCGACACGCGCGTGTCGGTCGCGAGTCCGCGTACGATCTCGCGCGGCTCAAGCATGCCGTCCGCGCGGCGCACAAAGACGATGTCGCGCCGGCCCGTGGACAGCACGGCGGACCGCGGGACGTGGAGGACCGGCATCATGCTGCCGGCGTCGATGCGCACGGTCGCATACAACCCCGGACGTAGGCGACCATCGCCGTTGGCGAGCTCGACGCGAAGCCGCGTCGTCCGGGTGTCACTGCTCACTGTTGGTTGCAGGAAGACAATCCGGCCGCGGCGGGGCTGCCCCGGTAACGCCTCGATGTCAATGTCCACTGACTGCCCGAGCCGGATCAGCGCGAGGTCTTGCTCGAACACCTCACCTTCCACCCAGACGGAGGACAGGTCGGCGATGCGATACAGCGCGTCACCGGCCATGAAGCGCTGCCCCTCAAGCACGAACTTCTCAACGACGACGCCGTCGTACGCGGCGCGGATCTCGAGTGTCTTGAGAATCTCGCCACCACCATCCACGCGATCGACTTGCGCCTCCGGCACGTCCCAGTTCAGGAGTCGCTGCCGCGCGGACATGCGCATCTGCTGCGCCCCGTGTCGCGTGGTCGAGTCCGATCCGGCGACGTCGCGTACGAGGCGGCTTGCCAAGGCCAACTCCTCTTGGGCGCTGACGAGCATTGGCGAGTACGTCGACAGGAGTGGCTCGCCCGCGCGCACCAGCTGGCCGGTGAAGTCCACGAACAAACGCTCCGCCCAGCCGTCGAATTTCAGACTCACCGTGCGCACACGAGTCTCGTCATAGACGACTTGTGCCACCGCGCGGATTTCCTGCGCCAGCGTGCCACGCTCGACCGTGGCGTATGTCACCCCGATGCGCCGTGCCTGCTCGTCGCTGAGCATCACCGGCTGCGCCACAGCGAGCGTCGGCGCGGCGCCGTGCGCGTGCTCGGCGACCTCAGCTTGTGGCGCCGGCTCACGGGAGCCCCACCAGGCCGCAAACACCGCGACGGCAAGTACCGCGAGCGCGAGCAGAATCGCGCGCCAACGCGCGAGGCCACGCGTGCGCCGTGGTCCGAACACGTCATCCTCCGCCGCTGTGCGGCCGGTTGCTGCGGGGCCGGTTACTTCGTGGTCAGCGCGCATCAGCGATTCCCTCCCGACGACGGCCGGCTGGAGTGTGGGTCAAAGAGTTCACGTCCGAGCAGCATCTCGAGTTCGGCCAAGGCCATTCCCTCCGCTGCCTCGAGGACGGCCAGTTCCTGCTCGTAGCGATTGACGGTCATCTGGTCGTCGAGGACGGTCATCAGGTTAATGCGTCCCACTCGATACGCCGCCAGCGATGCGGTGACCGTCGCGCGCGCCTGGGGCAAGACAGTGCTGCGATACAGCACCTGCAGGTTCCGCGCGCGCTGCCACTCGACGTGCCACTCGCCGACCTGTGCCCGCGTCTCCGCGCGCATCGCCCCGAGATCGGCGGCGGTCATCGCGCGCATCGCCTCCGCTTCATCGCGCATGCGCAACTGTCGGCTCCCCGCGAAGACGGGGAGCGACGCGCCGACCATCAGGCTCGCCATACGTTCCACGCCACCCATTCCCCCGCGTTGCCCGTACTGCACGCCGAGCTGGAGGTCTGGCCAAATCTCCCGCCGGGCAAGGCGACTGTCGGACTCGGCGGCCGCGAGCTCAGCCTGTCCGGCTCTCACCATCGGCCGATCGTCCGCCGCGTGGCGCGTCAGCGAGTCGATAGCACCGACAGAGTCTGGAAACACGGGCAACGCGACGCGGGGCATCGTCGAATCGATCGGCTGGTCGAGCAGCCCGGTGAGTCGCGCCAACTGCGCGAGCCGCATGGCGCGCATCGCAATGATTTCTTCGTCCATTCGCGCGACCGCGACGCGGGCCTTCAGCACATCCGCCTGCGCGGTCTCACCCACGCGATACATCGCGTCAGCCGTGGCGGCCACGTCCTCCACCAGGCGTCGCGTGGCGAGGGCGATGGTGAGGGCGCGTTCGGTACGATAGACGTCGTAGAATGCCGCCGCGACAAGGCGGCGAATCTCCCAGCGCATTTCCGTGGCACGCTCTCGCGCCGCCGTCGCGCGCGCGTCCGCCGCTTCGCCCGCGAAGCCGAGCTTCCCTGGCGTCGGAAGCATCTGCATCAACTGCACCTGCGTCATCCCCAGGGGGTCCATCTCAGCAAGGCCCGGGAGTTCGCGGTTCATCAGGCCAAGTTGCAACTGAGGATCTGGCGGCCGCCTCGCTCCCGACGCTCGCGCACGCACGGCGTCCGCGAGGGCTGCCGCGGCGGCGATGCGAGGGTTGTTGCGGTCGGCAAGCGCGTAGACGGCCCCGAGTCGGGTGTGGACCGTGTCGGCGCTCGTCCGTTGCGCCGCAAGGGGAACTGGCCTGACGCACAGCAACACCGCAACCGCGAGCGCCAGCATCGACATGGTGGCGCACGTGTCGGCGCTGTGGACGTGCGCGGGTGCGACGGGCGAGTCCTTGGTCACCAGTGTCCTCCAAAGCTGTACGGCAGGCGCCGACGGAGAAGAACTCCGTTGCCAGGGCTGGCATCCGGCGTCGACGAAGCGCATGTGCACAAGCTGGCCGTTGACACGAGAGCTTCCCATCCGGCGGTTGCTGATTTTATGTCAGGTAAAACCTGTCGTCATGCTGCTTCCCACGCGCGATGCTCGCTTCTGCAAGACGGCGCGCGCGCGTCGCCCCTTACAACTTCGTCCGTTTGAGCAACTGCGCGTTGAGTGCCACCACGACCGTGCTCGCCGACATCAGCACAGCACCAAGTGCCGGCGTCAGCAGGATGTCCCATCGGGCGAGGACCCCAGCGGCGAGCGGGATGGCCACGATGTTGTAGCCGGCGGCCCACCAGAGGTTCTGCACCATTTTCCGATACGTGGCGCGCGAGAGGTCAATGATGCGTGGAATATCACGCGGGTCCGAGCGCACGAGCACGATGTGCCCCGCCTCGACCGCCACATCCGTACCTGCACCGATCGCGATGCCAATGTCCGCTGTTGCCAACGCCGGCGCATCATTCACACCATCACCGACCATGGCGACCTTCTTCCCGCTGCGTTGAAGCTCCTGAATCTTCTTGGCCTTGTCCTCGGGGAGCACCTGCGCAAACACGGTGTCGATGCCGAGGTCGGCCGCGACCGCATCAGCGACCGCCTGCGCGTCGCCGGTGAGCATGGCGACTTGGATCCCGCGCGCGTGCAGTGCGTGAATGGCTTCACGGCTCTCTTCGCGAATGGCATCGGCCACCGTAAACACCGCCAGCGCCTCCCGACCGCGCAGCAGATAGATCGCGGCCTGTCCACGCGCGTCGGCCGCCGTCGCGGATGCTTGGAGTGGCGCGGAGAGTTCAGCCTGCTGTGCAGTCAGCAGCGCCGGTCCTCCGATGTGGTACTCAAGCCCCTCAACCGTCGCCGAGACGCCCTTGCCGGTGATGGAAGCAAAACCGCTCATGGGCGGCAGCGCGAGCTTCCGCTCCTCTGCCGTGCGCACTATTCCGCGCGCGATCGGGTGTTCGGACTCCGCTTCGATGGCTGCCGCGATGCGGAGCGCCGCGTCCTCGGTGGTGGACGCGGACACGGCCATCCCGACCACGCGAAACTCACCGAGCGTCAACGTTCCCGTTTTGTCAAAGACCACCACGTTGAGATTGCGCGCCTCCTCAAGCCCGCGGCGATCTCGGACGAGCAGGCCGCTGCGCGCACCCATCGCCGTGGAGATCGCCACTACCAAGGGCACCGCGAGGCCCAGCGCGTGCGGACAGGCGATGACAAGCACCGTGACGACACGGACGATGGCGAAGTCCAGGCTCGCACCAAGCAGTCGCCACGCAACGAACGTGCCCAGTGCCGATGCGATGGCCACGTAGGTGAGGATGCGGGCGGCGCGGTCGGCGAGGTGCTGCGCCCGCGACTTGGAGCGCTGCGCATCGGCTACGAGCCGCATGATCCCGGACAGTTTTGTGCGGTCACCCGTACCGGTCACCACAATGCGCAGCGACCCCGATCCATTGATGGTGGCCGCAATCACCTCATCGCCTTCCCGCTTCTTCACTGGGCGCGATTCGCCGGTAATCATCGCCTCGTTCAGATCACTCTCGCCCGTTTGTACCGTGCCGTCGACGGGCACACGTTCTCCCGGACGCACGAGCACGACATCGCCAACGCGGAGCTCAGCAACCGGAACTGTTTCCTCGCGACCGTCACTCACGCGCGTGGCGGAATCCGGCAGCAGCTTGGCCAGCTCTTGCAGCGCACCTTGTGCCTGGCGGATCGAGCGCATCTCAATCCAATGCCCGAGGAGCATGATCGTGACGAGCGTCGCGAGTTCCCACCACAGCGCGTCCGCATCCACGAGGCCAACGCGCACCACCCACGAGAACACGAACGCCACCGAGATGGCGAGCGAAATGAGCGTCATCATGCCCGGCAGTCGCGCGCGGAGTTCGCGCCACGCACCGCGCAGGAAGACGAGTCCGCCGTAGAAGAAGACAACGGTCCCTAACGCCGGCCCGAACCAGTCGGAGCCGATGAAGCGCGGCGCGCGATACCCGAGCAGTGCCTGGATGTGCTCCGACCAGACGACGACAGGAACCGTGAGCACAAGGGAGAGCCAGAAGCGATTGCGAAACATCTCCGGGCTGTGGCCTTCGTGCTGGTCGTGGCCTTCGTGCTGGTCGTGGCCTTCGTGCTGGTCGTGGCCTTCGGGCTGGCCGTGGCCTTCGGGCTGGCCGTGGCCTTCGGGCTGGCCGTGGCCTTCGGGCTGGCCGTGCCCTGCGTGCTGCGCTGCGCTAGCGCCGGTCTCGTGGGCAGTGTGCGCATTGTCAGATTGCGGACTCTCCGATCTCGTATCGGTGTGGGAATGCGCCTTGCGAGAGTCGTCGTGGGTGCTCATGGCCTGTCTCCGCGCGGCCGCGGCTCACCGACGGCGAAGACCAGCGTGCCCCAATGCGTGTCCCAGTCGGCGCCGGACGCTGAATCAGCCTGCGTGACGTGTACCGTGCGAAGGCTCCACATCCCTCGACGCGTGATGACGAGCCGAACGAGTCCATCACGATCTGGTAGCAGCGAGATCGTTGCCCCAGCATGCTCGGGCGAGGTGTGTCCGCCGTCGGGGGCGGCCTCGACATCCGCGTCGAGGTCCGCCACATCGGCGTGCACGGGAATGCCGGCGAGCGCGGTGCCCCGGAACAGCAGACGCACCGGCAATGTGTCGCCGATCCGCACGGACGCAGGATCGCGCACTGGCACAAACTCGATCTCGTGATTCGCCACGCGTCCAAACGCCCGTGCCCCGTCACTGCCAACCTGCACGAGGGACTTGGCATACTTCGCGTAGCGGCGGGTCACACTGTCGCGACCGCGCAGAAGTCCTTCTCGGTCCACCCGCCGCAGGGCCGCCGTGGCGCCTTCCGCTTCGAGGTAGCGTCGGAATCCTGCCGCCGACTCGCGCACGCTGCGCGGGCGGAGCGCGATGGCGATTACGTACTGACCAGCGGCACTCGGACGGTCACGGAGGAGAAGTGAGCGACCCTCGACTGCGACGGACGTGATCGGCACCTCGGACTGCGCGCCGAGCCGCCGCGCATCCGCAATCCGGTCGCCGGAGACGGCAACGCGACTGCGCGGGAACTGACTGCTGGTCTGCCCACGCAACACCAATTCGTCTCCCGCGGCAACGCGGAAGGCGTTGGGAATGAGCCAGAAGTCGTCGCCGCGGGCGGCCACCGCAGTCAACAGAATCGCGCCAGCCGCCATCCACACCGAACGTCGCAACACGAGAAACTCTCCAGTTCAGAAGATCCTGAGGTCATACCCGCCCAGTGCCAACCGGCTCAGTCAGACGGTCCCGCTACCACCACAGTCGCAGCCCACTCACCAACAGCGTCGATTTCGCCGTGCCGCCCGCGAGGCGAGCAAGCTCGGCGCTGCGCCCAAACTCGCGCTCCCACACGATTCCTACGTAGGGTGCAAACTCGCGACGAATCTCATACCGCGTGCGAATGCCGAATGACGCGCCGCTCAACCCCCGACCAATGCCGAACTCCGGCTCGTCTCGCGAGGAAAGAGAGGACTCAAGACGCGGCTGCAGCACGAGGCGTTGCGAGAGATAGAGATCATACGAGGCCGTGAGGTCGAGCGAGATGTTCCCGTTCGTTGTCACAAAGAGGGAGGGCTCAAGTTCAAACCACCCGGGCGCCAGTCCTTGGAAGCCGAGCACCGCCCCCACGCGCGATGCCGACGGTTGCGTCGAATTCCTCGCGTCGACGCGAAGGCCAATCTGCGCGTCCCAGAATGGGGCGACGAGCCGACCATACAACACCTGATACTCACCGTGAACCGCGCGACCAACCGTCGCCGCACTGCCGTCTGCTTTCACCCACACACGATGCGTGCTACCGCCAACCCAGCCGAGCAGGTCGAAGAGCACTGGCCGTTCGCTCGCCCGTGGCGCGTACTCGAGCACTTCGCTGAGGACATACGAGGTCATCCCCCACGACATCGCGTGCCGTGGCATCGCGACATGCGACGCGGAGTCCGGAGCCTGGGCAGCGAGCGGAGACCCTGGCGGGAACAACGCCAAGGCGGCCATCGTGACAACGCCAGATGTCCAGCGTGCGCTCCGACGGCTAACGCGGTACATGATCCATCCCCGCGTGCGCGTCCTCGGCCACGACCTCGACCACACGAAACATCCCCACTTCCATGTGATACAGCACGTGGCAATGGAACGCCCATCGACCCGCTGCGTCGGCCGTTATCAAGAGCGACACACGCTCCGCGGGCTTCACATTCACGGTGTGCACACGAGGAATCCGGTCGCCGTGCCCATTCTCAAGCTCCATCCACATGCCGTGCAGATGCATGGGATGATTCATCATCGAATCGTTGACCATCGTGAGACGCAACCGCTCGCCGAGTCGGAAGCGAATCGGCGCGGCGTGCTCGAAGGGCACCCCGTCGATGGACCACATGTAGCGCTCCATGTTGCCCGTGAGATGAATCTCGACTTCACGCGTGGGGCCCTTGAAGGCGGGCCACGCGCGCTCGGCACGCAAGTCGGTATAGCGCAACACTCGCCAGCCATCCTCCCCGAGTCCCACGCCTGCTTCGTGGAGTCGGCTCTTCGTTGACATCGGAACCATCGCGTTCCCGACGCCGTGCGACTGCCGCGTGTGCGTCACTTCTGGTTCGACGGTACCAGGGTCTCGCAGGGTCGATGACTCCTCGTGCCCCATGGCCGCGTGATCCATCTGCGTGGCGGCGGGCGGGTCGTCATGGTCCATTGCCCCGCGACGCATTCCCATCATGCCGTGCATCCCGGCCATGCCTGCCATCACCCCATGGTCCATCGCCCCATGGTCCATCGCCATTCCCATATCGGCCATAGCGAGGATTGCACGACGACGCCGCGTCGGAAGTTCCCCGCGCATTCCCTCGCGCGGAGCGAGTGTGCCGCACGCGAATCCGCTCCGATCCATCGCCTCTGCGAATATCGTGTAGGCGCGGTCTTCGGGCAGCGTGACAATCACATCAAAGGTCTCGGCAATGGCGATGCGAAACTCGTCGGTCTCCACGGGCTCCACGGGCTGGCCGTTGGACTGCACGACCGTCATGGGAACGCCGGGAATTCTTACGTCAAAGAAGGAGCCCGCGGCGGCGTTGATGATGCGGAGCCGAACGCGCTCTCCCGGACGGAAGACGGCGGTCCAGTTGTCCTCCGGGGCGACGCCGTTGAGTAGAAAGCTGTAGGTGGCACCGGTGACATCCGCGATGTCCGTGGGGTTCATGCGCATCGACGCCCACATCATCCGGTCCCTCAGGGTCGCTCCGAATCCGTCCTCCCGCGCGTCGCGGAACAGGTCCACGAGCGTACGCCGCTGGTAGTTATACGCGTCGGGTTGCTTCTTGAGCCGAGCGAGCACCCGGTACGGGTTCTCGAAGGTCCAGTCGGAGAGCACGATGACGAACTCACGATCGTACTTGTACGACGAGGGCTCGGCCGGGTCGATGATCAGCGGCCCGTAGTGTCCACGCTGTTCTTGCAGCCCGGAGTGGCTATGGTACCAGTAGGTCCCAGCTTGGCGCAGCGGAAAGCGATACTCAAAGCTTGAGCGCGCGGCGATGCCCGCAAAACTCACCCCGGGCACTCCATCCATCGCAGGCGGCAGGAGAATCCCGTGCCAATGGATGGAGGTATCCTCGTCGAGTTCATTCTGGACGCGAATCACCGCTTCGTCGCCTTCACGAAAGCGGAGGAGTGGTCCCGGGACGGTACCGTTGATCGTGGTGGCGGTGGCGGAGCGGCCATCGAGACGCAGGCGCGTGTTGGCAATCGTCAGATTCGCTACCCGAGCGCGACCGACCACCTCTGTCTCGAGCGCGACCGCGCCACGCGTAACGCCGTGTGCGTAGTCTGGGGACAGCGGACGGACGCCGGCGAGGAGACCGGCGGCCCCTACGGAGCGCAGCAACTGACGCCGCGAGAGGATGGAGTTCGGGAGCGAGGCGTCAGACATGGGGCTCGGCCGCCGGATTTGTGAGCGAGGACATTTTACACCCAGTAAAGAGTCTACCCTGTAGTAGGCCGCAACGCGAGCAAGTTCCTTTACGCGGCATAAAAGGTAGGCTAGCTTCTTGCGGGTTCCCCTGCGCGCCCAAATTCACTGTCACTTCGCTGCGAGGACTCCGTGCCTGTACCGATCCGTCGCCCTGTTCCGCCACTCGCGCTCGTTTTCTCTTTCGCGTGCGCCCTCGCGGCGTCGCCGGCGGTGGTCCACGCCCAGGGGCATCAGCATCCCGCTCCGACGACGACGGCCACCGCGTCTCCCGCTGCCCGCGCTGACGCCGCGCGCGCCCAGGCCGTCATCACCGCGCTCTTCGCCGCGGCGGAACGAGGGGACCTCGCAGCGCTCGACACGCTCTACGCCGTTGACAGCCTCACGGTCGGCGAGGGCGCTGGCCTTGATCGCGGCTGGGCCAATTATCGGGATCATCACTTGGCGCCAGAGCTCAAGGAGTTCCGCAATTTCCGGTATCGCCCCCGCGATATCGAGGTGCGTGTCGCCGGCGACCTCGCGTGGGCGATCTACAGCTATGCGCTGTCGGCCGACATGGGGGAGCGAAAGGTTGACGTCGTGGGTCGCGGAACCGCGATTCTCGAGCGTCAGGGCAATCGGTGGGTGGTGCGGCACACCCAGACGGCAAGCCGGGCTCGGCGTCCATCGGATCCGCCGATGCCGTGATGGCGGCGCGCATTGACTCTTGATTGATGCGTTTCACAGCGTTCGCTCGAGAGTGCGCAGGGCCTTGAGGGGACGCGTTGGGTACCCGCCGGTCGTGAAAGTATCAGGCATCCCGTGTGAGTTGCGCGGGCGTTGATTGCGTGTGTCCGCCGTAGAAGAATTGATCCCGTGAGACCCAGCGGGGCCGGTGGCCGGAACGTCGGGCATCGCGTCAGGCGCGGCTGCGCTCAAGGCTTCCGCGGCGGTACATCCTGAGCTCGGTCAGGCGCTGTCATGCCCTGCAGATCGACCCACGCGTCGTAATCGGCAGCGCTGACACCGCCCACGTCCAGAGCCGCCTGCCTCACATCGAGGCCCTGAGCGTGGGCATGTCGGGCAATCTTCGCGGCGAGGTCGTAGCCAATGTGCGGCACCAGCGCCGTCACGCCGATCAACGAATGTTCGACCATCGACTGCAGACGCTCCGCATCCACCGCGATGCCCTCGATGCAATGGGCCCGGAAGCTCGTCATGGCATTGCCCAGCAGGCGCAGGCTGTCGAGCAGATCACAGGCAATCAGCGGTTTGCAGACGTTGAGTTCAAACTGCCCCTGGCTCGCGGCGATGCCGATCGCCACGTCGTGCCCCATCACCTGGGCGCACACCATCGTCAGCGCCTCGACCTGCGTGGGGTTGACCTTGCCCGGCATCATCGAACTGCCGGGTTCGTTGGCGGGCAATCGCAATTCACCCAGGCCGGCACGCGGTCCGCTGCCCATCAGGCGTATGTCGTTGGCAATCTTGTTGAGCGCCACGGCCAGCGTTCTGAGCGCGCCATGCAGCCCCACCAAAGCCTCATGTCCGGCCATCGCGGCAAACAGGTTGTCGGCCACGACGAAGGGCGCATCCAGCCGAGCGGCCAACACTCTGGCGACACGGGCGCCGAATTCAGGGTGCGTGTTGAGCCCGGTACCGACGGCGGTGCCACCGATGGCCAGCGCGTGGACATCAGGAAGCGCGCGCCGGATCGCAGCTTCGGCGAGCGCAAGCTGGGCCTCGTAGCCGCCGAACTCTTGGCCGAGAGTGAGCGGTGCGGCGTCCTGCAGATGCGTGCGGCCGACCTTGAGTACGCCGGCAAACGCCTCGGCCTTGGCGCGCAGCGCAGCGCGCAGACTCGCCAGCGATGCCAGCAGCGGACGCACACTCAACACCGCAGCGATGTGCATGGCCGTCGGGAACACGTCGTTCGACGACTGCCCCAGGTTCACATCGTCGTTGGGGTGCACGCGCCGGTCAGCGCCCAAGCCCCCGCCCAGCGCCATCGAGGCGAGATTGGCCACGACTTCGTTGACGTTCATGTTGCTCTGCGTGCCCGAACCGGTCTGCCACACCGACAACGGAAATTGGCTCTCAAACTCGCCGGCTGCGATGCGTGTCGCCACCGTGGCCATCGCCCCTGCCTTGGTGGCGTCGAGCAGACCGAGATCGCGGTTCACTTCGGCTGCGGCGCGCTTGATCTGCGCCAGCGCATGCACGATCGCCGATGGCATGCGCTGTTCGCCGATGTCGAAGAAGCGAAGGCTGCGTTGTGTCTGTGCACCCCACAGCGCGTCACCCGGCACGTCGATGGGTCCGAAGCTGTCGGTTTCCTTGCGCGGCACGGGCAGTTGCGTCATCTCATCGTGAAGCATTCGAGAGAGGCTCCAGGAAATGTGGATGGCTGACTCGAAGACATCGAGATGGACACGCAACGGGCGCAGTCAGCGGTCGGCGCCAGCCGAGGGGTCAGCGGAGGGGTCGGCGGAGGGGTCGGTCGCAATCGCGGGCTCGGCGGGCACCGCGGTCGAAGCCGAGATCGATCCGTCGGGCGAGGTTACCTCTTCGTCCAGCGCCGCCAGGACGCCTTCCGGGCTCATCGCCTGCTGCATCAGGGCGGCACCGGAGTCATGCCGGTTCTTCACGTTGGGCAAGTCACGGCGCAATTCCTCCATGAGGTCGATCAGCTTGGCAGTCTTCTGCTCGATCAGCAGTGTCAACTTCAAGTCGAGATGGTCACGCTGTTCGCCCAGCTTGGCGACGCGGTTCTGCTTGATCAGCACGACGGTCGCCGTCAGCAGCGCAGCCAGTCCAGTCATGCCTTGCAGCCAGAAGAAGGGGGGCTCGTCAAAGGGCGCCTTGCCCCACGCCATCAAGGCCAGGTTCACGCCCATCCATACCGAGACGAACAGCAGGATCACGACCAGAAAGGCCGGCCGCCCGACGAAGGAGCCGATGCGCTCGGCGTGGCGTTGCGAGGCACTCCGCTGGTGCTCTTCGCGGGAGTAGAAGTCATGCACGGCCGCGATGTTTTGGCCGATCTGCCCGCTGTCTTCGCTGACTTCGGCGGCCGGCACGGGCGGGGTGGATGCGGTGGGCATGGTTGTCACTTGGGGCGTGGCCATTTGACCTGTTTGTTCGGCTGACTCAGCGACCCAGCGCGAAGAGCGAGTGACGTTGCGTGCCGATTAATGCACCCTCCTCGTCCGCGTCCAGAAACTCGTGGCTGTTGCGGGATAGGAATTGCAATCGGGGTTCGACTACTCGTCGAACGTACGGCGCGATCCCGTACCTCGCCAGCGCCGCGGACGGGCGGCGGTGTGCCCTGAATCTCGCACAGGCACTGTGTGCGCTGTACGAGCGTCGGTCCCGCTGGCGTCGGCGCCCAGTCTGGTGCGCACGAGGTGTGAGCCTCGCGCGACATCATTCTGACACCGGGTAGGCCTGCCCGATGCAACTCCCTTGCTGTGAATGCACGCCGACGCGCGAGGTGAGGTGCACGTTGCTCGCGCGCTCGAACACCATCACGAAGTCTGAGCCCCCAAACTGAAAGTACCCGAGCTCCTCGCCCTTGCGCAGCGTCACGCCGACCTCAGCGGTCAACACCACCGACGAGACCTGCGCCATGCCAATCGGCAGGCAGGCGACGAGCCCGATCGGTGAATCGAGCACCACGAGCCCGCGCGTCTGCACGAACTGATAGCCCGTGCCGTCACGTGTCGTGAGCACCTTCACAGGCTGGCCGTCGACCATCGAAGTCCCAACGGCGACATCGAGGTACGCCTGACCCTGCATCACGCGCGCCTCGAGCACCTTGCCGCGCACCGGCGTGTGCCACCGGTGGTAGTCGAAGGTGTTCAGGAACGAGTGCGTGAAGACGCCCCCGCGAAATCGATCGGCGTACGCGCTCCCTTCGAGCAGTTGGTGGATCGACCACTGCATCCCCTTGATCGAGAGCTTGGGATCCTCGACGTAGATGCGCGAGCGCTGGCTTACCTGCCACCAACCGATGAAGGTCGCATCGCTCGGCGCGACGAGCACCCGATCGTCGCTGGGCGCGGCGATGGGGCGCATGCCGGGCTTGGCATGACGCGCGAAGAACTGGTTGAAGGTCTGGTAGCCGCTCGGCGGCGGCATATACTCGTCCCAGTTGAAGCTCGGATCGTCTTGGAAGCTCGCGACCTCCGCGGCCGACGCGAGCGTGTCGAGATAGGAACCCCACGCCCGCGCGAACTCGACGATCCAGGCTGACAGCGGCGAGAGTGGCACCGCCTTCTCGCCGGGCGCGACGGCGCTCTGCAGCGACTTGAGCGGCTCCTGGTCGAGGACGAAGTAGAACTGGACCAGCCGGTCGTAGATGAAGCGCGAATCGCCCCGTTCGCGCGGCGTCCACGTGACGAGCGCATCGACGAACGCGAGATAGTCGCCGAGACAGCGGACGCCGCGCATGGTTGGCACGTCGTGTGCCTGCACGGCGGCGATGGCGCGCTCGAAGTCCGCCGTCCATCCGTGGGTCTCAATGAGCCTGACGAGCTTCTCGGTGATGCCCTGCATCGGAGCCTTGCGATGAGGAGTACGGCGCACTCCGTGCGCCGGGAAGTACGAGTGCGAGAGCGCAATATCATGACCGCGGTCACGCGAGCGGTATCGCACGAATGGGCGTGCGGAACTAGTCACTTCAAGCGATGCCGCGCGTCACCAGCGTCTATCTCGCGACAAGCCCACGGTATCGCGACCGTCCCGCTCGGAGGGCTCCCCCCGACGCGGGATTAGCTCCATCGTGCGATGGTCCGAAGCTGTCGCACGATGCTGAGTACAAGGGAGAAGGCATCCACACTTCCCCCGACTGGCGGATCAGATGAACACCATAGCAATCCCCGAGCGAACGCTGGCGCAGCGCATCGCGCTCACAGGCGCCGTCGCGTTCGGCGCGGCTCCCGTGGCATTCGGACTCTTCCGCTACGCGAGCACGGGCGGGGACCTGCGCCTGTTCTGGATGGCGCTCGTCGCCACGATCTTCGCGGGGGGCGTGCTCGCTTCGGCGATCGGGAAACGCCGGAGCCGGCACACGGCGCTCGTGCAGTCGGCGGTGATCGCCGTGGTCGGCGCGCTGCTGGCCTGGTTCACAGGGTACTCGCTCGGCGCGACCGAGGGACCGGGCGCGGGGATGTTCGCCGCGGTGTTCGGGCTCTGCCTGGGCGTGGCGAGCGAGTGCATCGTCTTCTCGAGAGTCACACCCGGCCACGCGGGCTGACGTCGCAACGCAGGGCGGGACCGACGACGGCGTGCTTCCCTCGAGGAGGCGCGCCGTCGCGCTTTTCACTACTATTGCCCGCCAGGGGGAGGTCATGGCAGACATCATGGAACGCCTGAAGGTCGCGATTGCCGACCGCTATGTGATCGAGCGGGAACTCGGTCAGGGCGGCATGGCGACCGTCTACCTCGCTCAGGACATCAAGCACAAACGGAAAGTCGCCCTCAAGGTCCTGCGGCCGGAACTTGCCGCGGCGCTTGGGCACGACCGCTTCGTCCGTGAAATCGAAATCACGGCCAGCTTGACGCATCCGCACATCCTGCCCGTCCTCGAATCGGGCGAAGCGGATGGCATGTTCTTCTATGTGATGCCGTTCGTCGAAGGAGAATCGCTTCGCGAACGGCTCAATCGCGACCGGCAGTTGTCGGTCGACGATGCCCTTTCCATCGCGGAAGAAGTCGGCGAGGCGCTTGAGTCCGCGCACCGGCACGGCGTCGTCCACCGGGATGTCAAACCAGACAATATCCTGCTCAAAGAAGGCCGCGTGTACGTCGCGGACTTCGGAATTGCGCGCGCGGTCTCGGCCGCCGGCGGTGAACGCCTCACTGCAACCGGACTGGCGGTTGGCACCCCGGCCTACATGAGCCCCGAGCAAGCGTCGGGGGACGACATCGACCAACGCACCGACATCTTTGCGCTGGCGTGTGTGCTGTACGAGATGCTGGCGGGTGAGCCGCCGCACTCCGGACCAACCGTGCAGGCCGTCATCGCCAAGATCCTCACCGATCCACCGACACGGCTTTCAGCGTTGCGCAACACAGTTCCGCCGCACGTCGAGCGCGCGGTGCATCGGGCATTGGCCAAGTCGCCTGCGGATCGATTTGCCACGATGGACGATCTGTTGCACGCGCTGCGGACACCCGACGTCACTCCAGCCGACGCTGCACCTCGTGCCGCAAGCCGGCTCACCGCTTTGGCCAAACGCCTCGCCGTTCCCGTCGCCGTTGGACTGGCAGCGGTCGCCGTCATCATCATGTGGACGTCCGGTCCGAAACGCCCGACGTTGGAGGCGCTGCGCTCGGCCGTCGACGCGCGCGACCATGAGGCTGCATATCAGTTGGCGACCCAAATGAACGCGGCCGAGATTCCGGATAGTCTTTGGTCCACGTTCACCACGCCGGTCACCATCCACTCCTCGCCGGCCGGCGCCACGGTACAGCGTCGCGCCTACGAGAATGCCGACGCGGGTCCGTGGGAGTCACTCGGCACGACGCCGCTGACCATCGCGAGATTCCCGCTGAGCCCCTCAGTCCTGCGATTGGAGGCGGAGGGATATCGGACCATCGACGTGGCGACCGGGCGGCAAGCCACAGCCGACACAATCGTCCTCAGTCCGCTTGCGTCTCTGCCGGAGCGCTGGCGTCACGTCCCGGGACCGTTGCCGGGATACGCTGGGGGACCGGAGTTCGCGTTCCGGTATGTGGCACCCAACCTGTCGCTCGCACCTCCGCTCCTGCTGCAGGATTTCCAACTCGGCCAGTACGAGGTCACGAACGCCGAGTACAAGCAGTTCATCGACGCCGGGGGATATCGAGACCGGGCGTACTGGGAGCATCCGTTCAAGCGCGACGGTCGAGCGGTACCCTGGGAAGACGCAATGCAGGCGTTTACTGACAGTACGGGCCGGCCGGGACCGAGCACATGGTCGTTCGGATCCTACCGCGATGGACAGGGCGAGTATCCGGTCACGGGGGTCAGTTGGTACGAGGCCGCCGCCTACGCACGCTTTAGCGGGAAGGAACTCCCTACGGTCTATCACTGGTTCCGTGCGGCGACCACCTGGCACGGCGATTGGATCATTCCCGCCAGCAACATGGCCGCTGCAGCTCCGAAGGCCGTCGGGAGCAGCGCTGGCATGAGTCAGTTCGGGATCTACGACATGGCAGGCAACGCCCGCGAATGGGCGTTCAACGCATCGGGCGACGAACGCTACATCCTCGGTGGCGGGTGGGCGGACGACCCATACGTGTTCACGGTCGCCAACTCGGCACCTCCCTTCGATCGATCCTCGATGAACGGTTTCCGCTTGGCGAGTTACGGGGAGAACGTAGGAAATCTGTCGGCCACTCGCCGGCGCATCGAGCATGCGGTGCGGGACTTCGCGCGGGAGACGCCGGTGTCCGACGCCGTCTTTCAGGTCTACAAGCGCCTCTACGCCTACGATCGGGAACCCCTCGATGTCGTATCGCGGTCCATCGACACCACGGAGACGTGGGTTCGCGAGTACGTGACGTTCCGCGCGGCATACGGGAACGAGCGTGTGGGGCTGTATCTCTACACGCCTCGCTCGAAGCCGGGCCCATTCCAGACGGTCGTCTACTTCCCCGGCTCCAACGCGCTCTTGCAGGATTCGTTCGAGGATTATTCGACCGAGCATGCCGAGATGATCGTGCGCAGCGGGCGCGCGTTCGCCTTCCCCGTGTACCAAAGCACATTCGACCGAAATGACGGGTTCGTCTATCGCCGGCAGGACGAGACCAATACCTATCGCGATCACGTCCTGCACTGGGCCAAGGACCTCGGCCGCTCCCTTGATTACCTGGAAACGCGCGCGGACATCGATGCGGAGCGGTTCGCGTATCTCGGGTACAGCTGGGGCGGAATGCTCGCCCCCATCATGCTGTCCACCGAGCCGCGATTCAAAGTCGCGGTCCTCGGGCTGCCGGGCTTAAGCCCTCTGCCAACCCAGCCCGAGGTCGACGCGTTCCATTTCGTGGGCCGAGCAACACAGCCGGTCCTCATGCTGAGTGGCGAGTACGACATGATTCACCCGCTGGAGACGACAGCTCGGCCCCTGTTCGCCTTGTGGAATGTGCCGGAGGATCGGAAACGACATGTGGTCGCGCGCGGTGGTCACCAGGTCCCGTATTACGTGATGGTGCAGGAGACGCTGGCATGGCTCGATCGGTTCTTGGGGCCGA
>JANLTT010000368.1:0-3250 GCA_031363115.1 Gemmatimonas sp.
CGAAGTGTGCGCCGAGCATCACGACGCCCGCGTTCGGATCGGTGCCGGGAATCTCGGCGACCAAGTTCTGCGCCCGCTCCACCCGCTCGCCAATGCGATTGCGAATCTCCACTTCGACCTTCACCGCAATCCCGCGGCGGAGGATGCGATACATCCGATTGTAGTGCTCCGGCGTCACGGCAAGAATCGGCACCGACGTACGCATCCCCTCGGCGCTCCAGCCGTCGGTTGCCGAGCCCGGACGCGAATACCCAGGCACAATCGCCAGGCGATTGCCATCGGTCTGCAGCACGACGGCCACACCTTCGCTCTTGAAGAAGGCCATCCGTTCGACGGCGGTGATGAGCGCCGTGTTGCGAATTGTGCGCGGTGGAGTGGGGCGTGCCGGAACAATCGCCGTGCGCTCGAGCGCCTCGAGTTGTTCCTCCGTGTAGCGCGGCACGCCATTCGTGAGCGTCGCCAAGTCAATGACGGCCGGATTCGAGATCAACACCGCTTTGCCGCGCAGCTTGCCGCGCTGTGCCTCGAGATCCTCTCGTGTCTGCAAATCAACAATCATCGCGTCAGCCGTCACGCGTCCGGCGGTCCCCGCCGTGTGCGCGACCGGGTATGCCGTGAGCGGCGTGTAGTCGGGCTCGAGCATGTGCGCCGAGACGTACTCGTTGTCCCAGGTCACGCCGTAGTCCATGAAGGGCTCGCTCGCGACATTCGCGAGTCCCATGCGGCGCATCTCCGCGAGCGCCCAGGCCTGCGCACGCTGCATGTCGCGTGACATCGTGAGGCGCGCGCCGAGGACGTCGACCATGTAGGACTCGAACTCCATCACGCGCGAGCGTTGGAGTCCTTCTTCGCGGATGCGGGCGACCATCACTGGATCGACAGTCGTAGCCTGCGTGAAGGCGGCGGTGGTCGTCGCGATGGCGACGATCAGGGCGAGCGCCCAAGGGCGGCGTGCGAAGGATGGACGGGTCATGGGAGGGAAGTTGGTTCGAGGTCAGAAGCCTTGCTGCCACCGCGCCATCAGCGCATGCTCGGCCGGTGCATTCACGCCGACGCCGCGCCGCACCGTGACGTCGTACGCGATCGTCACTCGCGTGAGCGTCGTTGGAACCCAGCTGAACGCCGTGCCCGCGGTACGCGCATGCGTGGCCGATGCCGCAGTGACGAGCGTGCCGAGCCCGTCGCTCCAGACGCCCACGGCGCCCACGCGCGCACCGACCTCGAACGCGCCGCGCGCGGAGTTCGGCGTGACCTCTTGCGACCGTGCGCGCGTACCGTTCCACACACGCGCGACGCGCGCGGTAACCGCGCCAATGGAAGGCCGCGCGATGCCGCCCGCGCCTTCAACACGCTGCGTGAAGAGCGCGCCTTCCAACGCGAGGACCGTCGTGCGCGTCCCGGTCAGGGCGCCGATGGTCGAGCGCATCCGCGTTCCTGCGGCACGCACCGTCCCGGCCGGAGTGCCGTCGCCGCGGAATACGAGGATTGGCTGCTGCGCGACGGAAAGCACACGAGCGACCGCGGGCGCGTCGAGCGTGCCGCGTTCGGCGCCCCGCAGCAGGCCCGCCTGTACCTCCGTGTAGCGACCATCAACGTCCGCAGACCAGACGGCGCGGAGCAAGAGATCGTATCCCACGCCAGCCCGCGCGTCCACGTCGCCGTCGGTATCCACCGGCACGGCATCGCTACCAATCGGCGTGCGAAAGCCACCCAGCGCCACGCGCCAGCGGCCGCGCTCCGAGAGCAACTGCGCGCCAAAGCTCCGGCTCGGCATCAGCGAGTTCACCACGCTGCGCTCCGGATGTAGCAACGCGCTCGACGACTGCGCGCGCTCCAGCCCGAATGCCGGCCGGAATCGCCCCGCTCTCAAGGTGAACGGGCCGCGGCTCCGACCAACGTATGCATCCTGCACCAACACGCGCCCCTGGCCGAAATCGGGCTGCAAGCGCAGGTGCCAACCGGTCGGCATCGCGACATCAAAAATCAATCGCGCGCGACGCAGGAAGAGCCCGTCTGGCTGGCGCAGCCCCGCACCCGAGACCCACCGTCCATCAACCTGCACGTAGCCGCCCAGCGTAAGCGTGGCGTCCCCGCCGCTGCCGAGTCGCATGGCACCACGCTCGTCGGCAGTACGGGTGGAGTCCGGGCTCTGTGCCGCGATCTCGGAGGACATCGCGGCCGCAACGGCCAGCAGAACAGCGATGACGCGCATCAACTCAACCTCGCGGCACAATCAAAATCTTGCCGTCACGCTCTCCCGTCGCGGCAGCGGCAACAGCTTCCTTGATCTGACTGACATCATACGTCGCCTGCACCCGCGCCTTGAGTTGCCCCGTGGCAATAAGCTTGGCCACTTCGCCGAGCACGGCCATCTGCTGAGCGGGCGCCGCCTTGCGGAACCAGAGCGCCAGCCAGAACCCACGCAACGTCACGTCGCGGAACACGAACGATGCCGGCGACACCACGCACGGTTCACCGCTCATCATCCCGTAGTTCACCAAGACGCCACCTTCGGCGAGACAGCTCGCGATGTTGTCCGTGGACTTGCCGCCGACCGCGTCAATGCCGAGTCGGATCTTGGCGCGACCGGTCGCTTCCGCCACCTGCTTGGCGAGACCCGGACCATCCACAAGGACCACATCGCCGCCGAGCGCCTTCAACGAGGCGATAGCCGACTCGCGCCGCACGATATTGACCGTCTTGAGCCCGCGCATCTTGGCGAGCTGCACGAGGTACTCACCGACGCCGGAGTTCGCCGCGTTCTGAATCACCCATTCGCCCGGCTGCAGGTCAACGAACTCCTTGAGCATGAGGTGGGCCGTCGGCGGGTTGACGGTCATCATCGCGAGTTGCAGCGGATCCGCGCCGTTCGGCAGCGGCAACAGCTTTACGGCGTCACCGACCACATGTGTGGCCCAAGTGCCGACGCCAACCGGCAAGAGCACCGTCTGACCCACGGCTGGAGCGGTCACGCCAGGCCCCAGTTCGGCGACCACGCCCACACCCTCGTTGCCACCGATCGCCGGCAGCGGTGGCAGGATGCCGTAGCCGCCGGTGAGCGTGAGGACGTCAGAGGGATTGATCGGTGCGGCGAGCACCTTGATCAGCACTTGTCCGGCCGCGAGCGGGGGCGGGGTGAAGTCGACCGCGGCGATGGATGCTTGCGGGATGGGGCCGCGTTCGGTGTATTGCGCGCGCTGCATTGGGGCTCCTAGTGTGCCTTAGATGGTGGCGATACCGACGGTCACCG
>JANLTT010000013.1:0-7215 GCA_031363115.1 Gemmatimonas sp.
GGATAAGCTCAAGCGGTGTAGGCCCCGATCAACCACTCTTCAACCGCTCCTTGGAGGCCGCATGTCGTTCCGCCGTTTGTGGTCGCTCATCGCCTTGCTTTCACTCCCCGCCGTCGCCACGGCGCAGTCCGTTGCAGGCACCTGGACGACTCCAGCACCTCGCGGCGCGGTGGTCCTCACGCTCCGCGTCAGCGGCAGCACGGTGAGTGGCACGCTGGTCGGCAATGGCGTGACGATGAATGTGAAGGGCACCGCTGAGGCGGACGAGGCCTTTGGGACGGTTGAAGACGGCAACGGCACGGCGATCTTCACGGCGCATCTCGATGGCGCGCGTCTCATGTTCTCGTTGACTGAGAATGGCGCGAATGGGCAGCCGAATGCCGCGGCGGCGCGCGAACTGATTTTCACGCGCACGGCGGCGGGCACTGCAGCGGGCGCGGCGGCGGCCCCAGCCGCGGCCCCTGCCGCTGGCGCCGCGCGAGCAGGAGGAAACCCGCTCGCCGGCGGACGCGGCACTTCTGATCCACTTGAAGGGACGTTCACCTCAGACGAACTGAACGTGGTCGTGCGGCGCAGCGCGTCCGGCTACGGTGGCGTGCTCTCGCTGAACGGCACGGACTATCCCTTCACTGCCACGGCGAACGGAACGCAGCTCTCCGGCACCTTCACGGTGGGGGGCGAACGCTATCCGTTCCAGTCGCGAGTGGCCGGCGACGAGATGACGCTCTCGAGCGGTGGCAGGGATTATCCAATGACGCGAAAGGTTGATGCGGCGGCGGGGGCAGCACGCAGTGGTGGCGCGGTGCGTGGCGCTGGGGCGGCCGCACCTGCCGCTGCAGGTACACGAGCGAGTGGCGGAATCGGAGTGGCGGGCTCGACCGGCGTGCAGGAGCGGCAGATCGCGGAGCTGCTCGTGTCGAGTGCGTGGTGCACGATGAGCTACAGCAGCGGCTCGACGTATTCGGGCGGGTCGTATGGACGCAGCAACACCGAGCGCGTGGTGTTTGCTGCGGATGGGCAAGGGTCCACCACGGCGGGGAGCGAGGGTTCGAACTCCGGCGCGGGCGGCACGGTCGCTTCGGCGGGTTCGAGCGGACAGCGGTTTATGTGGAAGATTCAGGGAATGAATCTCATGCTGTCGCAGGATGGGGCGCAGTGGGCGCCGACGCCGCTGCAGATCTATGACAATGGGTCGGGGGCGCCGATTGTGAAGTCGAATGGGAAGGAGTACAACCGGTGTCGGTGAAGGGAGGAACGCTTCGGGTTTCGTGGCGGCACAGACGGGCCGGATGGCAACGAATCGATGCGGTGTGAAGCACGAGGATGCTTCGTCCGCGGTCGATGGGTTCTACTTTCGTCGGACTGGATCCTCTACTCGGAGCACGTCATGACGATTGTTATCGCATTGAAGGTTGGCGACGGCCTCGTGCTTGGCGCTGACAGCGCCTCTACGCTGATTAGGAACGACGGCCAGTACCACAACTCCTACTTCAATGCGGAGAAGCTCTTCAATTTGGTGAAGGGATTGCCAATCGGCGCTGTGACCTACGGGCTCGGCGGTCTCGCGAATCGATCTGTGGGGAGCCTCGCGAAGGATCTGCGAAAGCGGCTCTCGGACTCGTCAGAAAAGAAGTGGTATGTTGACCCCGCGAGTTACAAGCTTCAGGAGGTAGCCGAGCGCGTGCGCCAGTTCTTCTATGAGGAGCTCTACGTAAAGCAGTTCAACCCCGGCTCGCCCTCTCCCGCGCTTGGATTCATGGTCGCTGGGTATTCCGCTGCGTCTGATAGCGCAGAGGTTTGGAAGGTTTCCGTCCAGGCTGACGGAACATGTCCAGCTCCAGTGTGTGCGATTCCAGCGACCGAATTGTGGGATGCAACGTGGGAGGGCCAAGGCGAGGCAATTCAGCGACTGCTCTTGGGATTCTCCTCTCCACTCGTTGAGCGCTTGACGGCCGCGGGAATGCCGCGAGCTGACGCGTTCAAGCTCGTGCAGTCATTGGAGCCGGTGGTCCATCCGACGATGCCGATTCAGGATGCCATCGACCTTGTGCATCTGCTCGTTGACACCACGTGTGGATATGTCCGATTCGCACCTGGACCTGCGACGGTTGCCCAGCCCATCGACAGCGCGGCGATCACACGGCACGAAGGCTTCCGCTGGATTCGTCGGAAGCACTATTATTCACAAGAGTTGAATCTCCCGATTCGTTAGCCGGATATCCACTGAAACAAGACTCAGGAGCGTCAGTATGTATAACAAGTCCGGCCAGGATGGGCGCGCTGAGGCGACCCCAACGCAATTGGTCACGTCGATTAAGTCCGTGCCGACCGGTCCCCCAAAGCCAATGACCCAAGCGGTGATTCAGCGACTGCGGGAGTCCACGCAGCTTGCGACTCAGGACAAGGCACAAAAGTTGCGTTAACAGTTTGTTGACGGACCTTGGTCCCGAAACGAGGCCGTCGGGGCACCGGGAGGACGTGACCGCTCGCGCCCAAGCGTACTCGGTGCCAAGATATAGGCATGACGAGCTCCGTCCCCCCGCGCCTCGCGGCGGCCCTCGAGGACCGCTATCGAATCGAACGCCCGATCGGTCAGGGCGGAATGGCGATGGTCTTCCTCGCCCACGATGAGCGCCACGACCGCCAGGTCGCGCTCAAGGTCCTCCGCCCCGAACTCGCAGCCGTGATTGGCGCGGCGCGTTTCCTCGCGGAAATTAAAACCACAGCAAACCTGCAGCACCCGCACATCCTGCCCCTCTTCGACTCCGGCGAGGTGGACGGGACGGTCTTCTACGTGATGCCGTATGTCGAAGGCGAGTCGCTCCGCGATCGACTCACGCGCGACAAGCAACTTCCCGTGGACGAGGCGGTGCGGCTCGCACGCGAGGTGGCGAGCGCCCTCGACTACGCGCACCGTCGCGGGATCGTGCATCGCGACATCAAGCCCGAGAACATTCTGCTGCACGAAGGGCAAGCGATGATCGCCGACTTCGGCATCTCGCTGGCAGTGAGCCGCTCCGAAGGCGGCTCGCGCATGACCGAAACGGGGATGTCGCTCGGCACCCCGCATTACATGGCCCCCGAGCAGGCCATGGGGGAGCGCGAGGTCACCGCGCGGGCAGACATCTATGCCTTGGGCTGCGTGTTGTACGAAATGCTGACCGGTGATCCGCCGTTCGTTGGCAGCACGGCACAGGCGGTGGTGGCGCGCGCCATCACGGAGTCCCCGCGCGCGATTCGCATTCAGCGCCACACGGTGCCCGTGCACGTCGAGGCGACGGTACTCCAGGCGCTCGAGAAGCTTCCGTCGGATCGGTTCTCGACTGCGGCAGAGTTTTCGGAAGCGCTCAAGGATCCCTCGCGCACCGAAGCGATTCGCGCAATCACAGCGCTCGCACCGGGAACCGCGGCGTCGAGTTGGCGCGCGCGGGCGGCACTTCCACTTGGACTGGTCGCCCTCGCCGCGCTTTCCGTGGTTGCCTGGCTCACGTTGCGGCCGCGTAAGGAACTGCCGATCGCCCGCTACGCGATTGAGTTCACCGATCAGGCGGCACCGCTCGACGATCGCCCCATCGCACTCTCCCGCGATGGGCGCTACTTCGCGTACATCGGACGCGGCGAGGGGGGCGCGCGTCAACTCTGGGTCAAGGCGCGCGATGAGCAGAACCCACGCCCGCTCCCCGAAACGTTGGGGGTGCTCGAGTTCGCATTCTCGCCGGATGGTAACTGGATTGCCTTCACGCAGGTGCGGGGCTTCACGTCATTAAAGAAGATTTCGCTCGACGGCGGAGCACCGGTGCAGCTGGCCGACTCGGTCGTCGGCTCCTTGGTCTGGCTCACTGATAATCGGATCGTGATCGCCAAGCCCGGCTACAGGGAAATCAGTGCAATCTCCTCCGTGGACGTCACGCGTGAGCGCTTGTGGTCCGATAGTGTGCAGATGGCGCCGTTCGCCGAGGTGATCGGGAGCACGGGGCTGCTGATGCGTAGGTGCAGAGGGGACTGCAGCGAGGGGACCGACCTTGCCGTCCTCGACCAGAAAACCGGTGAAGTGAAGACGCTGGCACCGAGCGTTGTCGGTGCCACTTACCTTACGACGGGTCACGTTCTGTTCGTAGGGAGCGATGGGGGGATGATGGTCCAGCGGTTCGATGCCCGCGAGCTCGAGCTGCGCGATGCGCCGATTCCGGTGATGGATAGCGTGGCCATCGGTGGCGCGGCAATCTTCGCGGCGTCGCAGACCGGGCTTCTCATCGCGCGACTTGGCGGGGTCACGCGCAGCATCGCGCGGTACGAATTCGTATGGGTCAATCGGAGCGGCGTGGAGACGTCGATCGACTCCTCGCTCGCGTGGCGGATCCCAGCCTTCGGGGCGAACGCCGGCTGGGCGCTCTCGCCCGATGGCACCAAGCTGGCGTTCGGCCAGAATACGACGTCGGGGGACAATCTCTGGGTCAAGGATCTGCGGACGGGGCCAGTCTCGCGCGTCACCTTCGATTCCTTTCCCTCCTACCGCCCGCGGTGGTCGCGCGACGGTCGCTCGCTCTATTACAGCTCGCGGCGGGATGGGAACAACTCCAAGCTGTTCAAGCGCGCGGCCGATGGGACGAGCACAGAGACGCTTATCCTCGCGATGCCGGAGGGGCCGGGCATCTTCGAGGCCGCCTGGTCCGTCGATGAAGCCACCTTGGTTTTCCGCGCGGGAGGCACCGTGTCGGTGGTCGGCGGGCGCGACCTCTTGATCATCCGACCTGGCGTTGACAGTGCTCCACGCCCCCTCGTGGCGAGTACGCAGTTCGACGAAGCCGCCGCCGCGCTCTCCCCCGATGGGAAGTGGCTGCTCCACGAGAGCAATGAGGGGGACCGCATCGAGGTGTACCTGCGTCCCTTTCCGAATGTGGATGGTGGGCGCTGGCAAATATCCGTCGAAGGGGGGCGCGCGCCGCTCTGGGCGCGCAATGGGCGCGAGATCTTCTTCGTGGACGGCAAGCGCCGCATGGTGTCGGTCGCATTTACGGGGAGCTCGGTGCCGGCGTTCGGTCCGGCGTCGCCACTCTTCACGTTGCGCCCGGAGATCTATCTCGCGGCGAACGAGAACTACACGCCCTTTGACATCGCGCCGAACGGCGGTCGGTTTATCATGGCGCGCCGCATCAACGACGGGCCACGACGGACGGCGCCGCTGGTGGTGACGGAGAACTGGTCGACCGAGCTGCGTCGTCTTACGGCGCCGCGCTAGTGCACGTGCAGTGACCAAACGCGACCGCTTCTTCCTGTGGACCACCGTGGCGATCACCGCCACGGTGTTTACCGGTTTCTGGTTCACGTACTTCGGTCCGATCATCACGGGCAGCCGAGAGCCGGACGCAGCGGCCGTGCATGTGCACGGGTGGACGTTTTTCGCGTGGTATGTGTTGCTGGTGGTCCAGTCTGCGCTCGTGCATTCGCGCCGCGTTGCACTGCATCGCACGCTCGGTGGGTTGAGCGTGGCGCTGGCGTTGTTGATGGTTGGGACCGGATCGCTGGTCGTTGGCGTACGGATGGCCGACGCGGTGAAGACTGGCGATCCGTTTTGGTCAGCCTCGGGCCCGGCCGTGTTTGCGACGCTCGTGCTCTTTGCTGGCTTCTATACGGCGGCTCTCCTCATGCGCCGTCGCTCGGATTGGCACAAGCGCTTGATGATCATTGCCAGCGTCGGTGGCATGGGTGCCGCGACGTTTCGTGTGTGCCTGGTTCTCTTCGGGCCGGACTCGGCCGTGTGGCTTGGCCTGCTCGGAAACAACCTGTTTATCGTGGCCGGTATGGTGCGTGATCGCCTGTACGACAAGCGCGTGCATCCGGCTTGGTGGATCGGACTGTCCACCTGTGTCGCGCTTGAAGCGGGGGTATTGCTGCTGACATCGAGCCCGGTGGGGCAGGCGTTGGCGCAGGCGCTGGCCGCCATTGGTCGCGGGTTTGGCTTCTTGTACTGATGGAGCTGCGCCGGCGTACGGCGCCGCGCTAGATCGGTTCGGCCCATTCGCGGGTACAGCTAAGTAGCCTGCGCTGCCGCCTAGCCCAGCACCCACCGCTGACCTCTCGAATCATGCCCGAACCGGACATCCGTTACACGATCGACGCGCACGATGTCATCAAGGCGGTCAGCGATTCCTGGTATCCCTTCGCCGTAGACAACGAGGGCAATCAGCTCTCGAACACTGACGTCATCGGTCGCTCGCTTTGGGACTTCATCAAGGATTCGCCGACGCGTGAGATCTACCGCAAAATGATCGCGCGCGTGCGGCAGGGGCGTCGGACGCAGTTTACGCTCCGATGCGATGGCCCCACTGAACGTCGACTGCTCTCGATGACGGTGACCCGTCAATTGCTCGACGAGATCGAGTTCGAGACCAAGGTCCTGAAGTTGGAGCATCGCGATGCCGTACCGCTCCTCATGAACGAAGTCCCTCGGTCGACCGCCCTCGTCCGGATCTGCGCGTGGTGCAACCTCGTCGACGTTGGCGACGATACCACAAGTGAATGGGTGGAGGTTGAAGTCGCGATGGAGCGGCTCCGACTCTTCGAGCGCGATCAGATGCCGAAACTCTCACACGGCATTTGCGACGCCTGCCTCGTGAAGATGATGCAGGAAGTGGAGTCACCGTCGGCAACGAGTCCCGAACCCGGGCCTCACTAGCCCGTGTTCCGCATCCCCGCCGCGACTCCATTCACCGTACTCAAGAACGCATCCACCAACCCCGCCTCCGCCCCCGGCTCGCGCATCCTTCGTAGCACCTCCGCCTGCACCAGATTGATCGGATCCACATACGGATTCCTGACATCAATCGACCGACGCAACACCGGATTCGTCTCCAGCAGCTGCGCATGCCCAGTCACCTGCAGCAGCGCCCGCTCGGTCCGCGCCAGATCCTCGCGCAACGAAGTGCCGAGCGGCCGCAACGCATCAGGCACGAGCGCTGCGTCGTAAAGCGCTGAAATCTCCGGCGACGCCTTCGCCACGACCATCTCAATGAGATCGAGCGTTGAGCGAAAGAACGGCCACCCTTCATACATCGCGCGCAGTTCGCTCGCGTGCCCAGCGGTAATCGCTTCCTCAAGCGCCGCACCAACACCAAGCCACGCCGGAAGCATCAACCGCGTCTGCGTCCACGCAAAGACCCACGGGATCGCGCGTAGCGACTTCACACCGCCTCCCGCACGCCGTCGCGCGGGGCG
>JANLTT010000034.1:0-6231 GCA_031363115.1 Gemmatimonas sp.
GGTGACACGGACCTGTTCACCTTCGACTTGGTGAGCGGAACGCTCACTCAACTCACCTTCGACGCCGACAACGACCGTCCGATCTGGTCCGCCGACGGGAAGCGCATCCTCTTCAATCGATCGATCGACGGCTCGCAATCAGGCGAAGACCTCTACGTGAAGCCCGCGGACAACAGTGCGCCGGAACAGGCCATCCTCACCGTTCCGGGAAACCAGATGCCGTCGGCCTGGCTCGCCGATGGGACCATCACCTTCTACGGTGGGACCGGCGGCACCTCAGACCTGTTCACACTTTCGCCAGCGGATAGCGGCAAGCCGACGCCCTATCTGAGTGCGCCGTGGAATGAGATTGACCTGCAGGTCGCGCCGGATGGCAAGCTGGCGGCGTACGCCGCCTCGGAGACTGGTACCGAGGAGATCTGGATTCGCGATTTCCCGGTGCCGCAGGGGAAATGGAAGGTGTCCTCGGGTGGAGGTAGCGCACCGCGCTGGTCGCCAGATGGGAGTGCCATTTACTACTGGCGCGGGGGCGCCCCATCCGACACGCTGATGCGCGTGCGTGTGGACCGGTCTCCAACTGTTGTTGTTCGCGCACCCGAGGTGGTTATCGCACTCAATGCGGCCGGTATCTCGAATTGGGACCTGCATCCCGACGGACGGCGTTTAATCGTCGCGATGAGTCAGACGACGACAGCCCCGGTCAGTGGTCGCCCTGGGGCAGCGCCGGTCGACCGGTACTTGGTCGTGCAGAACTGGTTCAGCGAGCTCAAGCGGCTGGCGCCCGTTCCATGAGTGCCATCGCTGATCGACTCACCGCCGCCCTCGCCGACCGCTACCGCATCGAGCGCGAACTCGGCCAGGGCGGAATGGCCACCGTCTACCTCGCGCGCGACCTCAAGCACGACCGTCAAGTCGCGCTCAAGGTCCTGCGCCCAGAACTCTCCGCGGTGATCGGCGCCGAGCGGTTCCTCGTGGAGATAAAGACCACCGCCAACCTGCAGCACCCGCATATCCTCGCGCTCTACGACTCGGGGCAGGTGGACGGCACCGTGTTCTACGTGATGCCGTTCGTGGCAGGCGAATCGCTGCGCGACCGGCTCACCCGCGAGAAGCAATTACCTGTTGCCGACGCGGTGCGCATCGCCTCCGAGATTGCCAGCGCGCTCGACTATGCGCACCGCCAGGGCGTGATCCACCGCGACATCAAGCCGGAGAACATTCTCCTGCACGATGGCCGAGCCTTGGTCGCTGACTTCGGTATCGCACTCGCGGCGAGCCGCGGCGACGGCAGCTCGCGGATGACCGAGACCGGCATGTCGCTCGGCACGCCGCACTACATGAGCCCCGAGCAGGCGCTCGGCGAGCGGAATCTTGATGCGCGCTCCGACGTGTACGCGCTCGGCTGCGTGCTGCACGAGATGCTCGCGGGGGAGCCGCCGTTCACGGGGCCGAATGCGCAGGCGGTGATTGCGCGCGTGATGAACTCCGCGCCGGAGCCGGTGACGGCGCTGCGGAAGTCGGTGCCCGATGCGGTGGCGGATGCGATTCTCACGGCGCTGGAGAAGTTGCCGGCGGATCGCTTTGCGAGTGCGGCGGAGTTCGCGGCGGCGTTGAGTGCGGATGGCGCGTCGGGTGCGCACCATTCGACGAGGACGCGCGCGCGTGCCTCAGCTACGACATCGCGCGTCTCGCGCGTGCTTTGGCCCGCCGCCTTCGGTGTTGCTGCAATCGCGGCGGCATGGGGTTGGATGCGCCCGAGCGAAGTCGCTGAGTTCCCGCCATCGCGTCTGGCAATTCCGACCCCAGGGCTCGGCGGTGGCAACGCCTTCCTACAGCGGATCGTCGACATCTCGCCGGATGGTCGCACGCTCGTCTACGTCGATGCCGCCGAAACCGGATCGCGACTCGTGCGCCGGAACCTCGAGAGCGCGGAGGCGACGATGCTCTCGGCCATTCCGACGCAGTTCGCGGGCCCCGTGATCTCGCGCGACGGGCGCGAGCTCGTGGCGACGAACACGGTGGGCACCCAGATGTTTCGCTTCCCGCTCGATGGCGGGAGCGGGAAGCCTCTCCCGCGCGATCTTGCGTGGTCGGGCTACCTGATTTGGGGTGACGACGGATCTCTATGGGCCACCCCGCAGAGTGACCGCGCGAGAGGAATCGCTCGCATCGCCCCGACCGGCGAAGTGAGTTATCCGTTTGGCGCCGAGCTACTCGGCTACAGCCTGCAGGACATTCTGCCTGGCGATCGCTACGGCCTCGCGGTGCGCAATCCTCTTGGCACTGCCTTCGGTCCGACCTTCGTCGTGGATCTCAAGACTGGCGAGCCGACGCCATTGCTTGGCGTGGATGTAGTGGAGATCCGGTACACGCAAGGCTTGCTCGTCTACGTGCTCAACAGCGGCACGCTTGAGGCCGTGCGCTTCGACCCGCGCACACGGCGCACGAGTGGATCGCCGGTTGTGATTGCCTCCGATGTCTCTCTCACCGGTGGCGGACAAGCGCAGTTCGCGGTGGCCGACAACGGTACGGTTGTCTATGTGCCCGATAGTCCGCGATCGCTGGTCCTCGTCGACCGCGCTGGCATTGCGCGCGTGGCTTTCAGCGAGGGGAGGAACTTCCACATTCCACGGTTCTCACCCGACGGTCGTCGCCTGCTCACTGACTTTACGACCGCCGACGGTCGCGACGTCTGGCAACTCGACTTCGCGAGCGGCGCGATGTCGCGGGTGACCTTTGATCGCGACGGACACGACGCAACATGGGAGCCCGACGGACAAAATCTTACCTACGCGTCGGCAAACCGCGCTGGGGGGGCGCTCACGATCTACCGGACCGCGGTGGGTCGCTCGGGGCAGGTGGACTCGCTCATCTCGAATGCCGGGGTCACCTACACGGGCATCTGGCTCCCGGATCGCAGCGCGTTCGTGACGGTCGGCGCGAGCTTAGCGGGCGACTCGCGCTCCGACATCGCGATTGTGCGCAATGGGGGGCGTGGTCCGGTGGAGTTGCTGGTCGCAACTCGATTCGAGGAACACTTCCCGGACGTCTCCCCCGACGGCCGATGGCTCGCCTACGCGTCGGACAAGTCGGGAACGTCGGATGTGTACGTGCGGCCGCTTGACCGTGAAGGCGAGGAGATCCGCGTCTCGCTCGCTGGTGGAGCCGAGCCGATGTGGGGCCCGGACGGACGCGAGTTGTTCTACCGCGAGCCGGTGACGAACGGCGTGATGCTGACGGCGGCGACGCTGACTCTCGCCCCGACGCTCGCGGTGACGGCGCGCAAGCAGCTGTTCGACGTCACACAGATGTCGACGACCGCGCCGCACTCGAACTACGACGTCTCGCCGGATGGTCGGACTTTCGCGATGGTGCGGCAGAATCCTTCCACGCGCATCATGGTGATCCAGAATTTGCCGGCGCTGGTACGGCAGATGGAGCGTGGGGACCAGCGTTGAGCGATCTGCGCACGGAACTGCAATCGACCCTCGGCGACGGCTACACCCTCGAGCGCGAGCTCGGCGGTGGCGGAATGTCGCGCGTGTTCGTGGCGCGCGAGAATGCGTTGGGGCGCGACGTGGTCATCAAGGTGCTGGCCCCGGAATTGTCCGCGTCCGTGAGCGCCGAGCGCTTCACGCGTGAGATCGCAACGGCAGCGCGGCTGCAACAGGCGAACATCGTGCCGGTGTTGGCGGCGGGGTTGTCGGGGGGCGTCCCGTACTTCACCATGCCATTCGTGAAGGGCGAGTCGCTACGCGCCCTCCTCGCGCGCGGCAACGCACTGTCGATGCACGATCGCATCAATGTCCTGCGCGATGTGGCGCGCGCGCTGGCCTACGCGCACGGCGAAGGGATTGTCCACCGCGATATCAAGCCGGACAATATCCTGCTCTCCGCCGGCACCGCCGTGGTGACTGACTTCGGCATTGCCAAGGCCATCAGTGCCGCGCGCACGCAGGATGGCTCGCATGCCATTGCCAACGACGCCACGCTGACGCAAGCCGGGAGCAGCATCGGTACGCCCGCGTACATGGCCCCTGAGCAGGCCGTGGGAGAAGCCGTGGATCTTCGCGCGGATCTGTACGCGTGGGGTGTGGTGGCATATGAGTTGCTCAGCGGCGCGCATCCGTTCGCGGGGAAGAGCGGTGCATCGCAGCTGATCGCGGCGCATCTGGCGGAGATGCCGGAGTCGCTCGCGTTGCGCTCGCCGGAGGTGCCGCGCGAAGTGGCCGCGCTGGTGATGCAGTGCCTCGCCAAGAATCCGAACGATCGCCCCACCACTGCCAACGCGCTTCTAGAGCGCTTGGCGGCTGTCACGACGCCGAGCAGCGTGCCTCCCACCAAAGGTTCGGTCGGGCAGACGACTCCCGCTGGCGGGCCCCCCATCATGATTGCGGCGATGGCGCTCGTGCTGGCGGTCGCTGTCGGAGCGATCTGGTTCGCGAAGGGTCGCGGTGCAAACGGCGATGCGAGCGCCGCCGCCGCGACTGCCCAGGCAGAAACGCTTTCGTCTCTGGCCGTGCTCCCCTTCGTCAACACCAGCGGCGACGCGCAGGATGAGTACTTCAGCGACGGTCTCACCGACGAACTCGCGCACGCCCTGTCCAAGCTCCCGGGCCTGCGACTCGCTGGTCGCTCGTCGAGTTTCTCGTTCAAGGGCAAGACGATTCTCGCGTCCGAGGTGGGCAAAGCGCTCAGCGTGGGCGCGATTGTCGAAGGCACCGTGCGTCGCGCCGGCAACCGCATTCGCCTGACCGCGCAGCTCACCAGCACGCGCGACGGGCAGGTGCTTTGGAGTGATGCCTTCGAGCGGACGGGCGCTGATGTCTTTGCGGTGCAGGACGCATTCACGACGGCCATCGTGACGGCACTGACGCCACGCCTCGCGCAGGCAGCCGGGGCGAGCGCGCTTTCACCCAACCCGTCGAGTGTGACCGCGCGCGGCACCACCGATGCGGCGGCGTACGACCTCTATCTCAAGGGCCGATACTACTGGGCACAGCGCGGCGCCGGTCCGCTTGATAGCGCGGTAAAGTATCTCGAGGCGGCGGTGGATCGTGATGCCAGCTTCGCGCGCGGATGGTCAGCGCTCGCCTTGGCCTACGTGATTCGTCCGAACTTCAACACCGACGTGGATTTCGCGCAGTCCGACGCCAAGGTAGACGTCGCGGCGCGTCGGGCGCTCTCCATTGATTCCACCAGTGCGGATGCCTACGCTGCGCTCGGCTTTCGGGCCATTCGTCGATTCGACTTCGCGCAGGCCGCGGCCGCGCTTGAAACAGCGCGCCGACTTGAGCCTGGCAGCGCCATCGCCGCGCACTGGTCGGCCATCTACTATCACGCCGTCGGTGATACGACTCGCGCCGAGGAGCAGATGGAGCGAGCCGTTTCGCTAGACCCGCTCTCGGCCACCACGCTCAACACGCGCGCCCGCATGCTCACCGAGCGACGCCAGTTCGCGCGGGCCCGCGAAACGGACGCCAGTGCGGCGTCCCTCAGTGCCGCATTCGCGAACTACCATGTGTCATTGCTGATCTGGTCTCGACTGGCAGACAGCGCGTTTCGCGTGACGCAGCGCCTCCCCGCATCAGATCGGTCTCGCAGCCGCCTCGGCAACGCGATCATGTCCGCAGCGGCCGCTGGCGAGTGGGACGCTGCGCGCGCGTTGCAACGGGAGATTGGTGCGCGAGGTTCTGAGGCGCGGTCGATTGATCGCGCCGCGGCGGCGCTGGTGTTCGGTGATCGCGCTGCGGCTGCCGCGTTCTTCGTCGAAAACCTCGAAAACGACGGCGGACTCGCCAACATGGCGTTCTCTGTCTGTTATCTGCCGTACGACGGCATTCGCGCCGAGCCCGCGTGGAAGGCGTTTCTTGCGCGGCATCAGATGAAGGAGTGTCCGTACACTTCGCCCTGGCCGTTTGGAGCGGCACCTTGATGACGGCCGCGCGCAGGCGTAGCTCATCCGGAGATGGCCTGTGCCGTACCGCGCAGCGCAGTTTGAGGTTGACGGATGCTAGAAATGGTATAGTTTTTATACCAAAAGAGTGTAGCCGTGGATTTTGAGTTCGACGAGACAAAGAGCGGCCTCAACTTCGCAAAACACGGCATCGACTTCGTGACCGCGCAGGAGTTGTGGCGTGACGATCGAATGCTGGAAGTGCAGGCCCGAACGACCGACGAACCGCGCTGGCTGGTCGTCGGGCGCATTATGGGTGTTGTGTGGTCTGCGGT
>JANLTT010000047.1:0-4673 GCA_031363115.1 Gemmatimonas sp.
CTCCGGTTTGATGTCGCGATGGATCACGCCATGGCGGTGCGCGTAATCGAGCGCCTGCGCCACCTGAGTGACGATGCGCACTGTTTCGGGAATGCTGAGCTGCTTGTCGCGTTCGAGCCGCGCCCGGAGCGATTCGCCCTCTACGAAGGGCATCACATAGAAGACACTGCTTCCCGCGGTCCCCGAGTCGTGCAGCGGGAGAATGTGCGGGTGCTGCAGATTGGCCGTCGTGCGGATCTCGGCCAGGAAACGCTCGGCGCCAATGACGGCGGCGAGCTCCGGGCGGAGGAGCTTAATCGCCACCTTGCGATCGTGGCGTAGATCGTGGGCGAGGTACACCGTCGCCATGCCTCCCTGGCCGATATCGCGCTCGATGCGGTAGCGGTCGGCGAGGGCGTCGACGAGCGACTGCGGGAGGTCGCTCATGCGTTAATCCGGGCCGAGTGGGTGGTCACGGTGCTAATGTACGGCTGGGTGCTGTCCTCCTCAATCCAGACTATGCGGAATCGGCTTCGGGTGGTGGTGCGTGGGGTGTTGGGGGCGGCGATGCTCGGTGTGCTCCCCTCGTGCGGGGAGGCGCAGCGGGAGCCGCGGACTTCGGCTCAGTCAACACAGGCGACGCAGGCGCGCCAGTCGCGGCCTGCTCGTCCGCCGCGCGGCGACTCGGCGGTGCGCACTGCCGCGAACTGCGTGGTGAAGCGAGTGTCCGATGGCGACACGATTGTGTGCGAGGGTGATCAGCGGGTGCGGCTGCTCTTGATTGATACGCCCGAGTTGTCGCAGGGGCCGTATGGGCGGCAGGCCATGCAGGCGTTGCAGCGGTTGGCGCCGGTGGGCACCACGATTCGCATTGAGACCGATGTGCGGTTCCGCGACCAGTATGGGCGGACGCTCGGGTATCTCTGGACGAGCGATGGGCGGTTCATCAATGAGGAGATGGTGGCCGCGGGGATGGCGGTGGTGTTGGTGTATCCGCCGAATGTGAAGTACGTGGATCGGTTGCGCGCGGCGAGCGCGGAGGCAAAGCGGAAGAAGGTGGGGTTGTGGGCGACGAGTGGTTTTGAGTGTGCACCCAGGGATCATCGGGCGGGGCGGTGTTAGAAGCCAAACTGCCTGCGCCATTCGGTCGCGTTGGCTGTGTCGGGCATTATCTCGAGCTTCCTGCCGGTCACGGGATCGACCACAACGTAAATCTCGATTCGTCCATAGTCGCGATACGGGTACTGCAGAAGCATCAGCTTGCCGCGATGCTTGCCCGTTTCAACAATCTCGATGGACAACGCGCTCGTGATGAAGCGATGCTTTGCGGTTGCGAGATCGACCGCGTGAAGTCCGCTCATGGACGGCGAGAGGGGACCCACGAAGTAGAGTGTGCGTTCATCTGTCAGGAGCGTGAGATCGCCCAGCAGATCTAGTCCGTCAGCGTGCTCTAGGGAGTCTGAGTAGACGACGCGATCTGCTCCATTGGCTGCTGGTAGCACGAGATTCACGCGACAGACTTCCCTCTCGCGAGATGAGCTCTCGCACTCGTCTGGTCTCGTGTAGGCCACCAACCGACCGCCGCGAGTGAAGACCGACTCGGGGAGGATCCACGCACTGTCTCTCGGTGCCGCACGAGTCACACCCTGCACCGGCGACGGAACAGGCTCTTCAGCAGGAGCTCGGTCGCATGCAATCGAGTCGAGCACGGCAAGCAAAATGAACGGAGGAAGTGAACGCATGATGTCGTCGCGGTCGGGGGATGTGTCGAAGGCGAGGTGGCGACCGAAAACTCACTCCGCGCGCTGACATCTGAGCCGCGCCAGAGGTGATTTGGTCCGATAGGCAACGCCCAGGTCACGTCGCGTGGCGTCCGCGCTGTACACTGGCCTCATGATCGAACTGCGCCGAGTTGACGACGATGGCATTTCTCCTTATAGTAAGGAATCCTTACTTTCAGAGGGGACGATGCTGGCAAAAATGACCTCGAAGAACCAACTGACCCTCCCAAAAGCCGTCACCAAGGAGCTCGGCGAGCCCCAGTACTTCGAGGTCGAAGTGAAGAACGGACAGCTGATACTGACCCCCATGCTGCTCCAGCCCCTGAATGCCATCCACGAGCACATCGCCAAGCTGAATCTCACGGAGCAGGACGTCGCCGACGCAGTCGCTTGGGCCCGCGCGCAGAAGTGACCACCGCATGAGCGCACTTCGATATCCGAAGCGGGTCCGCGCCGTCGTCGACACCAACGTCGTGATTTCCGCGCTGATTTTTCCCGGGGGCACCACGAAGGGAATCCGACACGCGTGGATGAACGAGGACTTCACCCCCCTCGCATGCGCCGACACGGCCCTCGAACTCATTCGCACGCTCGCCTACACCAAGTTCCGCCTCGATCCACACAAGCAGCGCGAGGCGCTCAGCCATTATCTCCCGTTCTGCAGCGTTGTGCAGATTTCCGACCCGCCGCCGCAGACTCCCCCCTGCCGCGACCCAAAGGACATCATCTTCCTGCAACTTGCCATCGCGGGAGACGCCGAGCTGCTCATTACTGGCGACTCCGCGCTCCTCGAGCTCCGCAATCAGGTGAGCTTCGACATCATCACCCCCGCGGAGTTCCTTCGCGCGCAATGAGTGCGTCGCGGGCGTAGCTTCAGTTGCATGACCCGCCACCTCCTCGCCGTCTGGAACCCGAGCTACGAGGCCGATGCCCTCCAGCTCCACCTCGAGGTCCTGCTCCGCACCATGCGCGAACATCGCGCGAAGGCGCGTGACGAGGAGGATGTCTACGTCTGGTGGGGAAAGGTCGCATCGCCAAACCGACTGCAGCCCCTTCCGCACCTCGCCGACGTGCTCGCTATCGACAAACTGGCGAACGCCGAGACGAGTGGGCTCGAGATCAATCTCTACCTCACCGACTATCGCTCGCTCTACGTCGCACACCTCGGCGAGGTGACTGCTGAGGACGTGCGGAAGCTTGAGGGCGAAGCCCCTCACATTCCGGCGTACTACAGCACCGACAGTCTCTCCTGCGACTTCTGGTTCCGCCTATTCGACATCCGCCGCCTCGTGCTCGACGACACGCCGAGCGTGATCCGCGAACTGAAGCAGCTGATGAACACGCGGTACCACGACAAGCCGGTCTCGCTCTACGGCGGCATGTCCGAACTTCCGCTCATCGTCACTCGCCCAGACGAATCCACCTGGTTCGATCGCGAGACGCGCGCGCGCCTCACCGGCGGTCGTTTCTGGGCCGAGTACGACGCGGAGCGCGCGGGCGCGGGTGCCATGCAGCGCGAACTCCGTGAGAACCGCTTTGGCAATGCGGCGTGGGAGCAGCTTGATCCCGCCGCACGCGGCTTCGTGGCATCCGCCGAGGAAGTCTTTCGCCGCCATCGCGATGATCCGGCATTCGATCTTCATGCCGTGGTGATTGATTTGGCGAACGCCGTCGAGGTGCAGACGAATGCGATTCTGCGGCGTGCGCTCGCGGGGGCTCCCACGATGGTTCGCATGGCGAATGTCGAGGGGAAGTCACTCGACCTCGCGCGGCAGGGGCCGCTCTCGCTTGGCCAACTCGCGCATGCGATTGGCGAGGATCAGGAGCGGAATGCGTTTCTGAAGAAGCGGCTTGAGGGTGGCGAGTTCTTCACGGCGTCGCTTCCGGCGATTCTCAAGGAGCTCACCGACTTGCGCAATCCGGCGGCCCATGGCGGGACGATTGCGCGCGAGGATGCCATCAAGCTGCGCAACCGGATGATTGGGGTTGGATCGCTTGGGCAACTGCTGCAACTCACGCAGGTTCGGGTGCGGTAGGCTCGCACTCGCACGTCGGGCGGCCTTCAGCCGCGATAGGGTGCGAGATCAATCAGCCGCAGTCCCGGCACACGCGCGAACTCCGCGTGATTCAGCGTGGCGAGTGAATCACCCCGAGCCAGCGCCGTGGCTGCGATGAACGTGTCATGCGGCCCAATCGGCGTTCCTCTGCTCGCCAGGTACGCCCACAACTCCGCATGGCGACGGGCTTCTTCGTAACCGAACGCGTATACTGGCAGATCCGCGAGCAGCGACTCAGCGCGCGCGAGTTGCGGGATACGGCGATTTACGTCACGGGTTCGATAGGCACCGAACAGCAATTCCGATGCAGTGATTGCTGCGATGCCAAAGTCCTGACCCACGAAACCAGTTCGCAGCCCCGTCATCGAGAATCGACCGCGGTCCTGTTCGATGAGCACCGACGTATCGAGGATCACTCCCACGGATCACGCAGCGGCAACAGTTCGGCACGTGCCTGCTCGATGTTGCGCGCGTACTCCTCCGATTCTTCCGGCGTCAGCTTGGGCCGCGACTCCCACTTCTTGATGAATTCATCGAGAGTCATCACGCGCTTCGAAGGCGTGGCCGGCGCACCAGCCAGATACTGCGACACCGCCTCGCGCACGAGCATCGACTTGGCTACACCGCGCTCCTCAGCGGCACGCTCGAGAGCACGCGCGAGGTCGTCCGGAAGGCGCAAAGTTAGGTGAGAGTCTTTCATGTAACACAAAGTAACACATCTGTGTTACATGCGCAAGTCGCTCGACTACATCACCTTACGGGGCCAAGATACCTGTCAAACCAGGCCAGCGACTCCTTAATCAGCTCCGTGCGCGGCACATCATGCCCGCCCTCGTACACCTTGTACTGCTTGTCC
>JANLTT010000053.1:0-3681 GCA_031363115.1 Gemmatimonas sp.
CAGCAGCGGGCGCAGGTAAATGAGGCGTTCTTCGGTGTGCTATTGCGGCAGGCGCAGCAACGGGCGCTCGAGGCCGCAATCACCGACCTGACGGAGCGCCGGCGCGTCGCGCAGGCCCGAGTCGACGCGGGTGCCGCACTGGCCAGCGAGTCGGCGCTGCTCGATGCCGAGATTGCGCGCCGCGGGCAACTGCTGGTTGAGGCGCAGATTGAGGAGCGAGCACTACGTGTCGTACTCGCTTCGCTGACGGGACGCGCGATCAATGCGTCCACCGTCCTCGCGATGCCGACCGAAGCAGCTGCGCTTCCCGACGCCGGACGTGACCGTCCGGAGTTTGCACAGTACGCCTCCACTCGTGAGCTGTTGGCGAGCCGCACCGCGGTGATCGGTGCGCAACAGTTGCCGCGCGTCGCGCTGGTGGGACGCTCGGGCTACGGACGCCCGGGGCTCAACGCCCTCGGGCGAGAGTTCGACAGCTACTACACCGTCGGACTGCAGCTCGAGTGGAGCCCATTCAATTGGGGCGCGACGTCACGCGAGCGTGAGGTGCAGCAGTTACAGGCGCGCATCGTCGAGACGTACGAGGCGCAGTTCAGCGAGGCGCTCGCGCGCGTGGTCGCGAGCGAGCGCGCGCGCATCACGGCGCTCGAGGCCGGGCTCGTCTCCGACAGCACCATCATCTCACTCCGCGCGCAGGTGCTCGCGGAGACGCGGCTTCGCTACGACGAGGGTGACATCAGCGCCGCCGACTACGTGTTGCGCCTTACCGAGTCGTTGAACGCCACGCTCGACCGTGATACCCGTACCGTTCGCCTCGCCGAGGCGCGTGCTCGCTATCTCACCACTATCGGACGCGAGGTCCGCTGATGTCTTCCACATCAATCATTCGCGCGTCGCTCGCGCTCGTTGTAACTCTCGTTGTGACGCTCGCCGGCTGCAACGGCAGCCCAGACGCCGACGCCTACGGCAACTTTGAAGCGGACGAAGTCGTCGTCTCGGCGGAAACCCAGGGTCGCATTCTCCAACTCAATGCCATCGAAGGGCTAACGCTTGAGGCGGGCGCGACGGTGGGATTGGTGGATACGACCCAACTCGCACTGGAACGGACCCAGGTCATTGCGCAGCGAAGTGCGCTTGCCCTGCAGCAGCGCGAAGTCTCGCAGCAGCGGTCGGCGCTCGAGGCCCAGTTGGAGATTGCGCAGCGGGCGAAGGAACGCACGGATCGCCTCTTCGCCTCCGGTGCGGCGACGAGCACGCAGCGCGACCAAGTGGAGCGGGACGTGCGCGTGCTGACAGCGCAGGCCGCGGCGTCGCGCGCGTCGGAAGGCCGTGTGGCGGCCGAGGCCGGCGCACTCGAGGCGCGCTTGGCTGCGGTGCGCGACCGACTCGCACGCGCCTCGCTGACCAATCCGATTCACGGCACCGTCCTGGCACAGTATGCGCGAGCCGGCGAGATGATTGCCCCGGGGCAACCATTGTATCGCGTGGCGAATCTCGACACGCTTACCCTGCGCGCATACGTGGATGGCACACAGTTGGCCTCCGTCGCTTTGGGCGCTGTAGTGCAAGTGCATGTTGATGGTGCCGATGGACTGACGGCGCTCCGCGGAATCGTGAGTTGGGTCTCACCGCGGTCCGAGTTCACCCCGACGCCGGTGCAAACGCGCAATGAGCGCGCCGAGTTGGTGTATGCGGTGAAGATCCGCGTGCCCAATCCCGATGGAGCGCTCAAGATCGGGATGCCGGGCGACGTCACCTTCAGCACAGTTGCGGCTTCGGAGACTCCATGAGCGCCGTGCGTGTGGAGGGCGTCACGAAGCGCTTCGGCGACACGACCGCGCTCTCGGACATCACGTTCGAGGTTGGCGCGGCCGAATTGTTTGGCCTGGTCGGCCCCGATGGCGCGGGCAAGACCACGCTCTTCCGCGTGCTGACCACACTCCTCGTGCCGGACGCGGGACGCGCCACGGTACTCGGACACGACGTTGTGACCGACCTCTGGGAGCTGCGGCAGCGCGTGGGATACATGCCCGGGAAGTTCGCGCTCTACGCTGACCTGAGTGTGGCTGAGAACCTTGCCTTCTTCGCGTCGGTCTTCGGCACGACGGTCGAGGAGGGCTATGAGACCATTGCCCCGATCTTTTCACAGATTGAGAAGTTCTCCGACCGCCGTGCAGGTGCGCTCTCGGGCGGGATGAGGCAGAAGCTCGCGCTCTCCTGCGCGCTGGTGCATCGCCCGGACATTCTCTTTCTCGACGAACCGACAACGGGCGTGGATGCCGTGTCACGTCGCGAGTTCTGGGACCTCCTCGGCACACTGAAGTCCGCTGGGCTGACGATCGTGGTCTCGACTCCGTACATGGACGAAGCGGCCCGCTGCGACCGCGTGGCGCTCGTGCAGGGTGGGAAGATTCTGGCCATCGATGCCCCGGCGAACGTCGGGCGTCGCTTTCCTCGCCCACTCTTTGCCGTGCGGGCGAAGGAACGCGCGGCGCTGCTCACGGTGTTGCGCACCTTTCCGCACACGGCTTCGGCACTGCCGTTCGGCGAGACAGTGCACTTCAGCGACCGACGCGTGGATGTGCCAGCGGACCAGGTGATCAGGGAGCTTCGCGCGCATCTTGGCGCAGGGGATCTTCACGATGTGGGCATCGAGCCCATCGCCCCGGGAATCGAGGACGCCTTCATTGAGTTGATGGGCGAACCGGCGGCGGCCGCGTGAATGCGATTGTCGCGCAGGACCTGACGCGTCGCTTTGGGGACTTCACGGCGGTGGACCGCGTGAGCTTCACCGTCGCGCAGGGCGAGGTCTTTGGATTCCTCGGCGCGAACGGCGCGGGAAAGACGACCGCCATCCGGATGCTGATTGGCCTGCTCGCACCGAGTGAGGGGCAGGCCACCGTTGCGGGCTTCGACATTCGTACCGACGCGGATCGGGTGCGGGCGCGCATCGGCTACATGAGCCAGCGCTTCTCGTTGTACGACGACCTCACGGTGCGCGAGAACATCGCGCTGTACGGGGGCATCTACGGGCTCGACGATGCCACCATCCGCACGCGTGGCGATGCCATACTCGCGGAGTTGAACTTCTCCCAGTCTCGCGATGCGATGGTGAAGTCGCTTCCGCTCGGATGGAAGCAGAAGCTCGCCTTTTCGGTCGCGCTGATTCACGAGCCCGCCGTGGTCTTCCTCGATGAGCCGACGGGCGGCGTGGATCCCGTTACCCGACGGCAGTTCTGGGAGATGATCTACCAGACGGCGGCGCGGGGCACGACGGTGTTCGTGACCACACACTACTTGGACGAGGCCGAGTACTGCGACCGCATCTCGATCATGGTGGACGGACGCATTGCCGCGATGGGCACGCCCGAGGCGCTCAAGGAGGAGTTCGGCGCACCCTCGCTCGATGAAGTGTTCGTGCGGCTCGCGCGCGGCTCAGCCGGGGCGACCGCGTGAGCGGGCACGCGCGCGAGCGCAAAGGCGCCAGCCGCGGTTCACGCTGGGCGCAGTCCTCCGCGGCGCTCCGGGCCTTCATGCTGAAGGAGGTGCGACATCTGTTGCGTGACAAGCAGACGCTTTCGATTCTCCTCTTGCTGCCGCTCGCGCAACTCCTGCTCTTTGGCTTTGCCGTGCGGACCGACGTCAACAACATCCGCGTGGTGGTGGTCGCACCATCGTTTG
>JANLTT010000071.1:0-3469 GCA_031363115.1 Gemmatimonas sp.
CACCGACGGATGCCGGAGGGAGATTTCGACGCGCACGGGGTCGCCGCAACGCTCCGGCACGATGACCTCGAGTGGGACCTCGCGCGCGGCGACCTTGAGCGCATCAAGGGCGCCGCGAAGGTCGTTCCATCCGTTCACCGAGGGAACCACCACACTGAGTTGAGGCACCACGGCAACTGTCATTGGGCACGTTCCGTGAGCCATCCTACGCTCTCCCCGAGCGCCCAGCCCGCAAGGAGCACGAGGGTGAGCGGAAGCGATCGGAAGAAGTCGGCGCGGGCTTCTCGCTCAGCCGCCCGGCCGATACGCGCGGCGAGCAGCGGCACCGCGGCAATCGACAAGAGCGCGCGCAATACTCGCGCTGGGGCCGGACGCAGGCTCGCCGAAGTCGCGCCGTAAGCGCGGCCATGTGCGAACCGATCACGGAATGCCGGTATGAGCTCCGCGTCCGCATCGAACATCACACGCGCATCACGCACCATCCGCACCGACCACCCATCGGCTCTTAGCGCAATGTGCAATGTCGGTTCCGCATCGTTCGCCCTGAACGCTGCTTCCACAGTCCCGCGAATTCGACGCGCGTAGGCCGCATTGGCTGCCGTGACGTGCGGTGTCCCGTCGGGGAGCCGCACGACCTCGGTGCCACCGTACAATCCGTACTCGGCGAAGAAGGCGGCGCGTTCGCGCGCGGTAGTGCGCCTCGAGTTCCCGACTGCACCACCGAGGATTGCCACCTCGGGACCGGCAGCGACCATGAGGCGCTCGAGCCAATCGGGGTCTGGCACGCAGGGAGGCTCGGTCATTGCCACCCACTCCCCGGTCGCACGGGCGAGCCCGGCCGCACGCCGCGTGCCGAGCGTGCTCGCGGGGTCTACTGCGACCACCACGAGTTGCGCGTTTGCGCGCTCGCACTGCGGTCGCACGGCGGCGACGCAGCGTTCGAGTTCCGCCGGACCACGCGCGTCGGTCACGACCACGGAAAAGAACGGACGATGCTCACGCGATGCCGCGCGCGAGTCCGTCTGCATCGGCTCAGTGCCGTGCGGCATTGGCCAACGACGTTGTGGTGCGTTTGGCTCCAAGCGCGCCAATCGCCTCGCCACTGGCCCAGGCGCAAGTCAGCACCGCGAGACGCGGTAGCAGCCCAGCGAAGCGGCCCGCACTCGCGGCGTCGGCCATTGCACGACGACGCATTCGGGCAAGCAGTACGAACGGCACCAACGGCGCTGCGAGCACGATCCGCCACCGCGACACGCCATGTCGCTGCACTCGGGTGCGTCCGAACTCGCGTGCGTGCGTGAATCGCTGGCGCGCGAGTTCAGCGGTCGCGATTGGTCCAACCAGCGACGCAGCAGCGCGGGGGACCATCTCCAGCGACCGACCCTCACGTGCGAAGCGTTGGTGGAACTCCACCTCCCAAAAGCCCTCTCGCAAGAGGTCAGCGTGGCCGATGATCGCTTCGCGGGAGTAGGCCGCGTTGTCTCCTGCAACGTCGTCCACGCGATGCCGCTCGCGATGCGCGCCCGGCAGGAACGCTGAGAATCGAATCAGGTGCGCGGCGGACGTACCGGCATCAGCGCCCTCGTTGAGTCCGATGGTCCCGCCTGCCCCCGTCGCGCCCGCGTCGATCGACTCGACGAGTGCGCGTCCCCAACCCGGTCCGACTCGCATCAAGTCGGTGGTGAAGGCAACGACGCGTCCATCAGCCGCGCGCGCGCCGTCGCCCCAACGCTCGGGCGCGAGCCTCTCCGCGGAGCAGTGGATGACGCGAACGCGGCCGAGCGTCGGCGCGTCGATTGTTTTGATTCCATCGCCCACGATCAGCAGCTCGGTGTCGATGTCGCGGCAACCGTCCTCGAGCGCCCGCACCGCTTCCGCGACAGCGGCCGGACGAGCGGGTGACGATGCGGCCATCACGACTGAGAGCGCGGGGGGGTTCACAAGCGGCTCACGCCTCGCCGCGAGCGGTTGCCGGCTCAGGGCGCCGCGCGCGCGGCATCGGCCACCGCCACTTCTGTTTGAGAATCGGGGACTCGAAAAAGTACCAGCTCAGGGCCGCGAGCGGCAGCGTGACGCCGAGTTGCAGCAGGAAGATCAGGGGCGCCTGGCTCAGTGTGAATTGCTCATGCAGCCATTGGCCGAATAGAGCATGGATCACGTAGACGCCGTAACTGACTTTGCCAATCCACGCGAGCCATGACCACTGCAGCCAGCGTGGCGGCTGTGTCAGGACGAAAAGCAAACCGGCGCCCACGCCGACCGCGAGCACGGGCCACTTGAGGTTGTAGGTCAACAGCGGCCAGAGCGCACCGCGCTCAAGCAGCCGGATCGCGAGCATGGCAATGCCGCTCAGGACCGCCACTGGTAGCGCCCATCGTGCGGCACCGAGGCCAGTGTCACGCTGGCGCACGGCGAGCAGCGCGCCGACGGCAAGTGTGTCAGCGCGCGCAAAGGTCGCGAGGTCACGCCACTGCACCGTCGCAAATTCTGGTGGCCAGAGGGAGACGGTGGCGCGGAAAAGCACGTCGAAGATGATCAGGCCAATTGCCGCCCGCCGCACGCCCGCTCTCGAACTCAAGAACACGATCGCCGGCCAGATGGTGTAGAACTGCTCCTCCACCGCGAGCGACCAGAAGTGCCCCAGGTCGCTGGGTTGCGGGGAAGTGGGGAGCCAGTTCACGAGGTAGGCGAAGTACCAGCCGATGTCGTTCCACTGACCGCGCCACGCCGCCACGAGCAGGATGATGATCCAGGCGAGGGGGAAGATGCGCAGCGCGCGCCGCATGTAGAAAGGCACGAAGAAGTCGCGGGCGGTCGGCGCCGCCGCCTTGGCATCAAGAAGAATCCCGGTGATGAGATATCCCGAGAGGCCGAAGAAGATATCGACGCCCACCCAGCCGAGCCCGAAGAGCCCGCTGTGCGACGCGATGACACCAAGAACCGCGACTGCGCGGAGGCCGTCCAGCGCGGGGACGCGTTCCTCTCCAGCGACGGCAACGGTACTCATGCGCCTCGCTCTTTCGGCCGGCGGCCCTGGCGCGCGGCGTGCGTGTCGACGAGATCGCGGTAGATCGCGTGCGCGCGTTCGCTCCACGCGTGCCGCCCAAAACGCGCCACGATCCGCGCGCGCATGGCGGCACCGACGAACTGGTCGCGCCGAGCCATGCCGTCGAGGATACCCGCCGCGAACGCTTCGGGATCGTCGGCCGCGACCATGACGCCGTCCTCCGGAGTGACGAACTCCTCCGGACCACCGCAGCGAGTGATGATGAGGGGTGTGCCACAGGCGAGGGCCTCCGCGGCAACGGAGCAGAAAGTCTCACGCCGCGTGCTCGAGACCAAGACGAAGGACGCGCGTCGCATCGCGGCGGCGACGTCGACGGGTGACGCGCCATTTACGACCGTCACCGCGTCGGTGATGCCGAGTGCGACGATCTGGTCATGCATTGACCGCCGGTTGGTGCCGTAG
>JANLTT010000088.1:0-1720 GCA_031363115.1 Gemmatimonas sp.
CGCATGAGCGACCTCCCGCAGTCGCGCGTCGAGGCCCTCGCCGACCGCTACCGCATCGAACGCGATATCGGTCAGGGAGGCATGGCGACGGTGTACCTCGCCCACGATCTACGCCACGATCGCAAGGTGGCGATTAAGCTCCTCCGCCCGGAGCTCGCCGCCGTCATTGGCGCCGAGCGCTTCCTGGCCGAGATCCGCACGACGGCCAATCTGCAGCACCCGCACATTCTCCCGCTGCACGACTCGGGGACCGCGGGGAGCAGCGTGTTCTATGTGATGCCGTTCGTGGAGGGCGAATCACTCCGCGCGCGACTCGAGCGCGACAAGCAGCTCAGCATCCCCGAAACGGTGCGCATCGTCACGCAGGTGGCGCAGGCGCTCGACTACGCGCACCGCCATGGCGTGATTCATCGCGACATCAAGCCGGAGAACATTCTCCTGCACGATGGCAGCGCGCTTGTGGCGGACTTCGGCATCGCGCTCGCGGCGACGAGTGCCGGCACGCGGATGACCGAAACCGGCATGAGCTTGGGCACGCCGAGCTACATGAGTCCTGAGCAGGCGATGGGTGAGCGTGCGCTTGATGCGCGCACGGATGTCTATGCGCTCGGCTGCGTGCTGTACGAGTTGCTGGTGGGCGAGCCGCCGTTTGTGGGACCGACGGCGCAGGCGATTGTCACGAAGGTCGTGACGGAGCGGCCAACGCCGCCGTCGCGCGCGCGCGATACGGTGAACGAAGCGATCGATGATGTGGTACTGCGTGCGCTCTCGAAGGTACCGGCGGATCGCTTTGCCACGGCCGCGGAGTTCAGCGCCGCGCTCACGGCGGCGGCCGAAAGCACAAACACGGGCGCCCGTCGCAATTCGACGACAACAAAGCCGAGCAGCGGTGGCCGCACCTTCGCGGGCGGCCTGATTGCCGGCGCGGTTGCGATTGCGGTACTCTGGGCGGCGATGACACTCGTCGGCAGCAAGAATGCAGCGACCGCCGAACAGCGGGTGCAACTGTCGTTCGATGGCCAGTCGAACCAGCCGGCCATCTCGCACGACGGAAAGTTCGTGGCCTTTGTGCGGACGCCCTGTGATGCGCCGGATGTGCCGCGGTGCGCGAGCACGCTATTGCTGCGCGAAGAGGGCAATGATCGCATGATCACCCTCGTGGATTCCGTGCAGCGCATTGACAATGTGCGATGGTCCGCGGACGGATCTCGCTTGCTCTTTGCTGCGGTGCTCGATTCGACACGACGTGGAATCTTTTCCATCCCGCGACTCGGGGGCAGCATCAAACTCGCGACCACGCGAGTGGGGGCATTCGATGTGCATGCGAGCGCCGATACCATCATGGTGCTCAGCGAGGGTGCCGTGTATGTGGTTGCGTTCGAGACAGGGGTCGAGGCCGATTCGGTTGCGTTGGAGAACGGCACCACCTATATGGGCGTGGCGTGGTCGCCCAACGGACGGTATCTCGCGTTGACGACGCCGTTCGCGAACTTGCATCTCTTCTCGCGCGAAGGCGAGATGCTCGATTCGGTGCGGGCCACCTTTCGCCCGACGGCCACTTGGGAGCCCGACAGTCGCGCGGTGTTGTCATTTGTGGCCCGCGAGGGAAAGGAAGACGACCTGACGCGAATCGCTGTGGGTCGCGACGGGAAGTTTGATGGTGCGCCGCAGGTCATCATGTCCAAGGTGCCGGCGGTGCTCGTGGGTGAGTTCTCCGTAG
>JANLTT010000125.1:0-4163 GCA_031363115.1 Gemmatimonas sp.
CGCCCCCGACCGACCCGGCAAAGAAACTAAGGCAGTAGAAGCCAAGGAAAGCTCAAAACTGCTTCCGCACCCCAGCCGTCAACACAAAGTCGTTGTTCGCAAGCGACACGGTGGTCGCGGGAGTATCGGAGCGCACCCAGCGAGTGCTGCGCCCCACCTGCAGCCCCATTTCGAACGCCGAGTTCGTCATCAGCCAAGTCTTCCCCAGCGACCCGCCGAACGAAAGAATCCCGTCTCCATTCAGATCCTGCGAGGTCGTTTGCCGCACATACGCCCCCAAGCGGAACAGCCCGCGATGCATGACGCCGAGCCGATCCTCGCCCGAGACGTCGCGCTCCCAGCCGAGGTGCAGGCCCATCGCGTCATTCACGCCGACCCTCGACGGAATCACGTTCCCCGTCACGTCGTCCGTGAACTCCACGCTACTCCACGGCGCGAAGCGCGCATCCAGGTTCAGCGAGGACTTCGCGTTGAGCTTCTTCGCCACGCCGACCGCCACCTGCAGCGGCGCGGCGCGCGTGGCGGCGCGCTCGGTGGTGTCGTTGTCAATCGTCATCGTGCGGTCGTGCGGGAGCGTCACGTTGGCGCCGATGCGCAGTCCCTCCGACAGCTGGAACATCCCGCCGATCTCCAGCGCGAGTCCCGCGTAATCATTCTCCGAGATTCGGGAGCGAAAACTCAGCGAGTCTTTTGTCGAGTAGACCGACGAGCCCGAGAGGATGTTCGCCGTCACGCCGAGCTGCAGGCGTTCCGTCAGCGCCACCGCGAGGCTCGGCGAGATCGCGCGCACCCCCCCTTCAATGGTGTACGTCGCCGTGCTGAAGTAGCGGCCGTTGTTCACCGCGCGGCGTTGCTTGTACGACCCCTGGCGCGGCCCCTCGGCGAAGTGGCGCCACGCGACGCCCGCCGTGACGGTGCGTCCCGCGAATTTAAACGGAACCGCCGCTCCGACGAACTGAATCGGATCGCTCGCGCCGGCGAACTCACTCGAGGCGCTGTACCTCGGGTAGCCCGTCGACGTGACGATGTTGGTGGTGCCCTGCGCGGCACTCATGAAGATGCCGACCGTGCCCGCGAAGGCCACTTCGGCGCGGGTCATCGAGGCGAGGCCGGCGGGATTCCAGCCAATGGCGAAGGCATCGCTCACGGAGGCCGTGACCGCCTGGCTCATCGCCGCAGCACGCCCGCCGCTTCCGCTCGAGACGGGATCGGGACGTTCCTGCGCCGCGAGAGAAACGGGGAGCGAAATTTGGAGCGACAGGGCCAGCGCAGCGAGGTTCAAGCGCGTGGCAAAAATGCGGGAACGGCTGGACTTCAAACGGGAAATCTCCAAGAGGCGTACGGGACTCACGATTTTGCGCATCGCGAGAGCAGAGAGCGAGATAGTGGGGTGTACGCGGTGCGGTCAAGCCAGCGCCCAAATGGACGCCCAAATGGGCGGACACAGTACCTACGCGCCGACCTAGTCACTCGTTGCAAATTGCCATCATGATTCCGCTCGAAAGCCCCGCACCAGCGAGTATCGCACGCATCACCGCGCTCCGAGAGCATCCGCGTCGGGCGGGGCGTTATGTCATAGAACTCGACGGCACCCCCTTCGGCGCGCTTTCCGTGGAGCGGATCGCCGAGCACTCGCTCGCGGTGGGTCGCATCGTGGATCCGCCCCTGCGCGCGAAGCTCGACCGCGCTGTCCGCGAGGTCGCCTGCTTCGACAAGGCCCTCGGTACCCTCGCGAGCCGGGCGCGTTCCGCGGCCGATCTGGCGCGCTGGCTAAAGACAAAGGAGTTCACGAGCGAGGAGATTGAGCCGGCCATCGAGCGCCTCACTGCCCTCGGGCTCCTCAATGATCTCGCCTATGCCCGCGGCTTCGCGCGCACGCGGCTCGGCGCGGGCCGTGGCTTTGGGCCGCGGCGCGTGGCCATGGAGCTCGGTCGTAAGGGTGTGGCACGCGAGGTGGTGGAGTCGGTGCTACGCGAACTCGCGGAGGAGGAGGGCGGGGGCGATGAGCGCAGCGCCGCCGAGGCCGCGGCGATGCGACGCGCCCGCGGGATGAGCGCGCTGGAACCCGAGGTGCGTCAGCGACGGCTCTATGGATTCCTGGTGCGACGCGGCTTCGCGATGGGGCTCTCCGCGGACATCGCGCGGCGTGTCGCGCCCGGCTAGCGGTCGAGGAGCCCATCGTCAGGCGAGTCCAACACGCGCCGGACCTCACGCGTGAGATCCTCAAGCCCATACGGCTTGGAAATGAATGACCAGCCGCCGTCGCTCAATCCAAATTGGCGCGCGACCGCATCGGCGGAGTAGCCCGAGGTGAAGAGCACGCGCAGCCCCGGCTGTTTGACGCGGAGCTGCTTCGCGAGTTCCGGCCCCGTCATCCCGGGCATCACCATATCGGTGAGCAGCAGGTCAATCGGACGTCCAAGTGCCGCCGCCTCGGCGAGCGCGGACTCGCCGGAGTTCGCGGCAATCACGGTGTAGCCTCGTCGCGTGAGCACGCGGATGGCGACCTGCCGAATCGCGTCCTCGTCCTCGACCACGAGAATCGTCTCCTCGCGTCCCTCCGTGGCGACGACGGGCGTTGGCGCCGAGATGCGCGTGACGGCGGGGAGTTCGTCCACGGTGGGGAAGTAGACATCAAAGGTCGTGCCCTCGCCGAGATCGCTCTCGACCCAGATGCTCCCGCCGCTTTGCTTGACGATGCCGTACACGGTGGAGAGCCCGAGTCCGGTGCCCTTGCCGGATTCCTTCGTGGTGAAGAAGGGCTCGAAGATCCGCGCACGGGTGGCGGCATCCATGCCGGCACCGCTGTCCTGCACGCGCAGCAGCACGTGGCGCCCCGGCGAGACGGTGACATGGCGTGTGGCGAACTCCTCGTCGAGGTCAACGACGCTCGTCGAGAGCGTGAGCGTTCCACCCTCGGGCATCGCATCGCGCGCATTGATGGCAAGGTTCATCAACACCTGCTCAATCTGCGTGACATCGGCGCGCATGGTGCAGGGAGTCGGACTGAGTTGCGTCTTGATCTGCACGTCCTCGCCAATCACGCGCGTCAGCATCTTCATCATGTTGCCGACGGCCGCATTGAGATCGAGGACCTCGACCTTCAGCACCTGTTGGCGTGAGAAGGCCAGCAGCTGTCGCGTGAGTGCGGCCGCGCGATCGGCGGCGCGGCGAATCTCCATGAGATCGGCGAGCTGCTCGCTCGACTGTCCCGCCTTGGGCAGGAGCAGCTCGACGGTGCCGTTGATCACCGTAAGCAGGTTGTTGAGGTCGTGCGCGACGCCGCCGGCAAGGCGTCCAATTCCCTCCATCTTTTGCGCCTGACGGTACTGCATCTCGAGTGCGAGGCGCGCGGTGATATCGCGCTTGATGGCGATGAAGTGCGTGAGCGTCCCCGACGCGTCGCGTACGGGGGTGATGGTCTGCTCCTCGTTATACAGCGTCCCGTCTTTGCGGCGATTGATCAGCTCCCCCTGCCACACCTGCCCACTGAGCAGCGTCTTCCACATCAGGGTGTAAAACGCGCGGTCCTGAACGTCCGACTTCACAAGATCGCGCGGATTCTTGCCGATGGCTTCATCTGCGGCGTAGCCCGTGAGCGTGCTGAAGGCGCGATTGAACCACAAGACTGTGCCATTCGGATCCATGATTGCGATGGCATCCGCCGCCGCATCAAGCGCCGCCGCCTGCAACGCCGCGGCTGAGGCGGCGAGTTGCTGCGCATGGACATCGGTCATCACTCCCTGGAGGTAGAGCGGGCGCCCGTGCGCGTCGTACACGATTTGCGCGGCATCGCGGACCACACGCCACGACCCATCCCGATGGCGCAGGCGGTACGTCACGTCGGACGGGCGATTTTGCGCGCGGTCCTCGACGATGGCGCTCAAGACCCGGTCGGCATCGTCGGGGTGAAGATGCCTGAACCACATCTCGGGGTCGGCCGTCCACTCCTCCACGCTGTACCCGAGCGCCCGAATGGCGGGACTGATGTAGAGGGTGGTCCTCAAGTCGTCCAGCGCAGCGCGATACACGACGACCGGGATCTGCTCGGTGAGGGTGCGAAAAGAGGCCTCGCGTTCTGCGAGATCTTGCGCGACGCGGCTCCGTCGCCGACGCGCCTGTAGGAGCAGGCCGAGTGCGAGGGTGGCACCGCCATTCGTGAG
>JANLTT010000261.1:0-1990 GCA_031363115.1 Gemmatimonas sp.
CTCCCTTCGTGCCTTCCTGTAAAGTTGTTTTAGCTGATTACGCCGTGACTGCCTTCTTCGAGCGGAGCGCCATCCACGTTGCGCCGCCGGCCATGAAGACGATGGCAATCACCTGCGCCACGGTGAACGCGCCGAACATGCGATCATCCTTGGCACGGAAGAACTCAATGATGAAGCGCTCGAGCCCGGCCAGCACGCAGTACGCACCGAAGAGCCAGCCGGCCAGATGCTTGTGGCCGCGGAACTGCCACAGGATGAAAAACATCACGAGTCCCATCGCCGTCTCGTAGAGCTGCGTCGGATGCACCGCGAGCACTTCCGTGGGCGACACGCCCTCGTAGCCCTTCACGCCGAACTGCTGCACGAGATTCGCCACGGTGCTCGGCGGCGCCCCATCGGGAAATGACACCGCAAGCGCGCCATCCCATGGGCGGCCATAGTCGTCGCCCACTGCCCAGCAGCCCGAGCGCCCCACCGCGTAGGCCGCGGCGAGTCCGGGGGCGGCGGCGTCAGAGACCTGCGCGAAACTCCCCTTCTTGTACCAGATTGTCGCCGCCGACGCGACGATGCCGCCAATCAATCCGCCCCAGAACACAAAGCCCGCACGCGAGAAGATCGCCGACGGATCGCCGGTGAGGATCGCGTAGTAGAGCTTCGCGCCGCCGAGTCCGCCGAGTACCGCGGCGACAGTGACATCGCCCATGATGTCGGCGTCCTGACCGCGCGCGTCGAGATTCTCGCTGGCAATCATCTGTCCGATCACGAACGCGAGGAGCATGGCCACGCCGAAGCCCGTGATTTGGAGCGGGCCGACGTCGTATGCGAACGGGATGTGAGTAAACATCAGATGGAGGCTGAAGGATGAAGGATGAAAGAACTCCCCTCGATATACGGATTGTAAGCTCTGCAACGCGTTAGTGCCTTCATCCTTGGACCAGCCCGGGCATTGGGCGGCTGGAGAAGGCGTTGAGCGACCAGTCGTCGTACCGGCCCTGCTCGGCGTGGAACAGGGCGGCGGCGGCGATCATGGCGGCGTTGTCGGTGGCGAGGCGGGGCGTTGGGGCGTAGACATCGGCGCCGACCTGCTTCGCGGCGGTGCGCATTGCTTCGACCAGTGTGCCGTTGCAGGCCACGCCTCCGCCGAGCACGATCCGCTTGCGCCCCATCGCCTTGGCGGCACGAATGGTCTTGGCGACGAGTGTGTCCACGAGCGCATCCTGAAAGCCACGCGCGATGTGCGCCTTCTCGCTCTCGAGATCCTTCGCGCCCTGCACTGCGAGCAGCACCGCTGTCTTCAGGCCGCTAAACGAGACATCGAAGTAGTCGGCGTCGCCGAGCCGCTGGCCGCCGTTGAGCATGGGGCGGGTGAAGCGATGCTTCTTGGGATTGCCCTGCTTGGCGAGTTCCTCGAGATGCCGCCCGCCAGGGTAAGGGAGCCCAAGCAACTTTGCCGATTTGTCAAACGCCTCGCCGGCGGCATCGTCACGTGTGCGACCGAGAATGCGATACGTCCCCCACGCGGGCACATCGAGTAGGAGCGTATGCCCACCCGAGACGAGCAGTGCCGTGAACGGGGGCGTCGCGCCTGGATGCTCCAGCGCCGTGGCGAAGAGATGTCCTTCCATGTGATGCACGCCGATGATCGGCTTGCCCGTCGCGTAGGCGAGGGCCTTGGCGTAGCTCACGCCCACGAGCAGCGCGCCAACGAGCCCCGGGGCATGCGTCACGGCGATGGCGTCAATGTCAGTGAGCGACACGCCGGCATCAGCGAGGGCCTGCTGCGTCACGGCCACGATCGCGGTGAGATGTTCGCGCGAGGCAATCTCGGGGACCACGCCACCGAAGAGGCGATGCACATCCTGCGAGAGGATTACGAGCGAGTCGAGCGTTGGTGCGCTCGATGGGCCGCGCACGACGGCGGCCGATGTTTCATCGCAGGAACTCTCGATGCCGAGGATGCGCATATCACGACGCCTCATTCGCTGCGTAC
>JANLTT010000283.1:0-2597 GCA_031363115.1 Gemmatimonas sp.
ATCCGGAGGCACTCGACGCTGGGTAACATCAGTCCGGTCGCATTCGAACAGCACGCGGCAGTAGCTTAACTCACTGTCCACCGAAGCTGGGGCATCTCAGTCGTTCCAACGTCCGCCTTCGCTGCCCTCCAAGCGCTCCGCGATCGTGGCGAGATTCGGCCAGAGCACAAGGTGCTCATCGTCGGCGCCTCGGGCGGTGTGGGTGTCTTCGCTGTACAGATTGCCAAGTCGTTCGGTGCGCACGTGACCGGTGTCTGCAGCACCGCAAAGATGGAAATGGTGCGTTTGCTCGGCACCGACGTAGTCGTCGACTACACCGATGGAGATTTCACTAGGAGCGAACAGCGATATGACATCGTGCTCGACACGGGAGGCAATCGCGCGCTTGGAGATCTCAGGCGCCTGCTCGCTCCGGGAGGGACGCTAGTGCTTGTTGGCGCTGAAGGCGGGGATGCCATACTTGGTGGCATGGGCAAGTGGATTCATGCGGTTGCGATTGCTCCCTTTGTTGGCCAGAAATTGCGGCCGTTGGCGACGGCGCCGAATAAGAAGGACCTCTTGTTTGTGAAAGACCTCATCGAATCCGGCAAGCTCATGCCAGTCATCGACAGAACGTTTGCCCTAAAGGATGTCCCTGACGCTTTTCGGTACCTGGAGAAGGGAAACGTCCGCGGCAAGATTGGGATTACCGTCTGAGGTTTGGGCGACATCTCTTGACGGTCCCCCCAATACCAATCCAGTTCTAGGCTGACAACTGGGCCCGGCCGCCAGCAGGGTTTCAATCTTGCCCCAGTGCAGTTGACACTCCCGCCTAACGAGACGCGATCAGGCGTCCGCGGAGTGGAGGCAGAATCCTCCACGCTGAAGCCTTAAAGCCTCACGCGACTGCCCGCGGCGACTGTCCCGTCCACCGCCGAAACGCCCGATGGAACGCGCTCGGCTCAGAGAATCCCACGAGCCATGCCACCTTCGCGACCGTCGCGTTGGGGTCGGCCAGGTGGCGGACAGCCAGTTCACGACGCACGCCGTCGAGCACCTCTCGAAACGTCGTGCCCTCATCAGAGAGATCGCGCTGCAGCTTTCGGACACTCATCGCCAGAGCGGTCGCCACGACCTCAATTGTCGGTGCCTCCCCCTTGAGAGCGGCCGCGATCTCCGCCGAGGCGCGGCCGGCGACCGAGTCGCGGGCGCCCAGTGCGGCCAGCGCGGACTCGGCGTGCGCCTCGAACGCCGCCAGCAGGGCCGGGTTGGCTGAGCGCAGCGGGAGGTCGAGGTCCGCGTTGGCAATCACGACCTCGTCGCGGTCGCTTTCGAAGCGCGGCTTCACACCGAACAACTGCTGGTGAGTGGCCTCGCCCCCGGGAGGGCGCGCGTGACGCATCGTCACCGACATCGGCACCACGGCACGCTGTGTCAGTATCCGTAGCTGATGCACGATCCCGATGAGGACCGTCTCCACGACTTGCCGGGGGTCGGTCAAAAGGAACTCGTCGTCGGTGGCGAGGACCGTGAGGCCGCAGTGCGTTCCGAGTCGCCCACGCCTGAGCGCCTCGTCGGCGGTGCGAGAACTCAGCATCACATAGCCCACGATGTCGAGCGCACCCGGGTTGGCCGCCACGGTGGCGTGCATTCCAAGGTCGGGATCCCCGGAGGCGGCGACGGCTTCGCGCCAGAGCGCCGCCATCGCGCGGCCTGGAACGCGGGTCGTCCGCATGGGCAGTTCCGACGCGTCGAGGCCCGCCTTCCGACCCACCGATGCGACGTCCACACCCCGCGTCGCGAGGTAGGCCACGAGGTCGGCGGCGACCGCCGGTGCTACGGTGACTTCACGCATCGCCCGAACCCCGCAGCAGGTTGGCGCAATCGGCCACCTCGGTGGCGTACGCGGCCACTGTCGGGCGCGACCGTCTCGGCGATTCTCCATGTGTCGCCACCTCGGGCGGAAAACCTCCTTCCCCAACGAATACTCCCATGCGCGTTCTCCCCTTAGTGCTGGCCCTTGGCATTACCCTCTCGCCCGCCGGTGCCGCCGGTCAGGCGAACTCCGCACCGAGCACATCAATGGAGCGCCCGGACCAGTGGCGCGCCACCGTGACCATCTTCCGCTCGCCGGGAACAGGGCTTCAACTCCAGCGCCGCCACCTCGCTCTCTTCCTGGGGTTCTATCCCACGGTCATCAAGCGAGAGGGCGAACAGCGCAACACGAACTTCATCCGCCTTGGTGCCGCATACTACGCTGCGCCCGATGCCCGCACCTCGCCCTACGCCTCGCTCGCGTTCGCTCCGAGCCTGACGAAGGGCTGGTCGAACAGCGTGATCGCCGACGTCGGCGTGAGACGAATGTTCACAACACGATTCAGCGGCCAGATTGGCGTCGCAGTCCTGCACGCGCCGGAGTCGAAGCAAACCCGTGTGAACCCCACCATCGGCCTCGGAGTGCTGTACTAATGGAGTCCCTCAACCCTACCAAGCCATCGCTAGCCGCGCGACTTGGCGGTGCCACGTACATCGCCGCGAGCGTCGGATTCCTGGTCGTCTTCTCGTGGCTCGCGGCCCGGTTCGGCTATCCCGACGTACTCGATCAACCGGCGGCCGAT
>JANLTT010000321.1:0-20222 GCA_031363115.1 Gemmatimonas sp.
AAGCCTGACCCCATTCCGCCCTCCGGCGCGACCCAGAACGACCGAAAACCCCTCAGAATGATCCTCGGCGACCTCAATGACATCGCCTAGCACGGGCCCTGTCAAGCTTTTGGACGGCTGCCCCCCTCTCATCGTTTGCCAACCGCCGCCCCCGGTTGCACGTTTTCCCCGCGCTCGAGGCGCTTCCCCGAGGCCTCGGGCGCCCCGTCACGACGGCTTCAGAAATCGTCCAAGAATTCGTTTCCAACCTTTTAAAACTTGGGTTGTACTTTGGACGAGACCCTTGCCGCAGCGGATGAATGGGACCGGGCGCTCGTCCAGCGCTATTTGGACGGTGACCAGCACGCGGCCAGCGATCTCGTGGAGCGGTACCAGCGCCGTCTGTTCAACGTGGCTCTACGCATGCTCGGCAATCAGCAGGACGCCGAGGACGTAACGCAGACGGTGTTTGGGAACGCGTTCGTGTCGCTCGAGTCGTACGATCCAAATTTTCGGTTCTTCAGTTGGATCTATCGCATGACGGTCAATGAGTCGCTCAACGCGATCAAGCGCCGGAAGCAGATGGTGACACTCGAAGACCACCTGGCGATCCCCACTGCGGGGATTGCAGCCGATGACGCCGTGGAGGTTGAAGAGCACGTGGGCAAGGCGCTGATGCAACTCAAGCCGGACGACCGGGCCGTGGTGGTGATGCGGCACTTCTCCTTCCTCTCCCATGAGGAGATTGGTGAAGTGCTCGGCGTCCCCCCCCGCACCGTCAAGTCCCGCCTCTTTACCGCCTGCGAGCGCCTGCGTTCGTTACTCATTGCACAGGACAGCTGACCATGCTGACACCCGAAGAGCGTGATCTCATGGAACGCGAATTGGACGCCGTGCACGCGCTGCTCAGAGGCGTGCCGGAGCGGTCGCCCCCTCCGCATCTGAAGCGGGCGATTCTCGATGCGCTACCACTGCGCACGGGACGCGCTCCAGGAGTTGTCGCAGGTCACACAAGTTGGCTCGCACGCATTCGTTCTTCACTTTCCCAGTTCAACCTCGCCGCCCGGCGAATGGAGGAGGGCTTTATGTCGAAGAAGGCGCTGATTATCGGTACGACTGCCGTGGCGTTTGTTGCCATCATCGGCGGGGCAATTGTTGGGTATCCCCCGACTGGCGGCGAAGGTGGCACCATTGGCGGCGACGAGATCAGCGGCGTGCAGCGTGCCTCGCGCTATCGCGGTCGCGCGATGTCGGCGAGCGATGTCACGATTGCCAATCCGGAGATCTCGGTCCTCTTCCAGAATCAGGACGTGCTGACCCTGGTGAAGAGCGAAGTCTTCCGCGAGGCGATGAACAACGAAGCCTTCCGTTCGCTGCAGTCGAACGAGTCCTTCCGTGCGCTGATGAACAACGAGGCGTACCGCGCCATGGCGTCGAGCGAGTCGTACCGTGCGCTGATGGCGAATGAGTCGTACCGCGCGCTCATGTCGAACGAGGCGTATCGCTCGCTCGAGGCCAATGAGTCGTACCGCGCCCTGATGTCGAACGAAGCGTCGCGCGCCGCGATGATGAGCGAGTCGTATCGTGCGCTCGCCAACAACGATGCGTACCGCGCCGTGCAGTCGAACGAGGCGTTCCGTGCCGTGATGGCCAACGATGCCTTCCGTGCGGTGATGTCGAACGACGCATTCCGCGCCGTGATGGCCAACGACGCCTTCCGCGCCGCGATGTCGAACGACGCCTTCCGCGCCGTGATGGCCAATGACGCCTTCCGCGCGGTCATGGCGAACGACGCCTTCCGCGCCGTGATGTCGAACGAGGCCTTCCGTTCGCTCCAGGCCTCGGATGCCTTCCGCTCGCTGGCCCGGAGCGCGGCTGCGTCGGAAGCGTTCATGAGCGAGGCGATGCGCGTCCAGCAGTAGGACGATGTACCGCAGCCGGCCCTCGGCGGCTGGTCTGCGGTAAGTCGCTGGACGGTCAGCAGATGCCCTACGCGCCGGACTTGGCCCCCTAACGGGCGCTGAGTCCGGCGCTTAGTTTCGGGGCTCGCCCTCGCCCGGACGGCCGCTCGTGACGACTCCCCACTTCAGGCGCACCCGCTGGATCGCTTGGGTGCGGACCTTCCTCGCGTGCGCCGCGATTGGCGCGCCGCTCGGACTCGGTGCGCAGTTCCAGGCCATCGAGTCCGCGACGATGCGGCTCATCTACACATCGCCGCTCCAGTCGTACTTGGTGCCGCAGGTGGCCGGGAGCTTCGAGAACGCGCTCCGCTTTCACCGGCAGTTGTTCGACTACGACCCGCAGGGCCGCATCAACATCCTGATGCATGATCTCTGGCACTACGGCAACGCCGGTGCGCGCCCGGTGCCGGAGAACCACGTGACGGTTGGCCTCGCGCCGTACGGACATGACTACGAGTCCGCCCCCGCTCCCGAGCGGATGGCGTCGTCCATGAATCACGAGTTGGCGCATATCGTCACCACCGACAAAGCCACGGCCGCCGATCAGTTCTACCGGCGCGTCTTCTTTGGCAAGGTGACCCCCAACGTCGAAGCGCCGCTCTCGATGTTCTACAGCTATCTCACGACGCCACGATGGTATGCGCCGCGGTGGTACCTCGAGGGCATCGCGACCTATCTCGAAACGTGGATGAATGGCGGGCTCGGACGCGCCCTCGGGCCGTACGATGAAATGGTCTTCCGCACCATCGTGCGCGACAGCGGCCTCATGTACGATGTCGTCGGGCTCGAGTCGGAGGGCACGACCGTAGACTTCCAGGTCGGCGTGAACTCGTATCTCTACGGCACGCGCTTCATGAGCTACCTGGCGCTTCGCTACGGCAACGACAGCCTGCTCTCGTGGGTGAATCGTCGCGAAGGCAGCCGCCGCTACTTCTCCTCGCAGTTCCGTCAGGTTTATGGACGATCCCTCGAGGAGGAGTGGACGCGCTGGATTGCGTGGGAACGTGAATGGCAACGCGACAACCTCGCCTCCATCCGCGAGCATCCCACCACCACGGCGCGCCCGTTGACCGAGAAGGTGCTGGGCGCCGTCTCACGCGCCTATCTCGACAGCGCCAACGCCAGCGTGATTGTCGCGGTGCGGTATCCGGGGCAAGAAGCGCATATCGCCAGCGTTGATGTGGCCACCGGTGAGTTCACACGCATCTCCGAGATTGTCGGCGCGGGGGGACTCTCCGTGACCTCGCTCGCCTTCGATGAATCGTCGCGCACGTTGTTCTTCACCACCAACAACTCCGACTGGCGACACCTCCGCGCGCTCGACCTCAACACCGGGCACTCGCGGATGCTCATTCGCGACAGCCGCATGGGCGATCTCGCGTTTAATGCCGCCGACCGCTCGCTCTGGGGCGTGCGACACGACAACGGATTCTCGACCCTCGTGCGCGTGCCCTACCCGTACACGGAGTGGCGTCAGGTCCAGACCCTGCCCTATGGTCGCGATCTCTTTGACATTGACATCGCCCCCGACGGGTCCGCGCTCATTGGCTCGATGTCCGAGATCAGCGGCGACACGCGACTCGTACGGATGGAGATTGCCGCGCTGATCGCCGGCGACACGACGACGCAGCTCCTGTTTGAGTTCGAGCAGTGGGCCCCTTCCAACTTCGTCTTCTCGCGTGACGGGAAGTTTCTCTACGGCTCGTCGTACTACTCCGGCGTCTCCAACATCTTTCGCTACGACCTCACGCGGAAACGGATGCAACCGCTGAGCAACGCGGAGTCGGGCTTCTTCAAGCCGCTCCCCGTCACGGCGGATTCCCTGATTGTCTTCGCCTACTCGCGGCAGGGGTTTGTCCCGTCAATGATCGCGAACGCGGTCCCGGACAGCATCAGCGCGATTGGCTTTCTGGGGAATGAGATCGCCGAGCGTCGGCCAGAGGTACAGAACTGGATGCCGCCGGCGGTCTCGGAACTCGGCCTCTCCACGGCGATGACGCCACGCCCGTACCTCGCGCGCCGCAACTTCAAGCTCGACAGCGCATATCCCGTGGTCGAGGGCTACCAGGACGCGCTGGGCATCAACGCCGTCGCCGCCGGGATGCGCTTCAACTTCTCCGACCGACTCGGCGCCACCAACCTCGAGTTTACGGCGTCGTACTCGCCCGATGCACGACTCGCTCCGTCCGAGCGCACGCATCTACGCACGGTCTTTCGGCATTGGAACTGGAAGCTGTCCGGCTCGCTCAACCGTGCCGACTTCTATGACCTGTTCGGGCCCACCAAGACGAGTCGCCGCGGCTACTCGGTGGTCGCGCAGTACTCCGACAATCTCTTCCTCGACGGGCCCACGAGCTTCGGCTACACGCTGCAGGCCGCACAGCATGGCAACCTCGCGATTCTCCCTGAGTTCCAGAATGTGGCGACGACCTTCGATCGCCTCGCCTCGTTCTCCGGGGAACTGCACTACGAGTCGTTCCGAAAGTCGTTGGGCGCGATTGATAACGAAGTTGGTACGAGCTGGAGCACCGCGCTACGCAGCAATCTGGTGAATGGCGAGCTCTACCCTCGGCTGAGCCTCGATGCCGCGAAGGGTTTTCTGCTGCCGCTCGACCACTCCTCGCTCTGGTTCCGCGCCGCGGCGGGCTCCGCCCTCGCGGGGGACCGCACGCAGCCCTTCGCCCAATTCTTCTTTGGTGGCTTCGCCAACAACTGGGTGGACCATCGCGAGATCAAGCAGTTCCGCGCCGCGGAGAGCTTCCCGGGGCTGGAGATCAATGAGGTGGGTGGCGCCACGTACACCAAGGGGCAGGTCGAGTGGATGTTGCCGCCGCTTCGCTTTCGCAGCGTGGGTATCCCCAGCGCGTACCTTCGGTGGGCGAACCTCTCGTTCTTTGCATCAGGACTTGTAACCGACGTCAGCGAGACTGCACTCCGCCGGACCTTCACGAGCGCGGGCGCGCAGATTGACCTGCGCATTGTCACCCTATCGCACCTCGACTCGACGATCTCGCTGGGCTACGCGGTCGCAAATGGCGATGGCGTTCCGCTCAGCTCCGCCGTCATGCTCTCGTTCAAGATCATGTGAGTGAGACCGTGAGTTTTTCTGTGAGTACGATGCTCGGCATTCTCGTCAGCGTTCTGCCGGTGTTCCTCTTCTTGGGGGCACTGGTGCTGATTGATAGCTACAAGCTGGTCGCACTGCGCGCGGTGCTGCTCGCCGTCGCGGCGGGACTCCTCGCGGGGGCGGCGAGCTACGCAGTGAATGTTTGGCTGCGCCCAGCGCTCGGCGTCGAGTTCCTCACCTACTCGCGCTACGTGGCGCCGATGGTGGAGGAGCTCCTCAAGGCCACGTATATCATCTACCTGATGTCGCGCAGCAAAGTCGGGTTTGTGGTGGACGCCGCAATCTTCGGATTCGGCATCGGCACCGGGTTCGCGTTGCTCGAGAATCTGTACTATCTCAACCTGAATCCCGATGCCGCGATCTGGACCTGGTTCGTGCGTGGCTTTGGCACCGCCGTGATGCATGGTGGCACCACGGCCATCATGGCGATGGTCGCGCGGACACTGCACAATCAGGTGGATCGCTTCAAGTTCACGCTGATGCTCCCCGGACTGGTTGTGGCGATCGTTCTGCACTCGCTCTACAACCACTTCCTGTTGCAGCCGCTGATTGCGACGGGGCTCATTGTTCTCGTCTTTCCCTACCTCAGCATCGCGATCTTTCAGCAGAGCGAACGTGACACGCGGAACTGGCTCGGAAGCGGCTTCGACACCGACCAGGAGTTGCTCAAGGCCGTGCGCTCCGGGCAGGTCGCGGCGACCCCGGTTGGGAAGTACCTCGGATCTTTGCGGCGCAGCTTCCCTCCGGAAGCCATCGTCGACATGCTCTGTCTTCTGCGATTGCGCGCCGAGCTCGGCATCCGTGCCAAGGGCGTGTTGATGGCGCGTGAGGCAGGGTTTGAGGCGGCACCGGACCCCACGTTGCCAAGCAAGTTCGAGGAGTTGCGCTACCTTGAACGCAGCATCGGCACGACCGGGATGCGCGCGCTCCAGCCGTTCATCTACACGTCCACGCGCGACCTTTGGCAGCTCAACATGCTCGACGAGGCAACCGGATGACCGCACCAACCCCGCCGCGTGGCACTGTCACGACGCTCCGCGCACTACCAAAGGCGCTCTTGGTTGGCGTACGCGGGCCGGACCACGACATCCGCAGCCGCCGCCTGATGGAGCAGCACTATCTCCCATTTGTTGTGGAGGACGCCGAGGAGGCGCTCAAGCAGCTGCGTGCGAAGAAGCACGAGGTCGTGATTCTCGACGTGGACGTGCCGGGCATCGGGAGCACGACGTTTCTCGAGACGGTGCGCGCGGAGCCGGAACTCGCCGACCTGCCCGTCTTGGTGGTCTCGGCCACCAACGACATCGAGGCGATTGAGCGCTGCTTGGCGGCAGGCGCGGACGATTTTCTCCCGAGCGTCTTTGGGTCCGCGATTCTAAAGGCGCGGCTGAATGCGGCGACGGATCGTCGCAGCCTGCAGGACAACGCTGCGTTGCGCAGCGAGATGATGGTGGCGCGTAACATCCAGCGCGACTTTCTCCCGGAGACGTTGCCCACGATGCGCGGCGTGGAGATTGACGCCGCGCTGCATCCCGCAAAACGCGTCTCGGGCGACTTCTACGATGCGTTTCAGCTGTCCCCCTCCGGCAACCTGATGCTCGTCGTGGGCGATGTATGCGACAAGGGCGTCGGTGCCGCGCTCTTCATGGCGCTCTTTCGCAGCCTCATTCGCGCCAGCGCGGACCCCGTTGGCGGGGGCGCGATCTCCATGCTTGGCGGTCGCCGCACGCTCGTGCTGGAGTCACTCGAGTCTGCCACGCCGGGCGACATGCTCACACGGGTCGCGGGGTTCACGAACAACTACATCGCGCGGCTGCATGGCCGCACGAACATGTTTGCGACCGTCTTCATGGCGGTGCTCGACCCCAGTTACGGCTACTGCACGTACTTGAACGCCGGGCACGAGCCTGCGCTGGTGGTGGCCCCCGATGGCAGCGTGCAGGAATTGCGTCCCACGGGGCCCGCACTCGGCATGATGCCGGATGTGCCCTTCACCACGGGTGATTTCACCCTCGAGCGCGGGCACACGCTCTTTGCCTTCACCGATGGACTCGCAGAGGCGCGCACTCCGAGCGGCGAGGTCTTCGGACCCGAACGTGTGCGCGAGATGGTGCGCGGAGCCGGGGGGGCGCCAGCCTCAGAGCTCGTCAAGCGGGTGGTGGAGACGCTGCAAGGGTTCGCGGGCAAGGCGGAGCCGCATGATGATCTGACGTTGCTCGCGGCGACGCGGTTGGGGATCCGGTAACACCGCACCGTGGGTCGTTACCGCCCTGTCCCCAACTGATACGAGTACTTCACCGTCACCGACCGCGCGATGGGCTCTCGCCACTGCGTGAAGCTGTCGGCCTGCTCGCCGTCGTTCAGCACCACGAACAATCCCGTGTTGGCAGTGCTGAGCCAGCCGAGTCGCACGTTGGCCGTGAAGATCTCGGCCTGATTGTTGTACTGCGTCAGCGACTGCAGGAAGATGCGCGGCGTGAAGAAGTAGGCGAGCTTGATGCCGATCAAGTCGCGGACAAAGTCCCCTTCGGGGAGATCAACGTCTTGGTGGTCAAAGGTGAAGGTGGACGAGAACGCCGCGCCGCGTCGCGCCGTCACCGAGATGTTTCCGCCTTGCTTCGTGCCTGAGTAGAACTGCCCCACCTCGATGCGCGTCAGGAATGACAGCGCGTCACTCGGATCGGAGCCCCAGTCGAGCCCCGGCAGCGAGAAGGTGTACTGGCCCGGCTGCAGGATCACTCCGGGGGCAATCTCGAACGGCACTTGCAGCCCTTCGGAGTAGACATTGATGTCGGGGCCGAAGCGACCGCCGCCATTGAACTCCACCTCGGTCAGATCAATGTGGGCCCACGTGGACTGCAGGAAGCCGTCGGTGCCGACGTAGCGACGCAGGCTGATGTGCGGATTCCACTGGCGGACTTCCTTCCATTTCGGGCTGCGCACGAGGCGCATCAGCATCACTTCCTCGAAGCGGTAGCCCGCCGGCCGCGACATGAAGCCGACTTCGGGATTAAACGCCTCCCCAACCTGCAGCACGCGCACCGAGTGATTCCAGTCGCGCGTCTGGTAGGCCACGCGCCCACTCCACGAGGCCGCATCTCCAGTCCGACCGGGCGTCTCGGAGGCGCCCGCCCACGCGTCAGCCGTCCAGGCTTGACCGATTCCGACACGCCCATCCACGCCGACGACTCTGTTGTAGTCGCCAGCATTGCCAATACGTTGGCGCTGCACCGCCATCACGCCGATGCGCGAGCGCGCCGAGAGCTCGCGCAGAACGCGCAACACGCTGTACCCATTGCCTTCGACGCCGTTCTGATCTCCCGTCACCATGTGCAGCGCGCCGACGGTCAGCCCACCGATGCGCCCGGTCAATCGCCCACCGCCGAGGATCGGCACGGGCTGCCCGAGCGAGTCAATGCCGATGCGGCGCGTGAAGAAGAGATCGACCGCCTGCGGCGTCCCCGCGGAGAGCACCCCCGCGTTCTCGAGAAAGAACGGGCGCTTCTCGGGAAAGAAGAGCGGGAAGCGCGTGAGATTCGTGCGCTGTTCATCCACCTCGACCTGCGCGAAGTCGGTGTTGTACGTGAGGTCGAGCGTCAGGCTCGGCGTGATGCCGAACTTTGCGTCGGCACCGAACTCGCCCGTGCTGCGATACGCGGTCTGCGTCGCGAAGTTGCGCGCCGAGTTACCGAGGACGTATGGCGTGACTGTGGCGATGCGCTGAGTGGGGACGGCGAGGTCCTCGAGCGTCCCGGCCTGCGAGAGACGCGTGATGCTGAACTGCCGCGACACGCGCGACCAGAGCGCTTCCTCGTTCCGACGACGAATCCCGCGCATGAGGTTGAATCCCCAGGTCTGCGTCGCGCCGCCGCCATAGCGCAGGGTCGAGAACGGGACCCGGAACTCCGCGTACCACCCATTCGCGTCCTGCGAGGTCTTCACCGTCCAACTGGCATCCCAGTTGAGATTGATGCCACCGAGCGACCCGGCCTGCGCGCGGCCCTGCCCTGCCACGAAGACGCCGCCGCCCTCGCCTTCACGAATCACCTGCGCGTCATGCTCCACGCCCGACGGGGTCGTGCCGAACATGAAACCGTTCTGGCGATCATGATATGTGTCGAGAATGAAGGCGAAGTAATCGCTATTCGTCAGCGTGACGTCGCGAATCGTCTCGCTCGGCACAATCAGTTCCGCTTCGCGGTCGTACATCCACGCGGCCACGTAGAGCGCCTCGCCGTCCGTGACGATTCGCACCTCCGTGCGCTCGGAGACTGGGTTGCCCTCGATCGGCTCGCGCTGCACGAAGTCGGTGAAGACGGTGGCGCCCTTCCAGGCGTCGTCGTCGAGGCGACCATCGATGGTTGGGGCGACGGTGACCACCGTGGCGCGCCCCGAGCGTGCGGACGCGCCGGTTTGCGTGATCATTTGCGCGTGGGCTGCAGGGGCTGCGGCCAGCGCAAGAAGGGTGACGATGGCGGCGGAACGAAGCAGGGTCACGAGCGCGATGGCGAAAGGGGATCTGTGGGCGGAGCACACAAGATGGTCGCGACAGGTCGGAATGGTTAGTCGCCGCGCCCTGTGCGCGACTTGACCTGCTCGCATCGGACGGTACAGCTTCACGGACCTAGCAGAATACTCTTTTCGAAGGAGCTGTTGTGAAGCGGTCCGTTCTCGCATTGCTGGTGGTGACCGGGATGTTTGTCGCTCCCGACTCGGCGTTCGCGCAAAAGGATGGTAGCGCGCGCCCTCGGACCGCGCCGGTTGCGCCGAACGGGAAGGCCGGCCGACCGGCAACGGCACCCGTAACGGCACCCGCAACGGCACCCGCAACGGCACCCGCAACGGCACCCGCAACGGCACCCGCAACGGCACCCGCAACGGCACCCGCAACGGCACCCGCAACGGCACCCGCAACGGCACCAACGACGGCACCCGCCACACCAGCGCCTGCGACAGCCCCCGCGGCGGTGCCGGCGGCAACCCCGAAAGCCGCACGCGCAGCCTCAGCGGCAGCAACGCCCGCCGCCACCGGCCGCTACACCTGGTGTTCGGCGCTCGTCGCCCCGCCTCTGCAGCGGCTCTTCTCCGGCGTCTTCCTCGCCCCCGCAGACACTTCGATCAACCTGACCACCGGTTTTGCCGAGGCCATCAAGGCCAAGCATCATCCGAATCCGCAGGACATGTCGTGCAATGCGGACTTCCCGACTCGCGAAGCCGCCGAAGAGGCGCGCGCGCGGAAGATGCCAGCGGACATTGTGTGGCGGATGCCCGCGCTTCCCGTGGACTGGGTCTACGTCGCACCGTAAGCATCACGGTGAGAGCGCCCTCGTTCTGCGCAACGAAGCCGCCGCGACCATTCCGGATCTCGCGGCGCAGGTGATGGCGTTGGTTGCCGGCAGATAGGGACTTCACCCACCGCGCCACGCCGCCGCTCGTACCTTAGCTTTCCACACATGATTGCCCCCTACGTGGTCGAAGCACTCCCCCCCACGGGAGCGCTCGCAGGGTGCGATGGGCTGCAGGTCACGCGCATCGATGTCCACACGTATCGGCCATCCAGCACCAGCGCAGCAGATCGCACCGACTCGACCCGCACCGAGCGCACGTTCCTGCCACACACCCCGACCCAAGCCTGGGTCGTGCGCGCCTATGTGCTGCTAAAAGTCGGCGAGCCGTGCACCGAGAAGGCGCGGCTCGAATCGGAACGCATGCTCCGCGCACAGGAATTCGTCGCCTCCGCCCGCGTGCGCGCCCTCCCCGATGGACCCGGGCTCGTGCGCATCACCATCGACATCGTTGATGAAATCGCCTGGGTCGTCGCCGCACGATTCACTGGCACCACCCCGAAAGCCTTCACGCTCGGCAGCATCAACGCGCGCGGACGCGGGCTCACGCTGATTTCCGGCATCGAACGCGGCGGCGTGTATCGCCCTGGCGCTGCGGTGACGATTGGACAGTTCGGCATCTTTGATCGCCCCGCCTTCGCCGAGCTCGAACTGCATCGCCGACCACTCGGCGGACTGCTTCGCGCGAGTGTCTCCGAGCCATTCCTCACCGACGGACAACGCGTGGCGATGCTTGCCAGCTTCGCGCAGGAAGTGGATTACGGACGTCTCGCGCGCATCGGGCTCCCCGATGTCACGTCGCGCGTTCGACTCACGAGCTATAGCGTTGGCTACCTGCGACGCGTAGGCACCTATCGCGGCTCACGCATCATCGGGCTCGGCGGCATCCTCCTCATGGGGAGCGATATTCGCTCGGAAGAGCGCATTCTGCAGCCAACCGATTCCGGACTCGTCACGCTCGATGATTCCGTCCTCGTCGGACGATTCCCCAACTACGCCGTCGGCCGCGTCGCACTCACGGGCGGCATTCGCGCGCTGCGATTCCGCACGGTACGACGCTTTGAATCGCTGCGCGCCGAACAGGACGTGGGCCAGGGCGTGGACTTGCAGATTCTCGCCGGCCCGAGCCTCGGCACGGCCGGCGGGTCGCGCGATGTGCTGCTCGCCGGCAATCTCTACATCGGCATGGGAACGAACAAGAACTTTCTGGCCCTCCGCATGCGTACAGAGGGACGGCAGGCGCCGGGAAACGCGGGATGGGATGGCGTCGTGGGAAGCGCACGCCTGCGATGGTATCGCCTGCCGAGTGAGACGCGCACGCAAACGTTCACAGCCTCGGTGGCGCGCATTGATCGTCTCGTCTTTCCTGTGCAACTGACGTTGCGTGACGAACAGGGGGGATTGATTGGATTCCCCGGCGCGCAGGAAGCCGGAGGACGACGCGCCGTGCTCCGCATCGAGGAGCGGCGATTACTCCCGTGGATGCGCACACGCGCCGCCCTTGCCTTTGGTGGATTTGCGGACATGGGACGTCTCTGGGCCGGCGATGTCGTGTACGGACGTACGACGCCGGTGCGCGGCTCGGTGGGGTTCTCGCTCTTTGCCGCGTATCCATCGGCGGGCAAGCGCTTTTATCGGGTGGACTTTGCGTTTCCGGTGAATCCGGAGAGGCGCGGGCAACGCTTTGCGATTCGGCTCAGCTCCGGGGATCGTACGGGGACCTTCTGGCAGGAGCCGGCCGATGTCGAGCGCGCGCGCTCGGGGACGGGGCCTCCGGCGCTGACACGTTGGTAGCCGAGGAACTCGCCGCCCCGTAACTTCGCCTCATGGCACGCTCTTCATTTTCTCGACTCGTTCTCGCGCTCGGCGTGGCTGCCGCGCTCCTGCTCGGCGCTGGTTTGGTCGCGGTCTGGGCCCCCGACGTGCCGCTCGAGTCACTCACGAGCCGATGGGCACCGCCACCATCGCAGTTCCGCGTCATAGACGGTGTCCTCACGCATCTGCGCGACGAGGGGCCGCGCGCAGACTCCACGCCGATCCTGCTGCTGCACGGCACCTCCGCGAGCCTGCACACGTGGGACGGCTGGACCGCCGCGCTGATTGCCGAACGCCGAGTGATTCGCGCCGATCTTCCGGGCTACGGTCTTTCCGTCCAGTTCCCCGATAGCGAGACCACGGCAGGCTACACGCGATGGATGCGCGCGCTGTTGGACTCGCTGGCCATCACTCGTGTGATCGTGGCCGGCAACTCGCTCGGCGGTCGTCTCGCATGGGAGCTCACGGTGGCCGACACCACGCGAGTCGTTGGGCTCGTCCTCGTGGATGCCGCAGGCTATCCCTCAACGGCGACGTCGATTCCGCTCGGCTTCCGCATCGCACGGATGCCCGTGGTCAAGCATCTCGCCAAGGATCTGCTTCCGCGCGGCATCATCGTCAGCAGCCTGGAGAATGTGTATGGCGATCCCACACGCGTGAGCGACGCGTTGATTGATCGCTACTACGACATGGCGCGCCGCGAGGGGAATCGCGATGCACTCGTGCGGCGCTTCTCATCAGAGATAAGCAGCGCGGACACACTCGCGATTGCCCGTGTGCGCGTGCCCACGCTCATTCTCTGGGGGATGCGCGACCGGTTGATTCCGCCGTCGAACGCCGAGCGCTTTGGGCGCGACATTGCGGGGAGTCGCATCGTGCGGTTTGAAGCGCTCGGGCATGTGCCACACGAGGAGGATCCGGCGGCGACGGTAGCGGCGGTCTCCTCGTTCATTGCCGGGATTCGCTAACGGGCGTCCGGCGCCCGCGCCCCGGAGTCCGCACTCCGCTTGTCATTCGCCGCCGTCGCCGTCCGCGTCTTGGCGTCGTACAGAATGGAATGCGCATCCCCCTGCGAGCGCGCGCGCCGTTCCTTCACCGCATGTCCCATTCCTCGAAGCGTACGCAGGACATCGGTGGTGGCCGCACCGGCTTCCAGTTCCAACGTGTCAGGCATCCACTGGTGATGCAGGCGCGGCGCATCCACCGCCGTGCGGATGTCCTCGTTGAAGAGCGTCACGCCGAGCACGACATCGAGCGTGGTGTTCGGAATCGTGCGACCGCCGGGTGAGCCCGTCACCAATCGCAGCGCCCCGTCGCGCGTGACAATCGTCGGCGACATCGAGCTCAGCATTCGCTTCTCCGGGGCGATCACATTGGCCGGCGTGCCGATCCCCCACCCCGTGTTCGTGGCGCCGGGCTTCTTGTTGAAGTCGCCCATCTCATTGTTGAGCAGGAAGCCCGCCACGACCACGCCCGAGCCATAGCTCGACTCAAGCGTATAGGTGTTGCTGACCGCATTCCCCTCGGCGTCCACGACGCTGAAGTGCGTCGTCTGCGGCGACTCGGGAAGCTCGGTCACGATGTCGGCGCCCAACTCCAGACTCGACGTGGCCTTCGTGGAGTCCATCGCCGCCACGAGCGATGCGGCGTACTCCTTCGACAGCAGGCGCTCCAGCGGCATGTCGGCGGTGAAGTCGGGGTCGCCGAGCCAGCGTGCGCGATCGAGGAAGGCGCGACGCGACGCTTCCGTGCGGCGATGCAGATAACGTGTCGAGCCGCGCGTCATCCCCGCGAGCCCACCCGCCTCGAGTTGATTGAGCACGGAGATCATCACCATGCCCCCCGAGCTCGGCGGCGCCATTCCAATGATCTCGTAGCCATTGAAGGTGCCGCGCAACGGTGCGCGCTCCACGGCGGCGTAGCGTGCGAGATCGTTCTTGGTGATGTGCCCATTGTGCGCGCGCATCTGCGTGGCGATGGAGTCGGCAATCCATCCGGAGTAGAACACACTCGCACCACTGTCGGCAATCGCCTGCAGCGCACGCGCCAACTGCGGAAGCTTGAGCGTGTCGCCTCCCTTCCAGGGCGATCCATCGGCCTTCGCGTAGGTGGCGACACTTGAGGGGAACGGCTGCAGGATTCGCTCGACGACGCCGTTGAGTTCGTTCGCGAACGCATCAGAGAGCACGAAACCACGCGCCGCGAGTTCCGCTGCGGGGAGGACGAGATCGTGCCAGGGCAACTTGCCGAACTTCGTGTGCGCCATCGCGAGCCCCGCAACAGTGCCGGGGACGCCGGACGCGCGCCATCCCGAATCAGTCGCCGCCTCGGCGCGCGTGCCATCGGGGTTCATGTACATCGTCGCGGTGGCGGCGAGTGGTGCCTTCTCGCGATAGTCAATCGTGGTGGCGGTACCATCGGCAAGTCGAATGACCATGAAGCCACCACCACCGATGTTGCCGCCGCTCGGGTGAGTGACGGCGAGGGCGAAGGCGGTGGCGATGGCCGCGTCCACGGCGTTTCCGCCAAGGGAGAGCGTAGCCGCGCCGATGTCGGAGGCGAGATGGTGCGCGCTCACGACGACGCCGGTGGTCGATGTCACGGTGTCCGGGCTAGCGGCTGGCTCGCGGGTGCAGGCGAGAGCTGTGAGCAGCAGCGTGGCGGCGGTGAGGCGAACGAGGGGCGGCTGGCGCATGCGCGGGGTCTGCTGGGAAGAGGGTTTCGTTGGCATATTCAATATGCGGGGTTGCCCGCGTGAATCGACCTTCTCGCACCGAACCGACCATGCGCATTCGCACACTCGCCATCGCCGCCTTCGTCTGCATCGCCCTTGGCGGCGGACTCTTGTTTGCGAGCCTCGACAAGGAAACCCGGGGTGTACTCGTCTCTTTCCCCACAGACCGCGACGTACTGCTCTGGAATCAGAAGCAGCGCGATGCCGCGTTCCGGGCGCTCGATCGTCTCCCCGTGCTCGCGAAGGCCGCACGCATTTCCGCATCGCCCACGCCGTTGGCGCTGCCGGCCGGCGTGCCGTTGGAGGTTCCCGGCATTGACGAGTACATGGCGAGCCAACGCACGTCGGGGCTCGTGATCATTCAGGATGGCAAGGTCCGCTTTGAGCGATACGGGCTCGACTTCGATGCCAATGGCCGCTGGACGAGCTTCTCTGTGGCCAAGTCGTTCACTTCGACGCTCGTGGGCGCGGCAATTCAGGACGGTGCCATCCGCAGTCTCGACGACACGGTGAGTCGCTACATCCCCGACCTCCGCGGCTCGGCGTACGACCAGGTCACCATCCGTCAGCTGCTGACAATGAGTTCAGGGGTGCGTTGGAACGAGGACTACGAGGATCCCAATGCCGACGTGGCGCTGTTCAACAAGGCGACCCCCGACGAGGGCGTGGACGCGACGGTGAGCTACCTGCGTCGGTTGCCGCGCGCGCATCCCGCGGGCGAGGTGTGGAACTACAACACGGGCGAGACCAATCTGATTGGCGTGCTCGTGTCGTCCGCCACGGGTAGGCCGCTCGCGCAGTATCTGCAGGAGAAGATCTGGCATCCCGCTGGAATGGAAGCCGAGGCGACGTGGCTGCTCGGCAAAACCGGGCACGAGATTGCCGGCTGCTGCATGCAGGCGGCGACGCGGGACTTTGCGCGGTTCGGGCTGTTCGTGCTGGCGAATGGCAATGTCGGCGGGCGGCAGATTGTGCCGGAGACTTGGTTCGCTGAGGCGATCACGAAGCAGAAGGAGACTGGTGAGCCGGGGCGCGGGTATGGCTTGCAGTGGTGGACGTATGACGATGGAGCGGTGGCGGCAAAGGGGATCTTTGGGCAGGGGATCTTTATTGATCCGGCGCGGCGGCTGGTGATTGCGAGTCACTCGAGTTGGCCGCGGGCGGCGTTGGGGCCTCAGGCGGCAGCGCGGGAGAAGTTCTATGCGCAGGTGCGGGAGTTGGTGGATGCGGGGAGGGAGTAGACGAAGTTGGCATGGGATGCGTGTACGACGAAAGAATGCCGACCGTCATCGTGAGCGACGTACCGATGAGCACGTACCAGGGCCATGCGATGCGCGCGACGCCTCCGAGCATGCCGTCGAGACCCGGGAAGGCGACGATGAGTTGCTTCGCGAACACCACGAACGCCATCGTGCCGATCGCAACCGACATCCCGAGAATCGCATCACGCTGGATGGCGCGTTTCCAGAGAATGCCGAGCAGGAATCCACCGACGAGACCGCCCTGCGTGAACGAGGCAATCGAGAGCGCGATAATCACAACCGGCGTGCCCTGCGCTTTGAAGAGCAGCGCACCGAGCGTGAGCCCGACCCCCCAGACAAGCGCGAATCGCTTGCCCATCACCAGCGCTCGCGGATCGTCGGGCGAGCGCTTCGTGAGTGGCAGGTAAATATCAAGCGTCGTTGCGGCAGCGAGCGAGTTGATTGCGCCGGAGTGCGTACTCATGGTGGCGGCGATGATTGCCGCGACAATCAGGCCGAGGAGTCCCGGCGGCATCTGCTCAATAATGAACGTCGGAAAGATGAGATCGGTCGCCGCAAACACTCGGCCCTGATAAAACGCCCAGAGTCCAAGTCCGATTGAGAGGAAGAGAAAGAATTGCGCGAAGACGGCAAAGCCCGAGCCAATGATTGCGCGCTGTGCATCGCGGAGCGATCGCGAGGCGAGCATCCGCTGGACCATCGTTTGATCGGTGCCGTGCGATCCGAGCGCGATGAAGGCGCCGCCGAGGAGTCCGGCAAAGATCGTGTGTGGCCGATCAAAGCCCGTGTAGGTGTCGATGATATTCGTCTTGCCGGCTGCGGCGGCTGACCCCCAGATCTCGGTCCATCCGCCAGGTACCGCGCGTCCAATCAGAACGACCGCGATGAGTCCGCCACTCACGTAGACCGTCGCTTGAATGAGCTCAGTCCAGACCACGGCGCGCATCCCGCCCTTGTACGTGTACACGACCGTGAGAAGTCCGAGCAGGAGAATCGCGGCGGGCATCACGAGTTTGTCGTTCCCCACCGCGGGGCCGACAATCAAGGCGACCGGAATCGCCGTCGCGAAGACGCGCACGGAGTCAGCGAGACCGCGCGTGACCATGAAGACGACGCTCGTAAAGCGGCGCGTCGCCGTCCCAAAGCGCGTCTCGAGCAGCGCGTACGCCGTCACGAGCTTCCCGCCGAAATAGCGCGGCAAGAGCAGCCACGCAATCACAAAGCGTCCGATGATGTAGCCAGCGACCACCTGCAAAAATCCGAGATCGCCAAGTCCAGCGCCGCCGCCGTAGGAAAGTCCGGGGGACGAGATAAAAGTCAGTGCGCTCGTCTCGCTCGCGACGATGCTGAACATCACCGCCCACCACGGGATTGAGCCGTCGCCCACGAAGTAGTCCTTGCCGTCCTTCTGCCGCCGGCCGACCCACAGGCCGAGCGCGGTCGTACCGCCGAGGTAGGCGAGGAGGACAGCGAGATCGAGCCAACCGAAACCGTGGGTGGACATCGCGGAAATAACGCGTGGCGGGGGCGGAGAGGGCAAGCGCGTGGCGATCCCGGGTCGAGGGCGGCCGGCGATGGCACACCGCTGCGCCTCCTATCCGCCGCGTGGGCCAGAGGTATGTTCTAAGCAGTGCCTCGCACGCGCCGGCACTCGCCCCGGCACCCGTCCGACACGATAGCGCAGGTGCCGAGCGAACCCTCGAGACAATTGAGATGCCTGTGACAGCCGCCGAATCCGCTCTGCCCGCCGATGTCACGCTGCTCGAACTGAAGCGGACCGCCCGCATCACCGGCCTGCTCTATCTTGGCCTCGCGATCACGGGGATGTTGGGCTTCCTGCTCGTCCGTGCGCAGATCTTCATCGGTGCCGATCCCCGTGCCACGCTGGCGAACCTCACGGAACACGGCTTGCTCGCGCGCCTCGGTATTGCACTCGAGCTGGGCATCGTGTTGACGCAAGCGTTGGCCGCGGTCTGGTTCTATCGCCTCTTTCGCAGCGTCGATTCATTCGCGGCGGGCACACTCGCGGCCTTCGGGCTAATCAACGCCGTCGTGATCTTGGGCAGCGCAGCGCTCATCATGACCGCATTCGAGATCGCCGGCAATGCGACCATGTTCGCCGCCGGCTTCGCCGCCGACGAGGCGCAGCTGCTGTACGTCGTGAGTGGAAACCTCTGGAGCGTCGGGTCGATCTTCTTTGGCCTCTGGCTTATCCCCATGGGATGGCTCGTACGCCGCTCGGGATGGCTGCCGCGTCCGCTGGGACTCATCCTGATCGCGGGCGGCATCGGCTATGTGCTCAATGCCTTTGTCACCTCCCTGCTCCCCGAGGCAAGCAGCATCGCGGGTCTGTTGACGGTGCCCGCGACCATCGGCGAGTTCTGGATAGTCGGATATCTCATTGCGTATGGCGTGCGCGAGCGGACTTAATCGACCAAGCGCCCCGCTATCCAGCGAACACCACGCCCCGTAGCTTCTCCCAACAATGACCTCCAGCGTCTCGCAGCTCACGGCCGCCCTCGCCGACCGCTACCGAATCGAGCGCGAGCTCGGCGCCGGCGGGATGGCCACGGTGTACCTCGCGCACGACGTGCGCCACGACCGAAAGGTCGCCCTCAAAGTGCTTCGCCCCGAGCTCTCGGCGATCCTCGGCGCAGAGCGCTTTCTCGCCGAGATCAAGACCACCGCGAATCTCCAGCATCCGCACATCCTCGGGCTGTTCGACTCCGGCGAGGCGGCGGGCCTTGTCTACTACGTGATGCCGTTTGTCGAGGGCGAGTCGCTCCGCGACCGCCTGAATCGCGACCACCAGCTCCCGGTTGAGGAAGCGGTGCGGCTCGCCCGCGAAGTCGCCGATGCGCTGGAGTACGCGCACCAGCACGGCATCGTGCACCGTGACATCAAGCCCGAGAACATTCTGCTGCACGGCGGGCACGCGGTGGTGGCGGACTTCGGCATCGCATTGGCGGCGAGCCGGAGCGAGGGTGGCGCGCGCATGACCGAGACGGGGATGTCGCTCGGCACGCCGCATTATATGAGCCCCGAGCAGGCGATGGGCGAGCGCGAGATCACGCCGAAGACCGACATCTACGCGCTCGGCTGCGTGCTCTACGAGATGCTCACGGCGGAGCCGCCGTTCGTCGGGGCGAGCGCGCAGGCCATTATCGGTCGTGTGCTCACGGAAGAGCCGCGGTCGCTCACCGCGCAGCGGAAGACGATTCCACCGAATGTCGAGGCGGCCGTGCAGCGGGCGCTCTCGAAGCTCCCGGCGGATCGGTTCGCGAGCGCGAAGGAGTTCGACGAAGCGCTGGCACGGGCGGACTACGGCGATGCCGGGACGCGCGCCGCGAGCGCGGCCGTGCGTGGAGCAGCTGCGCCGCCGAGCGCCGGTGCGCGCGCCTTCCGTGCGGCGCCCTGGGTTCTGCTCGTCGCGGCGCTCGCGTTGTTTGCCCGTGAACGGATGCGTCCCGTGACGCCACCGCCGCCAATTAGTCGATTCGCCGTCAAACTGGATCCCGTTGTCGCCAGCGGGCTAATCGGACAGGTGATTGCGCTGGATCCGGCCGGCACGCGGATCGTCTACGTTGGGACCACAAGCGCCGGCTCGGAACTGCTGACGCGCACACTGGACCAGGTCGACCCGGTGGTGTTGCCCGGGACGGTGGGCGCTCTGAGTCCATTCTTCTCGCCCGATGGCACGCAGCTCGCGTTCGTCGTCGGCAACAAGCTCGTGAAGATTGCCGTGGGTGGCGGACCTCGGCTTCCGATCGCCGACGTCTCTGGCGCCTTTCGCGGTGGCACGTGGAATGAAGGGGACACCATCCTCTTTGCGGACGAACGTGGCCTTCACATTGTACCAGCCGCCGGCGGCACGCCCACGCGGCTGGCCGCGCCCGATAGCGGCCTCTCCGAGACGTACCGCTGGCCGAAGTTCCTGCCCGGTGGACGGTCGGCGCTCTTCGCGACCGCCGACACCTCCGGAGATCGACTGGCGGCGATCAC
>JANLTT010000327.1:0-14083 GCA_031363115.1 Gemmatimonas sp.
CCTGCGACGATTGAGTGGGAGTAGGAAGGCCTTGTACTGCTTCACAAGAAGGCACGAAGGGAGCCGATGCGCGCGAGACCATTCGCCCGCCACGGCTCCCTTCGTGCCTTCCTGTGAACAGCGGTTAGTACGTTAGACTTCACAGATGTCCCTGAGCGCTCTCCGCCCGACCTCCGACGAACTCCGCGAAATGGCCCGCATCGCCGCGCCCATCGTCGTGGTGAACGTGGGCATGCAGGGCATGGGACTCGTGGACGCCATCATGCTCGGCCGCGTCTCGCCGACGGCGCTCGCGGCGGTGGGGCTCGGCAACTTCTACTTCTTTGCCACCGCGATCATCGGCATCGGCATGCTGCTCGCGCTCGACCCCGTGATCTCCCAGGCCGTCGGCGCGAAGGACGAAGTCGCGATTGCGCGTGGTGTGCAGCGCGGCGTGGTGATGACCACCATCATCGCCGTGCTCGTCTCGCTGACCTTCTTACCCGCGCGTCCGTTGCTCGTGCTCCTGCGGCAGCCCGCGGACGTCGTGCCGCTCGCGACGGCGTACGTGCTCTGGAGCATCCCGGGGCTGCTTCCGTTCTTTGCCTTCAACATGCTGCGTCAGACGATGCAGGCCTTTCACCTGCTCAAGCCGGTGGTGGTCGCGGTTGTTGTCGGCAATCTCGTGAATGTCTTTCTCAACTGGGTGTTGGTGTTCGGTAATCTCGGCTTCGAAGCACGGGGAGTGGTGGGTTCGTCGCAGGCCACGGTGCTCGCGCGCTGGATCATGGCAGCCACCCTACTCGCTTTTGGGTGGAAGACGCTGCGCCCCTACCTCACGAACTGGCATGCACAGAGTCTCGCGCTCAAGCCGCTTGGGCGCATGCTCTTGCTCGGGTTGCCCATCGGATTTCAGTTCCTCGCCGAGGTCGGTGCGTTTGGCTTTGTCACCGTGATGACGGGGTGGATCGATACCACCACACTGGCTGGGCACGAGATCGCGCTCTCGCTGGCCTCCATGACCTTCATGGTGCCGATGGGCGTCGCCGCGGCTGCGGCGGTGATGGTCGGACGTGCGGTTGGGCGCGGCGACATGGCCGCGTCGCGCCGAGACGCGGTCGCCGCGCTCGTGGTTGGGGTTGGCTTCATGGCACTCTGTGCGCTGCTCTTTGCGGCGATTCCGGAAACGCTCGCCGGTTTCTACACGAAGGACGTCGCGACCTTCACGCTGGCGGCGCTGCTGATTCCCATCGCCGCCGTCTTTCAGGTCTTTGACGGCACGCAGGTGGTGGCCGCGAGCATCTTGCGGGGCACGGGTGATACACGCATTCCTGCCATTTTGCACACGCTCAGCTTCTGGGCCTTTGGCATCCCGTTTGGCGCGCTGCTCGCCTTCTACTTTGATCTCGGCGCGGCCGGGCTCTGGTGGGGGCTCACGGTCGGACTCGCCGCCGCTGCCGTGCTGCAACTCGCTCGTGTGCGCTCCCGCCTCTCCGCCGACGTCTCACGTCTCGTGATTGACCACGCGCACTGAGCGGCGCAGGGAAGTGCTGGAGAAACGCTAGAACGCGAAGGTCACGCCGAGTGCGGAGCGCGCGACCAGGTTTGTGGTGCGATTCTCGACTGTGCTGGTGGACTGGTCAGAGTACGTCACTCGCGGTCCCACTTCGCCAAAGACGGCGAGTCGCTTCGTGACCGGTGCCGAAACGCCGAATGCGGCGTCGAAGAACCAGAGATCTGACGTGCTGCCGTCGTCGAAGGTTGATCGTGAGATCGCCACACGCGGTGCTACGTACGTGTGCATGCCATCGAACTGGCCAAGCCGCACGAGCAGGCCGAGTCCAAGGCCGAGATTGACGAACTTCGATTCGTTCCCCGACACGTTGAAGGTGGTGCGGGTGATTGAGAGGTCGGGGCGCAACGTGAGGCGGGCAGAAAGCGGGATCTGAAGCCCAACCGTTGCGGGCCCCGCGATCACGAGCGCGGGCCGACGGCCGAGCGCCTCGCCCTGCACGGCGTCCTGCGCCTCGCCTTGCGCGCCGAGTGGCGTGGCGGCGACGACCACTGCCGTCAGAAGCGCGGCAGCACGCTTCACCTAGGCCGCCCGCACTATCGTCGCCTCGACGAACCACCGAGCAACGACCCGAGCACTCCGCGCACGAACTGCCGGGAGATCGCATTGCCTGTACTCCGGGCCGCGCTCTTGGCCATCACGTCAAACAAGCCGTCACGCTTGCCGCCGCGCGGTCCGGTGGAGCCAAAGATCAGCGCGCCGAGTCCACCAAGCACGCCACCCGCGCCAGTTGCGCCGCCGCCTGCCGTGCCGCCGCCTGTCGTGCCGCCCACCGCGCCCGAGCCGCGCGCCCCCGTCGGTGCGTTGCGTTCGCCTGCCTCCGGCTCCGTCGTCGCCTCGGCGCGCGCCTTCAGCGATTCAAAGGCCGACTCGCGATCCACCGCCTTCTCGTACACCCCCGCCACGACCGACTGCTGCATGACGGCCGCGCGCTCCGGCGGCGTCAGCGGGCCGATGCGCGTGCCTGGTGGTAGCACCCACGCGCGTTCGGTGATACCCGGTGTGCCCTTCGCATCGAGCAGCGACACGAGCGCCTCACCCACGGAGAGTTCCAAGATCACCTGCTCAATATCGAGTGCCGGATTCGGCCGCATCGTTTCGGCGGTAGCGCGCACGGCCTTTTGATCGCGCGGAGTGAAGGCGCGCAGTGCATGCTGAATGCGATTGCCGAGCTGCCCGAGGATCTTCTCCGGGATGTCAATCGGGTTCTGCGTGACGAAGTAGACGCCCACACCCTTCGAGCGAATCAGCCGCACCACGAGCTCGACCTTCTCTACGAGCGCCGGCGGTGCGTCGGTGAAGAGGAGATGCGCTTCATCGAAAAAGAAGACGAGCTTCGGCTTGTCGGGATCGCCAATCTCTGGGAGGTTCTCGAAAAGCTCGCTCAGCAGCCAGAGCAGGACGCAGGCGTAGAGGCGCGGGCTCTGCATCAGCTTGTCCGCCGCGAGGATATTCACGACGCCCTTGCCATCAACGGTCTGCATCAGATCGTCAATGTTGAGCATCGGCTCGCCGAAGAAATTCTCGGCGCCCTGCTGCTCGAGTTGCAGCAGTCCGCGCTGAATCGCGCCCACGGAGGCCGAGGAGACATTGCCGTACTGCGTCTTGAACTGCGCCGCGTTGTCGCCAACGTATTGCAACATCGCCCGCAGGTCCTTGAGGTCGAGCAGCAAGAGACCGTTGTCATCGGCAATCTGAAAGGTCATCGTGAGGACGCCTTCCTGCGTGTCGTTGAGATTCAACAACCGCGCGAGGAGGAGCGGCCCCATGTCGGAGATGGTGGCGCGCACCGGATGGCCGTGCGTCCCGAAGACATCCCAGAAGGTGACGGGGCAGTTGCCGAACTCCGGCGCGGGCAGCCCGCGCGACGTGAGACGCTCATTGAGTTTCTCACTCATCTGCCCAGCGACGCCGAGCCCGCCGAGGTCGCCCTTCACGTCCGCGAGGAAGACCGGCACGCCGAGGCGCGAGAAGCGCTCGGTGAGCACCTGGAGGGAGATCGTCTTTCCGGTGCCTGTGGCGCCGGTGATGCAGCCGTGGCGGTTGGCGAGGGCGGGGAGGAGGGCGAGCTCGGTGCTCGCGTTCCTCGCAATCAGGAGTGGGTCAGCCATGGCGTGTAATCTGACACGGTGAAGGTCGGATGACTACGAGCGAAAAGATCACAGGAAGGAAAGAAGGGAGCCGCGACCACTTTGAGTCACGGCTCCCTTCGCGCATTCTTGTGAAAAAGCGGTTAAACGCCCTTCTCCTCGAGCAGCTTCATGAACGCCGCCGGTTCCTGCAGCGCCAGCAGGCGCTCCGGCACGTCGGCTTCCTTGGAGAACTGCGCGATTTTGCCGAGCACCGGGAGGTACTGGTTGGACACCTCAAGCGGCGGCGCGACAATCAGGAAGAAGAAGTGCACTGGCTTGTCGTCAATCGCCTTGAAGTCCACGCCCGCCGTTTTCCGGCCAAAGGCGACGCGGAGCTTGCTCACCACGAGCGAGCGGCAGTGGGGAATGGCGATTCCGCGCCCGATGCCCGTGGAGCCGAGGTTTTCTCGGCGCTTGAGCATCTTGAAGAGCATCGCCTCGTCCTTTTCCGGGAGGCGGAGGAGCCCGATGAGCTCCTTGAGGATGTCGTCTTTGGTGCTGCCGGCCAGCTCAAGCTGGATTGCGTCTTCGGCGAAGAATTCCCTGAGTTCCATCCTCCAAAGCTAACCCACCCCGCGAAACTCGTCAAATCGTGATGTTGCAAGCGTTTGGACCCCCTCCTAGCTTTCCCTGAATGCCCTTTCCATACCCGACCGGCGGCTCCGCCGTCCCCCTCTTCCTCGCCCCCATGGCGGGGGTCTCGGAGTCTCCATTCCGCCGGCTCTGTCGCGCCTGGGGTGCGGACGTGGTGGTGACGGAGTTCCTGTCCGCTGAGGGAATTCGTCGTGAGAACGAAGCGACGATTGCCAAGCTGCGCTTTAATCAGGACGAGCACCCGATTGGCGTGCAGATCTTTGGCGCCGAGCCCGACGCGATGCGCGAGGCCGCTGCCGCCGTCACCGATGTCTTCCAGCCGGATTTCATTGACATCAACTTCGGATGCCCGGTAAAGAAGGTCGTGCGTCGCAACGGAGGTTCCGGCTGCCTGCGCGATCTCGACCTCGTGCAACAGGTGATTCGTGCCGTGATTTCGGGGACGCATCTCCCGGTGACGTGCAAGATTCGCAGCGGGTGGAGCGAGGAGATGCGCGATCCGGTGAAGATCGCGCTCAAGTGTCAGGAGGCGGGGGTGCGCGCGATTGCGTTGCATCCACGCACGCGCACCCAGATGTACACGGGCGCCGCACGCTGGGAAGAGATCGCGCAGGTGAAGGCCGCGCTGGAGATTCCCGTCATTGGCAATGGCGACATCAAGACGGCCGCCGATGCTCATCGCATGCACCGCGAGACCGGATGCGATGCGGTGATGATCGCGCGCGGCTCGTTCGGGCAGCCGTGGATTTTCACTCAGACGCGTGCGTTGCTCGATGGCACTCCCATGCCGGCGACGCCTGAGGTGCATGAACGCTTTGCGATTGCCCTCGCCCATGCGCGCATGGTGCAGGAGTACGAGGCCGACCCGATTGGCGCGGCGCTCGAGTTCCGCAAGCACCTCGGCTGGTATGTGAAGGGACTTCCGAACTCCGCTGACCTTCGCAAGAAGCTCCATGCGGTGAACAGCTTTGGTGAGGTCGAGGGAATCTTCGAGGAATACTTGAAGAGCGCGTGGATGGATGAGGTGGAGGCGGCATGAGGCGCGAACGCGTGCGCTCGTTGCTCGCCGAAGTGGCGGAAGGGCGCGTGGCGGTGGAACAGGCACTGGCGCAACTCGATGCCGCACCAACCGAGGAGATTGGCTTCGCCACGATCGATCACCATCGTGCGCTGCGACAGGGCTTCCCGGAAGTCGTCTTCGGTGAGGGCAAACTCCCTGAGCAGGTTGTGGCGATCGCCGAACGGCTTGCGGCGCATGGCGATGGCTTCCTGGTCACGCGGGCGGATGTCGCCACGCGCCTGGCGTTGAAGGCACGCTGGAGCGAGCTCGAGGTGAGTGACATGGCGCGCACGGCGTTGCTGCGCGGCGCGACGCCCGTGGTCCGTGGTACGCGCGCGGTGGCCATCGTCACGGCTGGGACGAGTGATCTTCCGGTGGCCGAGGAAGCGGCGGTGACGCTTGATGCCTTCGGGCATCCGGTGCAGCGCGTAACGGACGTCGGCGTGGCGGGCATTCATCGTATTCTTTCACGTCGCGAAACGCTGCAGGAAGCGGCGGTGGTGATCGTGGTGGCTGGCATGGATGGCGCGCTGCCTTCGGTCGTCGGCGGATTGGTGCGCGTGCCGGTCATCGCCGTTCCCACGAGCATTGGCTATGGGGCGGCCTTCGGTGGCCTCGCGCCGCTTCTCACGATGCTCAACTCGTGCGCCGCGGGTGTGACGGTGTGCAACATCGATAACGGATTCGGTGCGGCCGTCGCGGCCGCGCGAATCCTCGAGCGCTGACGGTCGCCGCCGATGGCCTGGTTTTATCTCTTCGTCATCGGTGCGGTGGTGGTGTACTTCGTGCAGCGAGGTGGACGGCCACCACTGCGCTGGCCAGGCGATTCACGTCCCGCGCTCCCTTCGGAGCCTGAGCCCGCCTCGGAGGCGAGTGACGCGGAGCTCCTGCGCGATCGTCGTCAACTGCTTGCCGCCTTTCGGACGGACGAAGCCCCGATCTCCGTGGATTCCGAGCGAGAGGATCGGCGCGTCATTGAACGCGCGCTGCAACTCCTGATGGATCAGGTCGGGGCGCACGAAGCCGTGTTGTGGCGGCCGAACGAAGACGAGCAGCCGCGCTTTGTCCCTGCGGCGTGGGGACGGGGACCAAAGCCGCCGGTGCTCAGCGAGAGTGAGCGACTGTTGCTGGAGCTCAGTGCGGATGAGCAGAAGTCCACATTCAACGCCGATGGCGCCGCCCTCGCCTTTCTGAGCGTGGGCGTCTTGCTCGACGACCATCGTGCCGCGCTCTCCGTCCAGTTCCGCGAACAGCCCACCATGTCGCGCGCCGATCTTACGCTCTGGGTGCAGCGTCATGGCCGCGCGATTGCCGACCTCTACGACATCGTGAGGTCGCGGGCGATTGTTGCGCACCGCAACAGTAAGCTGCGGTCCATGATTCGCACCGCCACCACGCTGCAGGGAAGCCGCGATCCCCTCGCGCTCGAGGAAGCCCTCGCGCGCAATGCGTGCGTCGTGACGGGCGCGCAGTGGACAATCATTGTGCGCTGGGATCCGGTGACGCGCATCGGCATCCCGACGCACATCGGCGAGCGCGCGCCCGAGTTCGGCGTGCGCGTCACGGCGAAGCAGGGCTCGTTGGTGGGTGAGGTGTGTCGCACGGGCACTGCGAAGGGCTTCCCGGATGCGCGTCCGCTGCTCGCCTCGGGCGAGCCGGTGTTCGACGGCGCGCCGCTCCCCGAGGGAACGCGCTCGCTCCTCATTGTGCCATTGCGCCGCAGCGATCGCGAAGCACCGATTGGTGCAATGGTCTTTGGTCATCACGAGCGCGGGGCGCTGACCTCCAACGATGGGCACGGCGCCAACGACCTCGGCACCATCGCCGCCGGAGCGCTCGAGACGGCCTGGGCCGTGCAAGAGGCCACCGAGCGCGCGCGCACCGATCCACTCACGGGCATGCCCAATCGCCGTGCCTTCGACGAAGTCTTTGCGCGGCTGATGGGCGAGACCGATCGATACGGCGGCGGCATGGCGCTCGTGATGGTGGACATCGACCACTTCAAGAAGGTCAACGACACCTACGGCCACGAGGCGGGGGATGCGGTGTTGGTGGCGATCGGGCAGTTGCTGATGGCTGCGCGACGGACCACCGACTTCGTGGCGCGACTTGGCGGAGAGGAGTTGGCCTTGCTGCTCCCGCAGACGGACGTGGCGGGCGCCGCGGAACTGTCGGAGCGACTCCGGGCCAAGGTTGAGGAGATGCGGGTCCGGACCGCGGTCGGCGAGGTGCGCGTGACCGCGAGCTTCGGTATTGCGATGTATCTGGCGCGCTCCGGGACCTCTGGGCGCGTGTACGAGCGCGCGGACAAGGCGCTCTATGCCGCCAAGCATGGCGGCCGGAACCGGGTCGAATTGGAGCGGGTCACGCCCGTGGAGCCGCTCGCGGTTCAGGAAGACCCGGCCCCCTGATTGAACCAAATGCCCCTCCGGGGTATTATTCCCCCAGTAGCAAGGGGGCGACTGGTTTCGATTGTGTCGGTGGCTCCATGGCTGCGCGCCCAGGTCCTCGGGTTCCTGGTAAAACACTCGGGAAAATTCCAACTGCGAACAACAACTTCGCTCTCGCTGCGTAAAGCCTAGCTTTACCGTAGCAGTGCCCGAGAGGTAGCCCTGCCTGGGGCGACATTCGGGTATCGCAAATCCAGGCTGGTTTGTCGGCGTGTCCACCGCCGACCGACGAGATCAAGATGGACTCATCTGAACGACGGCGGCCTGTCGGCCAGCGTTCGGAAACACCAATCGACGGGATACGCGCGTAGACGCTGTGGAAGATCTTATGCAAGACGAGGGTTCGAATCCCTCCGCCTCCACTTCTCTTTAGGATGAAGGTTGTAGGATGAAGGATGAAAGAGCGGGCGGATCCTCAAGGGTCCGCCCGCTCTTTTCCTTCATCCGGCAATCGCGTCGACAATCGCCTTGGCTGCGCGGCCGACGCCGATCAATGTGGCCGACGCGAAGCCGGTCCAGTCGCCGTAGCCGAGTGGATAGAGTCGCGGATGCGCGGCGGCGTGGAGGCCCTGCATTGCGAGTCGGCCCCGCTCGTCTGGCACGACGAGTGGTGCGAGATGCTGAAGGGCTGGACGGAATCCGGTGGCGAGAATCACGGCATCGATGCGCTCGCTGGTGCCGTCGGGCCACTGCACGCCATCTGCCGTGAAGCGCGTGAAGAGCGGGACACTCTGCAACAGTTCGCGGTCGCGAATGGCGCGCACTGGCTCGATCATCACGATGTCGCCGAGCGAGCGTGGCGGATCGGGGGTACGCCCTTCCTGAATCGCCTTGTAGCGCGCGGTGCCCTGGTCAAAGAGGTACTGCCCATCCACGTCATCGGGGAGGAATACCGGCGGCGCGGCGGTCACCCACGTGACGCGGCAATGATCCACGAGATCGGCGAGGATCTGCGCCCCGGAGTTGCCGGCGCCCACGACGAGCACCCGCTTGCCCGCGAATGAGTCGGGCCCGAGGTAGTGCGCGGAGTGCACCAGACGCCCGCGAAAGTCGGATTGCCCCTCAAACTGCGGAATCTGCGGTGCGGTCCACGTGCCGGTCGCGCTGATCACAGCGCGCGCGGCAATCACTTCGTCCGCGTCGGTGATGAGATGCAGCGCGTCGCCATCCGCATGTGTCGCGGCGACGCGCACCGGACGCTCCACCGGGAGTGCGTAACGCCGCTCGTACTCGGCGAGATAGGCTATCGTCTCGTCGCGCGTGGGATACTTCGCCGCCCCCGCGGGCATCGGCCATCCCGGGAGGGAACTCGCGCGGGCCGGAGAGAAGAGATGCAGTGAGGGCCAAGCGTTCGGCCATGCGCCACCCGGTTGCGCGTTCGCATCGAAGAGTGCGTAGCGCAGCGTGGTGCGACGCAGGTAGAACCCGGCGGCGAGTGCCGCTTGCCCTCCACCGATCACAGCGACGTCGAGGGTGCGCATGTCGCTCCGTTATGTTAGCACGCCAAGCGCCATCGCGCCCACGATGCACCATCCGGCGCCCCACAACGACGAGCGCCGCTCATCCCACAGCAGGCCGATGGCCACCAGTGCGATGCTCGCGTCGGCCACGCTCCCAATGGCAGCGCGTCCGACGGGGTCAATCAACGCGGCGGCGAGGAGCCCGACCACCGCCGCATTCACCCCCGCCACCGCGTGGAGTGCGCGCGGCATCGCCGTAACGCGTGACCACGCCGGCAACACAATCAAGAGCAGGAGAAAGCCCGGTGCGAAGACGCTCACGATCGCCGTCACGGCCCCCAATGCAGGGGCGGCACCGGTGGGCACCTGCGCTCCGAGGAAGGCCGCGAGCGAGAACATCGGCCCGGGAATCACCTGCGCCGCTCCGTACCCCGCGAGAAAGGCCTCGTGACTCACCCAGCCAGGGGTCACCACCGACTCCTCAAGCAACGGTAGCACCACGTGGCCGCCGCCGAACACCATCGCGCCGGCCTTGAAGAAGGCGGCGAAGATGCTGCCGAGCACGGGGGCACGCGTGGGCCAGGCTATCGCGACGAACAAGCCGACGGCGAGTACGAGTATCGAAAGCAGCACGGTAGCGCGACCGTAGCGCATGGGAATCGAGTTCTCGGTGGCCGTGATGGGCGTCCGGATAAGCAGCGCTCCCGCGACCGCGCCAATCGCGATTACCACGAGTTGCATCCATGGCGCGCGGAGAGCCAGCGTGAGCACCAGCACGAACACCGCGATGGCGCCGCGGGTCGCATCTGGCGTCATGGTGCGGGCCATACGGATTACGCCGTGCGCAACGACCGCGACCGCCGCGAGCTTCAGGCCGTGTAGCGCGCTCGTGGCAAGCGACCCCGTCATGAAGCCAGTCGCCTCGGAGAACGCGAAGAGCAGCAACGCGGACGGGAGGGTGAAGGCGATGAACGCCGCAATCGCGCCGAACCCGCCGGCGCGCATGAGCCCAATGCCGAACCCAAGCTGACTACTCGCCGGGCCGGGCAGGAACTGACTGATGGCCAGCAATTGTGTGAACTGTCCCTCGGTCAGCCATCGCCGATGCTCCACGAACTCGCGGCGAAAGTAGCCCACGTGGGCAATCGGGCCGCCGAAGGAGGTGAGGCCCAGCCGGAGGAAGGCGGTGAAGACCTCGAGCATCGCTCGTGCCGAGCCACGCGGCGGGGCCTCAGCGGCGAGCGGGGCGGCGGGGGCGGGCATGGTCGGACGGTAGAGGGGCGAGAAGGATGGGGCAAGGCCGAGCCGCGGCACCTGCGCGTGCCGGGAATCGAGTGTCGCGCGTGTAATCGTCTGCAAGCGCCCCTCGACGCTCCCCTCGGGGAACGCGATATTTGAGGGTCCTCCCCCAGACGATTTCCCCTCTCGCACCTGTCGATGTCCACCACGTCACATATCTGGCGCTTCTTCCGCGCCGGCGGTTCCGATCAAGTGGCCCTCGAGACGGCGGACGACCTCCGCCATCTCCGGAATCTTGACCAGAAGCTCTGGGTCGCGCTCGCCTGTCCCGTGAAGGGGCTCGAGCTCGATGAACGGACGCTCGCGTTGATGGACGCCGATGGCGACGGACGCATTCGCGCTCCCGAAGTGATTGCCGCCGTCGAGTGGGCCTGCGCCATGCTCAAGGATCCCGCTGCGCTGTACATCGGAGGCGACCTCGCGCTCTCGGCCATCAATGCCTCGAGCGATGAAGGCGCACAGGTGCTCGCCTCCGCGCATGAGGTCCTCAAGAGCCTCGGCAAGCCCTCCGCGTCGTCGATCACGGTCGAGGATACGACCATGCGCGAGATGATCTTCTCGGCGACGCGCTTCAATGGCGATGGTGTGGTGCCGATCGAGATCATCGATGACGCCGCGACACGCGGCGTTGCCGAGGCCATCGTCGCGCAGATTGGAGCGACGCTGGACCGTGGTGGCAAGCCGGGCTTCACGCAGGCAGCGCTCGATGAGTTCATCGCCGAGTGCGTGGCCTTTGATGCCTGGTGGGCCCGTGCGGAGCAGGACGCGGCCAACATCCTTCCGCTCGGCGATCAGACGGAAGCGGCCTTCAGCGCACTGCAGGGCGTCCGTGGCAAGATCGACGACTACTTCGCCCGCTGCCGACTCGCCGCGTTCGATGCCCGCGCGACGGCGGCGCTGAATCGGCAGGAGTCGGATTTTCTCGCGTTGGCAACGCAACGACTCGAGTCCACGTCGGCTGAAGTGGCGGAGTTCCCATTGGCGCGCGTCGAGGCAGGTCGTGCGCTGCCGCTCGCAGACGGATTGAATCCGGCGTGGTCGGGGGCGATGGCGACGTTCCGCGCGACGGTCGTGACGCCAATCCTCGGCGACCGCGCAGTGCTTACCGAGTCGGAGTGGGGCACAGTGCTCGCGCGACTCGCCGCGCATGCCGCGTGGGCGGGCGAGGCCCATGGCGGGAAGGTCTCGGCGCTGGGGCTCGCACGCGTGCGCGAGATTCTCGCCGGACCAAGCAAGGCGGCGCTGCAGCAGTTGCTCGCCGATGATGCGGCACTCGCGCCGGCCATGAACGCGCTCGACAACGTGGAGCGGCTGGCGCGGTATCAGCGCGATCTCGCGCGGTTGCTCAACAACTTCGTGGCCTTCCGTGATTTCTATTCGCGCGAGCGCGCATCGGTCTTTCAGGCGGGGACACTGTATCTCGACGGCCGCAGTTGCGAGCTCTGCGTGCATGTGGATGATGCGGGGAAGCACGCGGCGCTCGCGGGCCTCGCGAAGTGCTATCTCGCGTACTGCGATTGCACGCGCACGGGTGGTGAGACGATGACCATTGCCGTGGCCTTCACGGGTGGTGACAGCGACAACCTGATGGTGGGTCGCAACGGCATCTTCTACGACCGCAAGGGACGCGACTGGGACGCGACGATCACGAAGGTCGTCGAGAACCCCATCTCGATTCAACAGGCCTTTTGGGCGCCGTACAAGAAGCTCGTGCGCATGATTGAGGAACAGGTCGCGAAGCGCGCCGCAGCGGGTGCGGCAGCGTCCGATGCAAAGATCGGGACGGCGGCCTCGGCGGCGGCGACGGTAAACGCTGCGAAGCCGGCACCAGAACCGCCAAAAAAGATTGACGTCGGCACGGTTGCGGCCCTCGGTGTTGCCTTTGGTGCCTTGGCCACGGCCTTTGCTGCGATTGCCGGTTACGCGACGCGCACTCTGTCGCTTCCGTTCTGGCAGGTCTGCCTCGTGATTGCCGGATTGATCCTGCTCATTTCCACGCCGAGCATGCTGATTGCTTGGCTGAAGCTGCGGCAGCGCAATCTCGGTCCAATTCTCGATGCCAACGGGTGGGCGGTGAACGGACGCGTGCAGATGAACGTGCCGTTTGGTGCCGCCCTGACGCGAGAGGCAGTGATTCCCGCGGGTGCGCAGTCGAGCTTCGTGGTCAAGTATCCGGAGCCGCCGACGGCGCTGCCCAAGTTGATTGCGGCGGGCATCACCCTCGGGTTCATGGTCAGTTTACTGAGTCACTTCGGTGTGCTGGCTATGCTCGGCGTGCAATAAGTTCGATCTCCACCTGCGCGCCGAGCGGAAGGCCGGCCACGGCGACGGTCGTGCGCGCGGGGAAGGGAGCGGTGAAACGCGTCTGGTAGGCCGCGTTCATCGCGGGAAAATCCTTCATGTCAATCAAGTAGACGTTGCACTTGATGGCGTGGTCGAGCGTGAGCCCGGCGGCAGCGAGGACGGCGGCAAGATTATCAAAGACACGATGTGTTTGCGCGGCGACATCGCCTGCAATCAGTTTGCCGGTGGCGGGATCAATCGGCGTCTGGCCGGAGCAAAACAACTCGCTGCCACTCCAGATGGCCTGCGAGTAGGGGCCGATGGCCTTCGGGGCGTCGGCAGCGGAGACAGGTTGGCGTGTGGTCATGGCGATAATCTACGAAAAGGAATCCCGATGCGCGCTCTGCTGCTCTCGCTGGTGCTGGTGACCCCGTTGGCCCTCGCGGCGCAGGGCACGACACCACGCACACGGTCGATGGACGACCTCAACTGGATGGAGTTCGCCGAGATGGTGCCGGCGCGGCATCGCACGGTGATCCTCACCGTGGGGACCCTTGAGCCCCATGGGGTGGCAAACAACGGCGCCGACAACACGGCACCCGTGGCTATTGCCAAGGGCATCGCCGCGGAGGCGGGGATCGATGCGTTGATCGCCCCGCACATCCCCTACGGCGTGACGGGGACGATGGCGCCGTATCCGGGCGCGCTGACGATACCCGAGGACGCCTTTCGGGCCTATGTGCGCGCGGTCCTCGAGGGGCTCGCCGCGAACAAGTTCCGCGACATCATCATCATCAACGGGCACGGGGGCGGGCAGACGGCAATCCTCACGGAGATCGCCCGCGAAGTGGCGATTGAGAAGCGCGTGAACACGCTCGTGGTGAATTGGTGGTCGCTCACGACCGATATCTCGGAGCAGATCTTCGGGTCGCAGGGCGGGCACGCGGGGGTGAACGAAACGGCGTTCATTCAGGCAACGGACCCGACGTTGGTGCAGAAGCAGCGATACACAGGGCCCGATATGGCCACCGCAAACCCGGCGCCCGGTGCATGGTCGGCAACGCCATTTCCCTCAGCGATTACGCTCTATCAGCCTGGGTCGGGATGGCCGACGGACTTCGATCAGGCGAAGGCCGAGCGGTATCAGCGGGCGGTGATTGGTCGCGTGCGGGATCTTGTTCGCGACACAATCGCCAAGTGGCGTCGGGCTGGGTTTTAAGGCGTCACTGCTTTTCACAGGAAGGCACGAAGGG
>JANLTT010000039.1:0-3067 GCA_031363115.1 Gemmatimonas sp.
CAATCGAACGCCGTCAGTCACGGCTGCCCGCCCTGCCTCTTCCGCAACATCAACGTTCTCAACACGGGGCGCACCCTGTGAGCACCCTCAACGATTCGCCCAAGCGCCTCCTCGCACTTCGTGATGCCGAACGCCATGGCATCCTTGATGAACCCATTGTTCTGTCGCGCGCCGAGTGCGAGGACATCGTGCAGCGCGCACTCAAGGCGTCCAAGGCCGATGCCTGCCGCGTGAGCGTGAATAGTTCGTATGCGACGAATGTCCGCTTTGCCGACAATCAGATGTCCACCTCGGGCATTTCTGATGACGCGTCAATCGGCATCACCGCATTTGTTGGCAAGCGGAACGCGACCGTGTTGACCAACGACTTGGGCCCTGGCGGCCTTGAGCGTGCTGTCGCTCAGGCCGAGGCACTCGCGCGCCTTTCGCCGGAGGATCCCGAGCAGCTCCCTGAGCTTGGGCCCCAGCGCTACGTCGAGATTCCGGCCTGGTACGATTCCACCGCGACGCTCAGCGCCGATGATCGCGCGCGCGCCGCACTTTCCACGCTCGAACTCACCCGTCGCGCCAGCGACATCACCGCCGCGGGTTACGTCGAATGCACTGCGAGCTCCCGCGCGATTGGCAATAGCGCTGGGCTCTTCGCCTTTCATCGCAGCACGAACGCGAATTATTCCTTGACCGTCCGTACCACGGACGGCACGGGAAGCTCCTGGATGGGCGCCGACGAAAACGATTGGGCCAAGATTGATTTTCGCGCCATCAGCACCGGCACCGCCGAACGCGCGCGTGCCTCGCGCAATCCGCAGGCCATCGAGCCCGGCCGCTACACCGTGATCTTCGAGCCCCAGGCATCTGCAGATCTCCTCGGCTCCATTGGCGGCATTTTCAGCGCGCGCGCCGCTGACGAAGGGCGCTCCGCCCTCTCCAAGGCCGGCGGCGGCACCAAGCTTGGCGAAAAGATTCTCGACTCGCGCGTCTCGCTCGTCTCTGACCCTGCCGATCCGCAGGTGCTCGGAGCGCCCTTCGGCGGCGATGGACTGCCGCAGTCGCGTCAGGTCTGGGTTGAGAACGGCGTCGTCAAGCAGTTGAGCTACGATCGCTTCTGGGCCCAACGGACCGGCAATCAGCCCACGGGCGGCGGTGGCGGCGGTTTTGGTGGCGGTGGTGGCAACTTCAAGATGCTCGGCGGCGATTCCACGCTCGACGCCATGATCAAGAGCGCCGATCGTGCCGTGCTCGTCACGCGCCTCTGGTATCTGCGCCCAGTGAACAACCGGACGCTGGTCTTCACGGGCCTCACACGCGACGGCACCTTCCTTGTGGAGAACGGGCGCATCACCCGCTCTATCAAGAACATGCGCTTCAACGACTCCGGGCTCATCATGCTCAACAGTCTCGATGCGCTTGGACCGACTGTCCGCACCAACAGCGGGGGCGTCTTCCCGGCCGTGAAGTCGCGTGACTTTAGCTTCACCAGTTTGAGCGACGCAGTTTGATGCACCGTCGCGTGCGCTCTGTATTCGCGTTGGGTCTCGCGGTGCTCTTGGGCACCGCGACGCTCCGCGCGCAGTCCGCACCCGGGGCCGATTCCGCTCGTGCCCTGCTTGCCGCGCGCGGCATTCCTGGTGGACAGGTAGTGATCTATCGCGGCGACGAGCAGCGCGCGGTCGTCAACGTGGCGTTTGGCTTTGCGAATGTCGATTCGTCGCGGGCGGTCACTACCGAAACACGCTTTCGCGTTGGGAGCATCAGCAAGCTTTTCACCGCACTCGCGGTTGCGCAGCTGTGGGAAGCCGGCCGCGTCAACCTCGATGCACCAGTACAGACGCTCGTACCGGAGTTCAACCCGAGCGCCGAGGGCGTCACCATCCGCCGTCTCGCCGGACACATCGCGGGAGTGCGGCACTACATTCCGCGCGATGTCATGCGCGCGCCGCAGCGCTTCGGCGATGTGATTGCGCCGCTCGCGCTCTTCTCCGCCGACACGCTGATCGCGGCTCCTGAGACCCGCTACCACTACACCAGCTTCGGTTACAACCTCCTCGGCGCCGTCGTCCAACGCGCGAGCGGCGAGGAGTATCGCGCGTATCTCACGCGAACGCTCTTTACACCTTTCGGGATGACGCATACCGTCGCCGAGCGCAGCGACAGTGCCATTACCGATCTTTCATTGGGTTACGATGGAGGTCGCGGCACTCCTACACGCGTCGCGCAGCGCACCGACCTCAGTGATCGCTGGCCCTCCGGCGGTTTTTTGTCCAACGCTACAGACCTCGCGCGCTTCGCTGATCAAGTGGTGCGCGGCGGCTCTGTGTCGCCGTCCGTTCGCACGTTGCTGTTTACGTCCATGCGCACTGCCGACGGCAAGGAAACCGGCGTCGGATTCGGCTGGCGTATCGGAGCGGACGCAGAAGGCCGCGTCGTCTACCACCACGGCGGCGCGTCGGTTGGTGGCCGCGCCATGCTCGTCGTCTGGCGCGATCTCCCCATTGCCGTCGCTATCACCACGAATCTCAGCAACGCCGCCATCACCGAACGCGATGCGATGGCACTTGGCGAGTTGGTCATGACTCCCGCGGAACGGGCGAGGCGGTAGCGCGTGCCGCACCGCTTTCCGTGGGCACGGTACTCGGACGAGCGGCTGCTTCAGCTGCGCGTCCGAGACCTCGGCGTCAAAGTCGAGGGCACCTGGATTGGCGATTGCGTCAGCGACTTGCACAGTGAACTCGAAGAGCGTGGCATCCGGCTCAAGCCACACGTCTGGGTCTCAGACGAATGGTTCTCGCCGGGTGGCATCTCCGGTTTCGCCGTGCCCTTCTATTTGCTGCATCCGCGCCTCATGCGTCTCGAGCGCAGCCAGCTCATTGAAGTGGAGGGCGGGACCTACCACGAGTGCATGAAGATCATGCGCCACGAGTGCGGCCATGCCATTCACGCTTGCGATGCAGCTGGTAGCCATGCTGAATGGCATGGCCGCACTCGTGGCGCATGATCTTCATGCACTCGTGGTAGGTCCCGCCCTCCACTTCAATGAGCTGGCTGCGCTCGAGACGCATGAGGCGCG
>JANLTT010000046.1:0-13139 GCA_031363115.1 Gemmatimonas sp.
CGCTCTCGCTCAGGTCCGCGAGGACCTGGAAGACTCGGAGGGAGTCCGCGCCGGCTTCCAAGCTCGCGTTACGACGGGCGGACGCCCGCCGCACATCGGGAATGCTGCGCAGGGTGCGCGTGCGGTGTTGCACTTCGGCGCGTCGCAAGCGGCCGTCGAGCGCACGTTGGGCTGCCTGATCGTCTCGGGACTCGCCGAGAATGAACTCGCGGGTGTCCGTAGAGGTTCGGGCCTCAGCTCGGAGCGCAGTCGGCGCGTTAGGAGCGCCGAGTCGAAACGAGTATCCCGCGTAGGGAAGGGCGGAGCCCGTGAGTTGAGGGGCCACGGCATAGACCGCGCCGCCGCCCGCCAGCGCAAAGCACGCGACGTCGGCAGAGGAGATCACGACGTGCTCGCCGACGCGCGGCTGCTCGACGGTGACGTCGGTACCGTCGCAGCTGGTGCTGACCGGAGGACGCAGCGGGTCGGCATCACCGCACGCTGAGACTGCCATCGTGAGCAGCAGCGCGATCTGCGGTTGTACGCGGCGCATTGACTGGCGCATTGACTGGCGCATCGACGGTCGCATTAACCGGCGCTCAGCGAAAGATGTCAATGTCATCTACGCGCACCACGTTCCCGCCGGCATCGATGACCCAGACGATGACGGCGTAGATGTCATCCCACTTAACCCGCGTGTTCGTATAGATTGGCCGCACTTCGGTCCCGAGGAATCCGGCAGGATCGAGCACGCCGACGTCCGGCTCACCGTTCGGCGCGCTCAGCGTCCCGTCGCGCAGGCGCACCGCAACGAAATGACCAACAATGTCGTCGTCGGAATCGGTGACGACCATCGCCGTTTGCACGAACGAGGTACCGATGAGCAGGCTGTTGAAGCCGGCAATGCGCGGGGCGCTGCCGGTCGGACGTCCCATGCGGCGCGAGACGATCGCCGAGGTGTTGCCTTGGAAGTCAAAGACGCGAATCGTTTGGCAGCGATCGTTGAAGACGTCGGGCGAGACCTCGAGGTCGAATACGCCCACGATGGTCACGGTGTCACCGATGGCCGCTCGTCCCGCACGCACATTGCGACGCCCGCGCCGCACGCGGTCAGGGAGCACGGTGCGTCCCTCGCAGTCCGTGAGATCCCACTCATAGCCGTCGATGTCGCGCGAGGGATCGGTCACAGTGACGGCAAAGACGCCGACTCCTCCGCTACTCCCCGCGACGAGTGAGAGGATCTGCGGGCGTTGTGACTCGGTTGAGCAGCGAATGCGAAAATCGACCACGGCACCGCCGGCGGAGTCGACGGTGATCAACTGGCGGGCACCGTCGAGGTTGGTGACGACGCAGTTGTCGGCGACTCCGCCGAGTTCGACGTCGTACGTCCCCGGCGGGATGTCGTTGATGCTCACGGTATCGGCACCGCCGACGCTGAAGGTGCGTTCGGTGCCGTTGGCGGAGCGAACGCGCAGCAGGTACGACTGATCCACATCGTATCCATCGGCGGCAATCTGGACGGCCAGAAGCGAGCGGCACTGGACCGAGTAGCGCACTAAACCGGTGTTGTCGTTGGGCGAGAGCGTGAGGCCGCGTTGCATGCCGTCGCGAACGAAGCAGGTGGCGGGAACATTCTCGAGATCCACGACAAAGGTGGCGGGCGGGACGGAGAGAATGATGGTGTCGCCGGGGGCGACGACAATGTCGCGGTCATAGCGCAGTGTGCCGGAGAGCTCCCAGACGCGATACGTGAGAGTGGGAGGCAGCACGGCGCCGGGGAGCGCCGAGATCTGTGTGACAATGGCAAGGAACGGCGGGCCTGGAGGGGCAACGGGCTCTTGACACGCCGAGAGACCAAACAGCAGGAACGCCGCCGCGCAATGAAGCGCGACGGCGGTCCGTGACCGGTGGGGCGGCGGCGTCAGCCGGCACCCCATTCGATCAGTTGACTGCATTACGGAGCGGTTGCGGTGCGGAAGGCACGCGTCCAACCAGAATACCAGGGGAGCTCGCCGTTCACAGCCGGCGGAACTGCGCCACGGTACGTGGTCGGGATGATGAAGGTCGAACCAGCCGGCACCGCCGAGGTGCCAGCTTCGGCCGGCGCGCCGCTCACGAGGAGCATGCGCCAGTCAGGCAGGTTCGTGTTCGTGCCATCGCGCAACACCGACGCCAGGCCCGTACGCGTGCGGTTGGTGGCTTCGGCGTTGATGAAGGACTCTTCGCCTTCCGTCGCGCTGACCGTGCCGCCGCAAACCGGATCGCTGCCATCGTTGTTGCCGAGGTTGGCAATGTCGATGAAGGTCGTGCTGAGGATCTTCACCGCGCCCGTGCCGAACGAATCGCAGGTGAGGGGATCATCGATGTCGAGGCCGATGCTGTAGCCGGCGACAATCGAGTTCGCCAGCGTCAAGCCGTTGGCACGACGAAGGTGGATCGCGCCGACGTTGGCCGCAATGACCTGGTTCAGGTTGCCGATGAGCGTGAAGTTGTAGAGCTTCGGCGCCGTACGGACGGCGAGGATCTGGCCAGGAGCCGGCTCGTTGCCGTCGGCCTCAATCCCCTTGCTATCGCCAGCGGCGTTGCCGGCATCTGACTGCGCGATCACGAACTGTGACTCGCCGGTGTAGCCGAACGAGACGTCAAACTGGTCGTCATCGTTGCCGGTGAGCAGCAGGTAGCGGATGTTGACTTCGCCACCGAACATCTCGATGCCGTCGTCGGTGCCACCGTGAATCTGGATGTACTCGAGGGTCGTGCCGCGGCCAACAGCGCCAAGGGTCAGACCGTTGAGCTCAGAGTCCTGCGTCACGACGCGGCCGCCGAACTCGATGATGGTGTAGCGGATCACGCCGCTGTTGTCGTTCGGGCTCACGCCGCCGTAAAGCGGGGCGTTGCCTTCACCGCGACGCTGATTGCCGCCGTCCGGCGCGGGGCCGAGAAGAGCGTCGCCAAGGTTGACGGTGCCCTTGCCAGCGATGAACACGCCGCCCCAGCAGCCCTTGACCTTCGAGGCATCGGCGCCCGTGCAGGTCATCACGATCGGCTGATTCTGCGTGCCGTTGGAGAAGATCTTGCCACCACGCTGCACGAAGATCGCCGTCGTCTGCGTCGAGCCGACGAGGCCTTCGATGCGGGTGCCGGCCTGAATCTGCAGAACGCCACCATCGCGCACGTCGAGCGTGCCATCAAGGATCCAGACCTTGTCGTTCGTCAGGCGGAGCGTGTCGTTCAGGTTGACGATCAGGCCCGGCGTGGTCGCCGGTCCGAGGGTCTGCGTGGCAGTCGGCAGCGCCGAACGGCCAGGGATCACGTCACCGACGCAGGGCTCGTTCACGCCGATTGCCTCGTTGGAGATCGCGAGGTAGTCGAACAGGTCGAGGATGCGACGGCCATCGGTTTCCGTGCCGCAAGCGCCCACGGAGTTCAACGGGAAGACGTTGCCGGCGATGACGAGGTCAACGTCCACGGCCGGGCCGTCCGTGCCGACGATGATTTCGTCGGCGCCAATCGCGGCGTTCGCGACGGCGAGGTAGTCGAACAGGCCAATCGCGGCGTCAAAGTCGACGTCGCCATAGGCGAGGTTCAGGCGATACTCGCCCGGACGCAGGGCCACCGGGGTGCTCTTGCCGGAGAGGGTCGAACGGGCGGCCCACTCGGCGATCGAAAGATGACGCGCATCGGAAGCGACGGCGAGCGAGCGGTCTTCACGGATGCCACCGATCACCTGCACGGGGAGTGAAGCGAGCTCGGTCGTCGAGGCCACCTGATGCTCGTAGCGAATCGACGACGCGTAATCACGAGCGATCGTCTCGAAGACGAGGACGGCAACACGGCCCGACACGCCTTCCGGGTTGAACGAGGTGAAACGCAGCTCGCCGAGTTCGGCGCGCTTGTTGTTCACGAGGGTGATTGCATCGCCCTCAGGAGCCTGACCGACGTAGCGCAAGCGCGCGGCGTCGAAGCGGAGCGTGCCCTGGATGCCGGCCGCAAGGGATGATTCAAGCGAGACTCCAACGGCCACGCGCGCGCCGGCCTCGGCGCTGCGCGAGGAGATGCTGAGCGCCAACGGCGCCGTCTGAAGCTGTGCACGATCGCCCAACATCGGCGAATCGGCGCACGCGCCCAGACCAAGCGAAGCAACGGCGACGAACGCCGTGAGCTTCGTGAAGGAACGGGTGGTGATCATGAGTTACTCGACTCCGAAATGAATAGGGGATGAACCGTGACAGGAGCGAGCCGCCGATCTGGCGACTCGCTCCGTCAAGCGGTGCTTACGGCAGGGTGAAGGTGCCTTCGGCGTTCTGCACGCTGCTGATGATGCTGAGCGTCACGCCGCCGGAGCGGCTGCTGACGGCCTGGAAGGTCGTCGTGGTGCCAACCGAGCCAGTGGCGCCGGCGCGGATGTTGAACACCAAGCGAGCGATACCGACGTTGCCCGTCTTGAGCACCGTGGTGCCGTTCAGGATCGCAACCGTACCAGCCACAGCGGCGTTGGCGCTCGGCGCAGCCGTGATGTTCGGGTTGGAGGTGCCAGCGGTCTCGACGTACTCAAGCTTGCTGTTGTCGAACGCCACGGTGATCTGGGCGCCGGTGAGCGGGTCGCCGGTCGAGCCAGAGGTGGTGACGTCGTCGATCGTCGGGCTGTTGAGCGTCAGCATGTTGATGCGGAGGTCAACGGCCACCTGTCCGCCACCGAGGTTGGTCCAGGTGGTGTTGTACGTGTAGGCGGGCGGCGGCGGGATGGTGCAGGTAACCGACGCGTTCTGCGTGAGGCTCGCGCCGCTCAGCAGGGTGTAAGCAGCGGAGAAGGCCGAGCAGGTCGCCGGGGCGCCCGTCACGACGATCGAACCGGCACCAGCCGGGACGCCCGCGAGGGTGTACGCGCCGGTCGCGCTGGTCGTCGCCGAGACGCCACCAGCCGTCACGGTCACGCCAACGAGGGCGGCGTTGTCATAGCTACGGGTCACGATGCCGCTGATCTGGCCCGGGAGGCCAGTGCAGGAGACGGCGAAGTTCGCGGTGTAGGTACCACCCGGGGCGGCGCCGACATTCTGCGACGCCGGCGCGGTGCAGCCCGCAGGGAGGTTGCTGAGCGAAACGGTGCGCGCGCCAGCGCCAACGCCGGTCACGGAGAACGCGCCAGAGGCGTCGGTGGTCGCCGACAAGCCGCCGGTCACGTTGACCGAGACGCCAGAGAGCGGGCCACGGACCGCGGAGGTCACGGCGCCGTTGATGGTCGCCGGGGCAATCGTGCCAGCCGGGGCGAGGTCAGCCGCGACGATCATGCGGGCGCGGAACTGGCCGACGGTCGGGTCGAGGTCAAAGCCCACCGAGCGGACGATCGACTGCGCCGGCGCCGGAAGCACTTCGAGGTCGAAGGCTTCCCAACGGAAGCAATCGTTCGTGGTGATGGCACCGCAATCGGTGTCATTGAAGAAGTTGAAGGGCGAGCCGGAGCCGGCGCCCTGCGTGCCGTTCCAATCGATGCTCGGGGTCACGAGGCCGAAGCTCGGGAGTTCGACCAGCACGTCAAACCCGTCGCCGCCGGTCACGCCACCAGGGGTGGTCGTCACGACCTGCTCGAGCGGGAACAGAATCACGCCAGCGGCCGGCGCGGTCGGCCAGGTCGGGGTGATGAACTTGATGCCAGGAAGCTTGTTTTCGATGACGATGTCGAAGGTCGCGCGGACCTTGCCCGGCACAAACGCGCCAACGGCAGAGAACTGCGGGTTCGAAGCGACGAGGCGGACAGCTTCACCGCCGAGCAACGAGTAGGCGATGCCGTCGGTGCCGCCGAGGCCGAGTGACGTCTGGCCGCGCGTGTTCGTCGTAGGAGCGGTGATCTTCACTACGCCGGTGCGGACGTTGATGTCAGCGGTGAAGGCAACAGGGCGGAGCGACGAGGTGGTGCCGGCGCCCGGAAGCTCGGGGCGCAACGGGGCCGCGCTGTCGGCGCACGCGGCCGAGAAGAGCGTAGTCGCGCCGAGGGCGACGGTGGAGAGCCGGCGGAGCAGCTGCCGGCTGTTGGACATCATGGTCATGCGGTCCTCCAAATGGGTGGGCGATTCCAAGGGTGTGCGAAGCGCGATGTGGATTGAGACCCATCGCTCAGCGCACCGTAGAATCGGTCGCGTCGGTCACGTCGCCAGCCCAAGGTTTGTATCAGCGGCGTTCCAGCCGCGTCACCGCGACTGCCCAGGCCCTCAGGGCAGCGTGACCTGTCCCTCGACAATCGCGGTCTTCGCGTTGTAGACGAAGAATCCGGTGGACGCGGTTCCGATGAGCGGGCCGAGCACGGTCGCCGTGTTGACCACGCTGCCAGGTGCACCCACCATCGTGAAGCGAATCGTCGCGATGGTGACGAGTCCCTGCTGCTGCGCGCCGCTTACGGTGCCATTGAAGCCGATGCGCCCACCGAACACCCCCGCCTGATTCGAGCTCCCGACGATGTTCGGTCCGAGGCTGATGGACTGGAACTGCAGCCGCGATGCATCCCACTTCAGTGAGTCCACGCGGAACTGCGCCAGCGCTTCTGCCCCCGGAGTCTCCGAGAGGTCGGTGCGCAGGTCGTACGTGATCGACAGCGCGACCGTGCCAGCGGCGACGTCCACGGGACTAAACACGCTGCGCCAGCGCAGCGGTGCCGTCGGCACGGCTGTCGTGACAGCGACGGTCGTGGAAGAACTCGCGGTCGCGCCGAGGTTGTCGGTCACGGTCAGTGTGATGCTGTACGTCCCCGCCGTTGCGTACGTGACCGTCGGCGCTGCGCCCGACGCCGTGCGGCCATCCCCTAAGGTCCACTGATAACTCACGAGAGAGCCGTCAGGATCGAATGATCCACCAGACGACATGGTGAGTGGCGTTCCCGTGGTGATTGCGTACGGGCCGTTCGCGCGCGCTTGGGGCAACTGGTTGACTGGCGTCGGAGCGGAGGTGACGGTCGCCGTCGTCGCCGCGGATCCCGTCGCACCCTGATTGTCCGTCACCGTCAAAGTCACGGGGAAGATGCCAGCCGCAGAATATGTCTTGAACGGATTCGCCACGGTGCTGGACGTGCCGTCGCCGAAGGACCACGAGTAGGCGGCAATGCTTCCGCCGGCATCGCTCGAGCCCGCGGCCGTGAATGTGATGGCGTTACCCACAGCTCCCACATACGGTCCGCCGACCACCGCGGTCGGTGGCGTGTTCACACCTACCGGTGGGACCACGCCTCCAGATCCCACGGTGAAGGTGCCTTCTTGCACCCCCACGCTGTCCGAGAAGGGCACAATGCCCGCAGTCGTGCGATCACTCGCCTTCACGTTCTCCGTCACGGTGGTGACGGTGTTGCCGGCCGAGCCGATCACCGTGAACTCAAAGGAGATAAGGCGTACGTTCCCCGACCGAAGCGCCGATGGCGTCGTGCTCGCAATGAAACTGATCACGCCGGGCACGTTGGTGTTCAGCGTGTACGCCGGAAGTTGGCGTACGATCTCTTCATCGAAGCGGAGGACGGCGGCATTGTACTTGAGATCTGCCTGGACGCCGAGCAATCGTCGCGCGGGGTCGGAGGAGATGTCGAGTTCGAGGTCAAGCTGAACCTTGCTTCCTGCGGCCGCGGTGCTCGGGGTCCACTTGTTGCGCCACACAAAGGGTGCGGTGCTCGGCGGAACCTCGGCGCCCACACACGAGACGGCGAAGTTGATAGGCGCTACGGCGAACTCGGACACAGTGACACGACGCGTCGCGGCGCCCTCCAACGTGCAGTTCGCAGCGACGCTGTCGAGGCGCACGTCATATGTGCCGGGCAGCAAGTTAATGAAACGCGTGCGCGGCAACGCCGTCGGGAGGGACCGACGCGCGGAATACACGCGTTCCGCCGGAGGAAGCGCGGTGTTGCTGGCTTCACCGAGGACGTCCACGGAGAACTCAGGATCGATCGCGGCGCCGGTCACGGCGACGGTGACATCAATCTCGCCCCGTCGCGGGTCGCGACAGACCACGTTGAACGTCACCGGTACGATCGTAGTGGCGCTGGTATCAGTGACCGTGACGGAGCGTGTGGCGGTTCCGACGACTTCACAGCGGGACACCAGCCCCGTCATGGCGATGGTGTAGTTGCCCACCCGCAGTGGAGAGAAGCGGCGACGCGTCTCCCCGCCAATGGGCGCGCGCACACTGTCGGGACCCGTGAGCGAAATCTCGTAGCCATCGGGGTCGAGCGCGTCGGAGACTGGTGCTGAGGTCGCGACGACGATTTCGATACCGGGTGGCGGTGGTGTTCGTGTTCCGCCTACGACGGACGGGGCAGAGCGATCGCCCACGCCGGAAATCGAGCGCACGCGGTAGCCGTAGTAGGTCTCGGGCTCGACGTCCGTGTCGATCCACACCACGCGCGCCGCGTCACCATTCGCGACGATGGCGACTTGCGTGAAGGCGCCCGTCAGGTTCGCTCGACGTTCCACGGTGTACGTCGCCGCGTCGGCTTGATCGACGGCTTCCCACGAAACGCGCACGGCGTTCACTCGAACGGCGCTCACCTCGACACTCGTCGGGGTCGAGGGATCGGAGAGCGGCTGGAATCCATCGGCGCACGCGGCGACCGCGGCGAGCACCACCAGTGCGGAGAAGAGACGGCGCATGGTCTGAGACCCGAGCGACGAGTTAGCGAATCGCATAACCGATCCCGATGCTGACGGTGGTGCCCGGGCGCATGTAGCCGGTGCGGGTCCGACCGGCGTCGCTGTCTTGATAGTAGATCGTCTCCGCGTCGGCGAGGTTGCGCGCCGAGAGCGAGACGGTGTAGCGCCCCACCTTCTTACGGACCTTGGCGTCAATGCTCAGGCGCCCCTGCTCCATCACATTTGGCACCTGCTCCGGCACGCCATCCACGAGGTTGGCGATGCCGTAGCGCACAATGCGGTCGCTGAAGGTGTTCACGAGGAGCGACGCGTCGATGTTCTGCGCGGCGTCCGTGTAGAGGAGGCTGAAGTTGGCGAGCACATCAGACTGGCCCTGAAGCTTGTAGTTGAGCACGTAGTCCGGGGACGGGCTGTACTGCGAGCTTGACTGCACGAGCGTCAGGTTCACGCCGACGGCGAGCCCCGCCAGGGGACCGGGCAGGAAGTCGAGCGCCTTACGGAACTCGAGCTCGCCGCCGAGAATCTCGGCCTTGTCAAGGTTGAAGTACTCCACGGTGCAGAGCGATGAGCCCGGATACGTGAGCAGTTCGCCGATGGGGGCCTCAAAGCGCTTGGCGAAGATGCTCGCCGAGAGCAACTCGCCGGCGCGGGGGAACCACTCCCAGCGCAAGTCGCCATTCATGATGCGCGTGGCTTGCACATTGGGATTGCCTTGATTGGCGCAGTCCCCGGTCACGGCGATGTAGTAGTCGGGGGCGAGCTCGCGAGGATCGGGACGCGCAACCGTCTGATACGCGGCCAGTCGCAGATTCTGACGATCGCTCAGGTTGAACGTCAGGTTGGCGGACCAGAGATCGTCGGTCGTGCTGCGTCGCGTGGGCTCGCCAATCGGCGCGGCCTTTGTGCCCTGATACAGCGTCAGCCGCCACTGCTCGCGGCGCACTCCAGTGACGATGCGCATCCAACTCGTGAGGGGGAGGTCGACCATGGCAAAGGAAGCGGTGACACCATCCTCGGCCTCGTACGGCAATGAGCCCTCGCCCTGGCGGCGCAAATCAGCAAAGCTGCCGAGGATCTCGGGCGAGAACGCGCGCTCGGGTTCGATGCGCACCGCCGAGCCGCCATTGGGATCCGCGCTCGCAAAGAGCCGGAACTGAAACGCATCGAACGCGCGCTCGCGCTGGCGGATGAGTCCACCAACCTTGAACTGCGACCCCGCAGGGAGCAGCGGCTCAAGGGGCAGGGCCCAGTCGGCCTGCACGGACTGCACTTGATCGTCGAGGAACCGGAACCAGAACGGGCTCGGATTGGACGGAGAGAGCACCAGGTCGCCCGTGGCCGCGTCGCGGAAATAGATCAGCGAGCGATTCTCCGGCTCGTCGCGTTGCGCCCAAGCGGACGTCGCCTTCCACTCGAGTCGCGAGTTCAGAAGGAATCCGATGCGATGGTCGCCGGTCAACTGCGTCTGCATCAACTGTCGCGTGATGAAGCGCGCCTGGTACGTCACGCGCTCGGAGGTCCCGTTGTAGGTCTCAAATCCGCTGGAGCGTGCGAGCATCTCTTCGGAACCACGCGTGAAGAGGTTCTTCCAAGCGAACTTGGTGCCGGTGCCCGCGCGGTAGGCGAAGTTGGCAATGGCACCGAGGTCCGTGGTCGTCGAGGCCTCGCTGGACACGTAGCCTTGGTCGGGGGTGCCGGTTTCCTTATTGAACACGATCTGGGAGAGCCGGTTGGGTGTCGCGTCATACTGGCGGCCGTAGGACAGCGACATCGCGTACCCGAACGGCGCGTCACTTCCCCCAAAGCGGCCACCAAAATTGAGCGATGCGTCGACATTCGGTGGCAGCGCCGACGGTGTGGGGGTCCACTCGTTGCGCATCCGCTCGGCGAATGCCTCGTTGGCGCCAATCGAGGCGCCGCCGGCCGGGATGTTGCTCGGCATCTGGCGGCGTCCGCCTTGATCGAAGCCGAAATAGTCGAGCCCGCGCTGCCGGAGCAACGGCACTTCGCGGAAGGTGGATTGCGACCCGTATCCGGTGGCGAAGCTGAACTCGGCAACCCGCCGATCCGGAAATTCCTTCGTCGTCACTTCCACCGAGCCGCCGGCGAAATCACCAGGGCGGTCCGGCGTCGCGGTCTTGCTGACGACAATCGACTCGAGCAGCGAGGATGGGAACAGGTCCAGCGGTACGACCTTCTTCAGCGGCTCAGGGCTCGGGAGTTCGACACCGTTGAGCAGGGTGTTGCTGTATCGCTCCGCCAGTCCACGCACGACGGCAAAGCGGCCGTCCATCACGGAGACGCCAGTGACGCGGACTACGGCATCGCTGGCATCAGACCCCGGCGCGCGACGAATCGCCTCCGCACTGATGCCGTCGGACACGCGCGGCGCAGCCTTCTGCGCGAGCAGCAGGGCATCCTCGGACGATTGCCGCACGACGTCCGCGGTGACCGTGACGCCCTGCAACTGAATGGCGGCGGAGGACAGCACGAAGTCGGTGGTCAGCACCTGGCCGGCCACCACGCGCAGGCTGTCGCGCTGAGTGGGCGAGTTGCCGATGCGCAGCACACGGATGCTGTACAGTCCCGGCGGAAGAACGAGGCGGAAGCGGCCGTCCAGATCCGACTGCGTGCGCACCTCGGTTCCCATGACCGACACGGTTGCGAGATCGACAGGGCGCCCCGACTCGCGTGAGAGCACCCGACCCACGATGATGCCACGGCTCTCCTGTGCGTGTGCACGAGCGGAGCCAAGCAAGGAGCCAAGGAGAAACAGAGCAGTCGCGAGAACGCGCATGATTCGGTCGAGGAGTGTGTGCGGAATGCGCGTGTGGGCGACGCTTACTGCGCCGACGGCGGTGTGTCGTGCGCAATGTCCGTGGCGCGCCGGAACGGGCCGGTCCAGTCCGAGCCCGACTGAGGACCTGCACCATCGCGTCGCTTGTCCGTCGTGGACTGCTTGGGCGCGCGCGGACGGCGGAACTTCGAAGAGCCGGCGTACTCCCGGCGACGGACCCCGTTCTCCACTGGCGATGCGAGTAGTTGCGCAATGTCCACTTCGTACGCGCGCACCGGGGCGCGCATCTTTTCAGAGAGCTGCTCGATGGAGATCCGTTCGGGGCCACCGACGCGTTCGGCCTCCGGAACACTTTGCACGTCCAACTCATGGTCGGTCGCAGCGGGTGCGGCGATGGCGACGCTCAATGTGACGCTGCCAGGTTCCCACCACTGACCCATCCACTCCTCAACCTCATAGAAGTGCGGTGCGGAGGACACGATGCGAAGGATTCTGCCGCCGACAACCACGGGCGGGACGACGACGTTCATTGTGTGAAGCCTCAACGACGTGATAAAGCGCGAATGCAGAGAGCCTCAAGTCTCGCCTCCCAGTGTCTCGACCCTCACTCTCCGATTGTCACGGTCGGGAAACCGATTTGTAATGACCGTCACCAGCGCAGCCGTGAAGGGCCGCGCCCCAGCATCCCGTGACACGTTCGATACAGCAGGCGAGTACAATCCCGCCCGGAACACGGAAGCTTCCTACATCCTCTGCCCCGGTCTTTCGTGCGCCTCAGCGTTTCGCTTCGCCTGAATCTCTTTCTCAGTGCCGCCGTCGGCGCTGCGCTCGTCATCGCCGTCCTGTTATTAAATGCCCTCGGGCAGCTCAGTGACCGGTCGCGCGAACTGCTGGACGGGCCCGTCCGTGATCAGGCCCTTGCCCGCGAGATGCAGGTCGTGTTCAAGAAGCAGGTGCAGGAATGGAAAAACATTCTGCTGCGGGGTGCCGTCGCCCGGGACCGCGCCCGCTACGTGGCGGCCTTTCGCGAGGACCGAGGCATCGTCCTCGCGCTGGCCGATTCCTTACAGCACCGCGTACGTGATACGCTGGCCCTTGAGGAGCTGCGCGTCTTCCGCGGCGCGTACGCGACGCTGGATTCAGGATATGTTCGTGCGCTCGACCGGTTTGAGCAGGCCGATGGGCGAAATCCGTTTGCCGTGGACAGCATGATGCGCGGACAGGACCGCGAGCCCACGAATCGTATTGATGCCATCGTGCTCCAACTTGGCGAGACCGTTACCTCCGCCGTGACGGCCAGCGACGCCGCAGTCTCGCGGCAGCGCCGGAGCGCCCTATTCGGAGTCGTGGCGCTCATGGCACTGTTGCTTGCCATCCCGCCACTCGTGGGCCGGACGATCGTTACGCCGCTCCGGCGCATGCAGGTTGCCACCGCCGAGATTGCGGCGGGAAATCTCTCCACCGACTTGGCCCATCGCTCGGCGGACGAGCTTGGCGACCTCGCCGACTCGTTTCGGAGCATGAGTGCTGCCCTTCGCGCGCTCCTGGGCGACGTTCGCGGCGGCGCGGCGCGGGTGAGCCAGACCTCGTCGTCACTGAATGCCAGCGCGGAGGAGGTGAACGACTCCATGCTGGAGGTCGCGCAGGCGGCGTCCGCGATTGCACAGGCGGCAGCCGACCAAACGCGCTCGGTGACGGACGCGCTTGAGGCAACCAACATGGTGGCCGAGCGCGCGCAA
>JANLTT010000054.1:0-4574 GCA_031363115.1 Gemmatimonas sp.
ACGGCATAACTGCTTCTACAGGAAGGCACGAAGGGAGCCGTGACCTGTTTGGGTCGCGGCTCCCTTCGTGCCTTCGTGGTGATTGCAGTTGGTGGGAAGTGATCACCACGGAGACACGGAGGCACGGAGACACGGAGGGGCTCGTGGCGATGCGGAGGCGTTTTTCCTCAAAGAGAGAATCTTTGAATGGAACTGCGATGCCCGTTCTGCCCTCGCTACCTTCGTGCCTTCCTGTAGAAGCAGTTATGCCGTTGCCGCCGCCTTCGCAGCCCCACGACGCTTCTCGAGCTCCAGACGGACCGTGCGCGCGCGCTCCTCGGTGATCGGATACGACGCGATCAACCAGATGGCGAATGCCGAGGTGACCATTGGGATCACCACATCGAACACGCGCAGCAGGAACAGAGTGCGCTCGGTCTGCGCGCCGCCGAGCGCGATGTCGAATCCCGTGGCGTTGAGGAGGAAGCCGCCCATCGCCAGCGCGGCCGCCATACCAACCTTCACGACCCACCAGAAGATCGAACCGAACATCCCTTCACGGCGCTGATGGGTGACGAGTTCGTCCTCATCCACCACGTCGGCGATCATCGAGCCCATGAGGGTGAAGAGTCCACCGAGTCCAAAGGCGATGAGCGGTGCCGGCAGCAACACGAGCCACGGCCGCTCCTGATCATAGCAGAACCACTTGAGTCCGAAACCGAGGATCGACATCCCGGTCGAGAAATAGAACGCCTTGCGCTTCCCCACCTGCGTGGCGAGCCAGGTGACGATGAAGATGACGGCAAAGGTCGAGAAGGCGCCCAGAGTACCGTTGTAGCCTGAGTACTTCGCTCCCATCTCCTGATCGCCGCCGAAGACGTAATAGATGATCACGTACGACTGGAACGACGAGATCATGATGAAGCCGTTGAACACCAGGAAGGTCGCGCCGGCGAGTTTGAGGAAGGGCTTCGTGCCAATCGTCGCACGGAATCCCTTGAAGAAGCTGGCCATGTTGCGATTGAAGGCGGCGAGGCCGCTCTCGACCGGTGCACCCGGAATCGGTGCCGCCACCGGCGCATGCACGAACCGTTCTTGCAGGAAGATGGCCGGGAGGATACCGACGCATATCGTGACGATGCCAACACCGATCGCGAGTCCCCTCGCACCCTCGGCGGGCGTCGCGAACCACGGCTTATAGGTCATGATCCAGAGGAACCATGGCGAAACAAGATACGCGAGCTGCCCGATGAAATTCTGCACACCCATCAGGCGCGTGCGCTCGTGATAGTCCGGGGTGATTTCGTAGCCCAGCGCCACCCACGGCGTCGCGAAGATCGTATAGCCCACATAGAACACCGTGGCACCAATGGTGAAATACCAGAAGTACCACATCTCCGTCTTGCCGACCGGTAGCCACCACAGCGCGATGTAGAAGATGCCGGAAAGAATGGCGCCGATGAAGATGTACGGGCGGCGGCGGCCCCAGCGAGAGCGCGTGTTGTCGGAGATGAATCCCATCATGGGATCCGTCAACGCGTCGGTGATGCGGGGGAGAGCGCTGGCCAGACCGACGAGCGCGGGATTCACGCCAAATCCGAGATTGAGAATGATCAACATGCCGCCCACTGCCGCGGCAAGCGTGTTGTTCACGAAGGCACCCAGTCCGTAGGCGATCTTCTGCAGGAACGGCACGCGATCTTCGGGCTTCGTCTCGAACTGGGCAAGATGCTCACCCGTCTTTCGCAGCCCGAGGCGCGTGTGCCACGCGGCAATCGCGACCTTCGCGATCTCGTCAAACGTGCCGCTGCGGCGGCTCATTTCTTCCTCTGAAAAACGCGCACGTAGTCCACCGTGAGTTGTTGGGGAAAGGTGGTACCGCCGCCCACAGGACCAACGAACGAGCCGCCCACGGCCACGTTCAGGATGATGTAGAAGTCGTGGTCAAAGACCCACTCGCCACGCTGATCACCCTTGCGCACGAGGTGAAAGAGTTCGCCATCGACGTACCAGCGCACCTCGTTCGGCTCCCACTCGATGGCGAAGACGTGAAAGTCGTCGTTGAAGCCACCGGAGGGAAGCGTGTACCTGCGCGTGATGCCGCCACCGCCGGAATAGCCGGGCCCATGCATGGTACCGTGGTTGACGGCCGGCTCCTGCCCGCGATACTCGAAGATGTCAATCTCGCCGGACTGCGGCCAACTGACCGTGGTGATATTGGCGCCGAGCAACCAGAAGGCCGGCCAGAGTCCCTGCCCCACGGGTGCCTTGATGCGCGCCTCGAAGCGGCCGTAGGTGAACTCTCGCTTGCCAGCGGTGGTCATGCGCGCGGAAGTGTACTCGTTGCTGAGATAAGTTTCGCGACGGGCCGTGATCACGAGATTGCCCGCGCCGTCCAGCGAGGCGTTCTCCGGACGATTCGTATCGTACTCGAGTTGGGCGTTTCCCCAACCGGTGCCGATGTCAAACTTCCAGTTCGTGGCGTTGGGGAGGGCGCCAGCCGCCCCGGTAAACTCGTCTTCCCACACGAGTTGGTAGTCGCCCGATGCAGTCGACTCGGTGCACGACGCGGCCGCGAGCGCGGCCAGCACAATAGGAAGAAAGCGGAATCGCATCGGAAGCAAGTCGAGAGGTGATGTTGGCGCGCGACTTCTGCGTTACTTGGCGCGCAGCGTGGGGAACAGCGAAGGATCCTGCAGTGCCGCATCCAACACGAGCGTGGCGGCGCCGAGCGCCACATCCTGCGGGCCGAGCTGGCTCGCACGAATCTCCGTCGAGGCCACGGCCGTCACGAACGTCTTACGCAGGGCGCTCGCGCGCAATGGCGCGAGCAGCCGCTCACCGAGCCTGGAGACTTGCCCACCGACAATGACAGCGGCAGGGTTCATCAAATTCAGTACGCCGGCAATGGCGACGCCAAGGTGTTCCGCGGCCTCGTGAATGACCTGCATCGCGAGAGGATCATCGGCCATGGCGGCGTCTTCGATGCGGCCGAGCGTGATCTCTTCCGAGGCGAGCACGCTCTTGGGGTACGCTTTCCGCAGCCCCTTGGCGCGCGCAACGAGTGCATGGCCACCAACGAGAGTCGTCAGGCAGCCGCGATTGCCGCAGACGCAGGCCTCGCCGCGCGGGTCAATCGCCACATGGCCGATTTCCCCAGCCACACCGCGCGCGCCGCGGCGAATGGCACCGCCCATGAAGTGCCCAGCCCCGATACCGGTGGCGACCTTGATATACGTGAAGTCATCGAGCCCACGGGCCCCACCCCACCAGTGCTCGGCGAGCGCCCCGCAGTTGGCGTCGTTATCCACGCGCACGGGCACATGATACTTGCTGAGCATCGCCTTGAAGCCGTGCCTGCCATTCCACGACGGGAGCGCGAGCTCAGAGAGACGATCGGGGTGCTTGGGATCAACCGGACTCGGCACCGCGATGCCGATGCCGACGAGCCGCGAGGCCGCGCCCGGAATGGCCGCGAGTGCCAGCCCGGCGAGTTCCTTGATGAGTACCTTCGCCCCATCGGGATTCTCGCGTACATCGAAGTTTCGGTGCTCCCAGGACTTCACCTGGCCACGAAGATTCATACAGGCCACGGAGACGTGGGACTGGCCCATATCGACCCCGAGGATCACGCCCGCATCATCCTGGAACTCGAGCACGATGGGGCGACGCCCACCGCGTGATGCCCCAACGCCGGCCTCGGCAACAAGACCCGAGGAGAGCAGCGTTTCGACAATCTCGGAGACGGTCGAACGTGAGAGCGACAGCCGTTGGGCGATTTCCGCACGCGAAATGCGGTGCTCCGCCCAAATCAGGCGAAGCACCGCATCCGAGAGAGGAGTTCGTGTCATCAGCAGAGGAGTCCTGGGGGTCGTTGCCGACCCCCAGGGTCGGCTCTACTTGTGGAACAGCACGTTGTCCACGAACACCGTGTTGATCGGGTCGAGACCGACGAAGATCAACTGCGAGAGATTCGCACGTGTCGTGAGGTTCGTGAACTGCGCGAGCGGAATGTCGAGCGTGAGCCACGCGCCGGACACGAGCGCCGGGGTGGTGGTGGCTTCAAAGGAGAGTTCGTGCTCCTTGTCGTCACCACCCGCGCCCACGATGCCGTCCGCGCCCGCGTCCACCAGCTTGACCTTGAACGCCGCCGGCACGGCCGAGGCGTCGGGGGTCCAGATGTCCACACGGAAGTGCGTCATCGTGGTCGCGTTGACCTTGTTCGCCAGAAGGAACTCGATGCCGGCAAAGGTCAGGTTCGTGTAGCGCTTGGTGTCGTTGCCGGCAATCTGCACGTCAGCAAAATCGGTCACGTCCCAGTCGGTCGACCAGCGATCAACCGTGACGTTGGTGTAGGCGTTGCTGAACAGCGAGATCACATCACCCGCGGCGTACGTCGGGGTCGGTGCGGCCGTCACGGGCACGGTCGGCGGGGCGGCAGCGCGGTAAAAGAGCACGTTGTCCACGAACACCGTGTTGATCGGGTCGAGTCCGACGAGGATCAACTGCTGCAGACTCGCGCGCGTGGTGAGGCCGGTGAAATTCGCGAGCGGGATGGCGAGGGTGATCCACGCGCCGGTCGTGAGCGCCGGGGT
>JANLTT010000056.1:0-4645 GCA_031363115.1 Gemmatimonas sp.
CACGCTGATTGCCCTCGCCGACTTTCACATGCGCCAGTACAAACTGCTGCTCGCCGTGAAGCGATGGCTGAGCTATCCGATGTTCGTCTCGCTGGTTGCGGTGGTGATTCTCCCGCTGCCGCTCGTCTTTCAGGGCCGCACCACGCTGTACTTCATTTCCGCGGGGAGCGGGCTCGCGCTTTGGTTTGCGGCAGGCGGATTGCTACTCGCCCGCCTCGCGCAGCGGTATCAACGACGTCCGGGCTTTGTACGCGCCCGTTTCGCCCGCACGCTGGCCCTCACCATCGGCGCGGGGCTCACGCTGCCGCGGGCGGTGACGCTCGCCGCCGAGGCGAGTGGCGATCCGGCGCTGGTGCGCCATGTGCGGCAGTTCAGCGAGCGGACGTTGTCCACCCAATCGCTGCAGCAGACGTTGGCAGGTGCGCCCGTCATGACCCCCGAGCTGGAAGGGGCCCTCCTCGTCGCGGAACAGACGGGCGATTTCGCCACCTCAATTGGCCGCCTGGCCGACCTATACGAGGATGGATTCCGCTAGATTTGGCGGGTGCAAGCAACGTCCTCCCGGGCGCTGAGCGCGATTGCGCTCGCGACCTTCCTGACGCTGGTCCCCATCACGCTGCTGGTCCCCGGGCTCACCGAGCTCGTGGTGGACATGCATGGCGGGACGCGTTTTCAGGCGCATCTGTTCGTGTCAATGAACCAGTTGACCGGGATCATCGCGGTGCCGTTCGCGATGGCCCTGCATCGTCGCTGGCCGCACACGCGCTGGTGGCTGGTCGCCCTGCTCGCGCTCGATGCTCTGGCCTTCCTCGGCATGCGGAGCGCCGACTCGCTCAGCGCCCTTTTCGCGTGGCGGGCGCTGGACGGCGTCGCGCATCTCCCGGCGGTGACCTTCCTGATGATCGCGGCGAATCGCGCCGGTGGGCAGCGTCGCGGTGCGTCGCTCGGCGTCGTCGCCTCGGCGCTGATGGTCGGTGTCGGCGTCGGTGCGCCGCTCGGCGGCGTGCTGATTGATCGCGATCCGATTCTCGTCTATTCCGTTGGCGCGGGGCTGCTGATTCTTGCGGCCATCGCGGCGCTCGGCGTGCCCGCGCTCTCCGCGCCTACCCTGGACCCATCCGCGCGCTATCGCTGGGACCGCAGCCGCCTCGTGAGCTGGATGCCGTTGGCCTATGGATTTGCCGATCGCTTTTTGATTGGCGTGTTTGTCTCGACCTTCACGCTCTTCCTCACCGAAGTGCATGGCGTTGGTGCGGCCACGCGCGGCATGCTGATGTCACTCTTCCTTCTGCCCTTTGCCCTGCTCTGCTGGCCTGCTGGCAAGTTGGCGGATCGCATCGGCTGGTTTGGCCCGCTCATCTTTGCGAACATCGCCTTTGGGCTCGTGTACTCGCTCTACGGGCTGGTGCCGTTCGAACTGCTTCCAGTGGCGATGGTGGCCTCGGGCGTGCTGAGCGCGCTGATGTTCGCGCCGAGCCTAGTGTTGGTGAGCGACTTCGCCAAGCGCGGGGCGGGCGAAGGGCTTTTCGGCATGTTCCAAGTGGCGGGCTCCTTTGGATTTCTCGCTGGCCCGCTGGTCGGCGGCGTGCTCGTTGAGCTCCTCGTGGATGGCACCGGTGCACCGGCCTGGGCCACGATCTTCAGTGGCGTAGGCATCACCCTGTCGATCTTCGGGCTCGTCAGCTGGCGCGTGCTCGCGCCCTACGCCGCGTCACTCAACGCGGAGCGCACGCCGGAGGCGATTGGTCCGCGACGCGGCGGCTATTTGAACGTCCCCGCGATTGGCCCCAACGTGGCGTCGCGCGGCAATGCCTTCACGCGACAGCTCGCGATGCTGCTGATGCGACTCACCGGATGGCGTTTCACCGGCGCAGCGGTGCCGGACGAGCGCAAGATGGTGATCATCGTCGCGCCGCATACGTCGAACTGGGATTTCCCCACGGGCATCATGGCGATGTACGCCTTGGGAATCCGCGGCACCTTCCTCGGGAAGGACACGCTCTTCAAGTTTCCGATGGGCATCCTGATGCGATGGCTCGGCGGCTTCCCCGTGGATCGCTCGAGCAAGCAAAACGTCGTGTCGCAGACGGCGTCCCTCGTCGAGAAGATGGACAAAGTGCTGGTTGTGCTCTCGCCCGAAGGCACGCGTTCGCGCATTGAGAAGTGGCGCACCGGGTTCTGGTGGATTGCCAACGAGACGAAATGCCCGATTATTCCAATAGCGTTCAATTTCAAAGCGAAGGAGTTTCACTTCTATCCGCCCTTCCACACAACGGGCGATCTGGAGGCTGACGTGCAGGCACTACGCAAGCTCTTTCGCTCGGACATGGCGTACGACCCCAAGAAGTACGTTGAGTGAGCACGCGGCGTGATCTCCTTCGCGCCCTCGGGGCCTCGGCGCTGATGCCTTCCGTTGCCCGGGCGGCCCTCGCGGCACTGCACCACGCGGCGGTGCCCGGTGTCGGCATGCAGATCTATTTGGCGCGCAATCTCATGCGCGCCGATCCCGAGGGCACACTCGCCCGCATCGCCGAGATTGGCTTTGCCGAAGTTGAGTGGTGGGGACAATGGGACCGCACGCCGACGCAGCTCCGTGCCACGCTCGACGCCAACGGACTGCGCTCGCCGTCGTCCCACGTGGGCACCGGCTCCCTGCAGCCCGACCAGCTCCCTGCCCTGCTCGATGTGGCAAACGCCATGGGACACGTAGGCATTGTCGTGGCCTCGCTCGAGCCGCAGGAACGGCAAACCGAAGACGATTGGAAACGCGCCGCCGAGTTGTTGAATCGCGCCGGTCTCGCCGCCCAGCCACGCGGCATTCGCGTGGGCTATCACAACCACGCGTACGAAGGCACGAAATACGGCGAACGCACCGCGTACGACATCCTGCTGGCCGAGACCGATCCGGCGTACGTGGATTTCCAGCTCGATGCCTACTGGGCCCTCACCGGTGGATTCGACCCGCTCGCGGTGCTGCGTCAGCATCGAGAGCGCATCACGAGCCTGCACCTGAAGGACGCCGCGCCGGCTCCCGATTACGCCCAGGTGGACCTCGGCGCCGGCATCATTGACTGGCCGACGTTGATTCGCGAGGGGGCGGCCTCGCGCGTGACGAGCATCTATCTCGATCTCGACGACCCCGTTGACGTGTGGGCGACGGCAGCGTCGGCACGAAGCTACCTGCGCAGCCTCGGCTACTAGGCTCGTATTCGGCACGGCGAGCAGGGCAAGACCCTGACGCGAAACGCCCGATGGTGTCATCCTTACCGCATGGCCCAATCGACGACGCAATCGACCACGCAAGCGACCATGCAATCGACCACGCAGTCCACGACGCGCCCCGCCACAACCGCCGCTCCGCGGACGCAACAACCGACCGTCTACGATGTCGCCATCGTGGGCTCCGGAGCCGGTGGCGGCATGGCCGCCTACGAACTCACCAAGGCCGGCGCACGCGTCGTGATGCTCGAAGCCGGCGGCAACTGGGACAACACGAGCGCGCAGTACTCCGCGATGCTCAAGATGCCCTACGACTCACCGCGGCGCGGCGCCTCCACCCCTGATCGCCCGTTTGGCGAGTGGGACGCCTGCATTGGCGGCTGGCAGGTGCCCGGCGAGCCCTACACCAAGGCCGAAGGCACGAAGTTCGATTGGTGGCGCGCGCGCATGGTCGGGGGCCGCACGAATCACTGGGGGCGCATCTCGCTTCGCTTCGGCCCCGACGATTTCCGCCGCAAGTCGCTCGACGGACTCGGCGACGATTGGCCCATCACGTATGACGACCTCAAGCCGTGGTACGACGAGGTTGATAAACTGATCGGCATTTTCGGAAGCATCGAGAACCTGCCCAATGAGCCCGACGGCATCTTCCACGACGCGCCGGCACCGCGCTACTACGAGCGGCTCGTCAAGCAGACCTGCGATCGCCTGCAGATCACCTGCATTCCGTCGCGTCTCTCGATCATCACCAAGCCGCTCAACGGCCGGGCCCCCTGCCACTTCTGCGGGCAGTGCAATCGCGGCTGCATGACGAACTCCAACTTCTCGTCCACGAACGTGCTGATCACGCCGGCGCTTCGGACGGGGCGGCTGCGGCTCGTCACCAACGCGATGGCGCGCGAAGTCACCACGGGTGACGATGGCCGCGCCACCGGCGTGAGCTATATCGACAAGACCACGGGCGAGGATCGCCATGTTCGCGCGAAGATCGTGGTGCTCGCGGCCTCCTCGTGCGAGAGCTCGCGGATCCTGCTCAACTCGAAGTCATCGCGTCATCCGCAAGGGCTCGCCAATTCGAGCGGCGTGGTGGGCAAGTATCTCACCGACACCACCGGCACCGATGTCGCCGGCTTCGTCCCCCGTCTCGTAAATGTCCCGCGCCACAACGCTGATGGCGTTGGCGGCGGACACATCCTCATGCCGTGGTGGCTCGACAATAAGAAGCTCGACTTTCCGCGCGGCTACCACATTGAGGTCTGGGGTGGGCTCGGCATGCCCTCCTACGGCTTCATGGGCGGCATTCAGGCGTATCCCGAGGGTGGTGGCTACGGCACCGACCTCAAGCAGCAGTACCGCAAGTATTGGGGCGCCACCGTGGGCTTCTCCGGCCGCGGCGAGATGATCCCCAACGAGAAGACCTTCTGCG
>JANLTT010000087.1:0-2766 GCA_031363115.1 Gemmatimonas sp.
CCCCGGCGGACTCGCGCAGGCCGCCGCACAGGACGTGAAGTTCGATCTCACCTCAAAGGGCATCGATTTCCTCGGGCACAAAGCACTCAAGGGAATCCTCGGTGGACTCGGCAAGAGCAACTTCGGTTCGCACGACACCCCGCACCTCTCCACGGGCATCGAAGCCGACGCCGGCTCCAAGCCCTACGAGTTCGGTGATGTGTTGAATCTCGATGTCAACGAGACGCTTAAGAACGCGATGATGCGCACGGGCTCGCTCGAAGTCCCGATGGATCTCGACTATAGCGACCTGATGGTGCGCCAGAGCGAGTATCGCTCAAGCTGCGCCACCGTGCTGATGCTCGACTGCTCGCACTCGATGATCCTCTACGGCGAGGACCGCTTCACCCCCGCCAAGAAGGTCGCGCTCGCGCTGACGCATCTCATTCAGACGCAGTTCCCCGGCGACACCATCAAGATCGTGCTCTTTCACGACTCCGCCGAGGAGATCCCGATGGGCGCGCTCGCCAAGGCGCAGGTCGGGCCGTACCACACCAACACCGCCGAGGGGCTCAAGCTCGCGCGGCGCTTGCTGATGGCGCAGAACAAGGACATGCGCCAGATCGTGATGATCACCGACGGCAAGCCGAGCGCGCTCACGATGCCTGACGGCCAGATCTACAAGAACTCGATGGGGCTCGATGCCTTCGTGCTGCAGGAGACGCTGCAGGAAGTCGCGGCCTGCCGGAAGAGCGGGATTCCGGTGAACACCTTCATGCTCGCGCGTGATCGCGCGCTGGTGGAGTTTGTGAAGATGGTCAGCTCCATCACCAAGGGGCGCGCCTACTTCACCAACACGATGACGCTCGGGCAGTTCATCCTGATGGACTTCCTCAAGCGGAAGACCAGCACAGTGAGCTGACTCGTGAAGGGGCTGCCAGATGGCGGCCCCTTCTAGCGTCCGGCGCCTGGCGGACGCAGATTCGCCCGATGCAACGACGCGACCTCCTCCGCATCCTCGGCGGCACCGCCCTCTCGGCCGCCGCCGCTCCCGCTGTCCTCCGCGGGCGCTACCAGCTCTTTGCGCAGTCCCCCGACGAGTACTCGGCGCGCACGATTCGGCTCATGCAGGAGTCGCGAGTCGTGGATCTGCTCTGCCAGTTCGCCATGGCGGACAACCGAGAGCCAGGCATCCCGCGGGCGGACCGGTGGCTCCAGGATCCCGGCAGCTTCACCGCGGCGGACTTCGCCGTCTTTCGTGGATCGGGAGTGAAGACGCTCGCCCTCGGCCACGGGCCCGCTAACTACGAAGCGGCGCTGCGCTGGACCTCGAGCTGGAACGGATTCATTGCCTCGCGGTCCGAGTGGTTCACCCGTGTGGACGACGCGACTGACCTCGCCAGCACGCGCACCGATGGACGCGTGGGGATCATGATCACCACGCAGAACTCCGACCATTTCCGCACCGTTGGTGACGTCACGACCTTCCATCAGCTCGGACAGCGCCTCTCCCAGCTCACGTACAACTTCCAGAACCGCCTCGGCGCGGGATTCCTCGAGAACCGCGACGGTGGACTCTCTGTGTTCGGCCATCAGATCGTCGAAGAGATGCAGCGCGTGGGGATGACCGTGGATGTCTCACACTGCGCCGACCAGACGACGCTCGACGCAATTGCGGCGGCCAAGAAGCCGGTGGTCTTCTCCCACGGCAATCCGCGCGGCACGATGCCGGACTATCCGCGGTGCAAGTCGGACGAGGCCATTCGTGCGCTCGCGGCAAAGGGCGGCGTGATGGGCATCGCCTTCATTCGCTTCATGGTGCGACCGGCAGCACCTGTCACGGTCGAGCACGTGGTTGACCAGATTGACTACGTGATCCGGCTGGTCGGCGCCGAGCATGTGGGAGTGGGCTCGGATCTCGACATGGCTGGGCTCGGTCTGCCTATCCCCAAGGCGGGCGAGACGACGCCGATTGCCAACCAAGCGAACTTTGATCGCTACAAGCCCTACTACGCCGCCGATGGTGGCGTGCACGTGGATGGCATGAACCATCCTAAGCGGCTGTTCGATCTAACCGAGGCGATGGTGCGTCGCCGGTATAGCGACGCGACCATTCGGCTCGTGTTGGGGGAGAACTTCATTCGCGCGGTTGGGGCGAGCTGGGCCTGATTCAGCGTGTCCACACGACGACACTACCGCAGCCTTGTGAGTCGCTGAACTCTGGCGGCGCCAGCGCAGCCCGGTAGATCTCAACTCGCACGGCCTGCCGCAGGACCTCGTCCTGCACCTCACGAATTGCACCTGCGGCACGCGTTGGGGTTCCGCGCACCCTGCCATAATCCACCCCGTCCACAAACCAGAGCGGCGGGCACGTGGCATTCGCGTCGAACCCCGAGGGCGAGATCAGAACAATCGTGCCACCCGCGGCCATTGCTCGCGGAACTCGGCTTGCGAGGAACTGCGGGGTCACTTGCGGCTGTCGCCGTAGCGTCGCCGGATGCGCTGCGCGTAACGCGAGTAGGCCGATACCAGAGCGCCAGCCGGTGTGTCGGCATGGTCCGGCACAGGCGCCGGCGGGTGCTGGATCATGGCGGGATGACCGTTGCGGGTCATAATTCTCGGCACATCAGCTGATTCACAATGGACGACCTGACGCCAGCCCCATCACCGTTGCTGAAAACCTTCGCGTTTGTTGCCCGGTGGTGCCTTGGCTTGATGTTGTTGGCGTGGCTGCTGCTGGCAGTGGCATGGGGCGTATTGCATCTGCTCATTGTGCCGCGAATCGGC
>JANLTT010000128.1:0-12086 GCA_031363115.1 Gemmatimonas sp.
CGACAGGTCGTTGCGCGTCGCGCGCCAGCCAATCAGCGCGGCGAGCCCAAACAGCACCGACGCCAGGAGGAACGGCAGCCCCGGGATATGCACCGTTGCCTCGGGACGAATCGCCCACGAGAAGCTCAGCGCAAAAAGCCCCGGGCCGAGCATGCCGCCGATCCCCGAAAGACTCGCGTTGGCGCCCTGAAGCTTCCCCTGCTCCGACGGCCCCACGCGCTTCGTCAGGAGTCCGAGCAGGGTCGGATTGAACACACCGGCCGGCGCATACGCGATGGCGGCGATCCAGAACATCGGGACCGTCCCCGCGAAGCCGTACATCGCAAAGCCCAGCGTCCCAAAGAATCCCCCCACCATCAGGGTGCGTCGTTGTCCGATCCGCTTCACCAGCGGACGCACAAGTCCGCCCTGCACAATCACGCTGAACACGCCCACCGCGGCGAGCGCCATCCCAACCTGCTTGGGGTCCCACTTGAGGACATAGCCCGCCCAGAGCACGAAGACACTCGGGAAAACCTGATGCCCCAAGCTGTACATGAGACTCACTGAAGCCAGCGAGAAGAGTTCGCCGTGCGAGCGCAAGAACTTGAGGGAGCCAATCGGATTGGCCTTCGACCACTCAAAGGGCGCGCGCTTGTCCGGCGGCAACGACTCCGGCAGCACGAAGAATCCATACAGCGCGTTCACCAGTGCGAGTCCGCCGGCGACCCAGAACGGCAATCGGGGATCGGTCGCGCCGAGGATGCCGCCGAGCGCGGGGCCAATGATGAAGCCGAAGCCGAAGGCCGCCCCAACCATGCCGTATGCGCCGGCCCGCTTCTCCGGCGTGGTCACATCGGCGATGTAGGCGGTCGCCGTCGCGAAGCCGGCCGCGGTCATACCGGAAATCATGCGCCCGATGAACAGCCACCCCAACGAGGGGGCGAGGGCCATGAAGATGTAGTCGAGCCCGAGTCCGGTAATGGAAATCAGCAGCACCGGACGCCGTCCAAAGCGATCCGAGAGCGCGCCAAGGAGGGGAGAGAAGACAAACTGCATCAGCGCCCAGACCGTCCCGAAGAGCCCGAAGTACTCCGCGGCGCGGCCCGTATTGCCCGCCACGAACGACTCAATCAGCTTCGGGAGGACCGGAATGACGATCCCGAACGCGATGATGTCGAGCACCATCGCGACGAAGATGAAAACGAGCGCGGCTTTACGAGGCGTCTGCACCGCTCTAGTGTAATATGAAGGGACCCTATTGGAGGAATCGATGACGGACGAGCTGCGGCAGGACTCCTGCGACCACACGAATGATCCCACCTCCGCATGCGAAGACGGCAGCGGCCGCCGCACCTTCCTCAAGGAGGGGCTCATGGCCCTCGCCGCGCTCACCGCGCTCGGCGCGACGGCCTCCAACCTCCATGCGCTGACGCGCGACTACGCCACCGGGCGCGCTGATGGCGCGACGGTTCGGTATCCCGTGCCCACAGCGGACGGCGTCACGATTGACAGCGACAACAAGGTCATCATCGCGCGCTATCAGGGCTCGATCTACGCCTTTGGGCTCGAGTGCCCGCATCGCGGCACGAACGTCACCTGGCAGGCGGGGCAGAATCGCTTCTATTGCCCGAAGCACAAGAGCACCTTCCAGCCGGGCGGCGCCTTCATCGCAGGCAAGGCCGAGCGCGCGCTCGACCGGCATGCGATCACCCGCGAGGGCAACGAGATCGTGGTGGATACTGCGGTGCTGATCCGCGAGCCAAATGCGGCGGCGCACGCCGCCGCAAAGGTTGCGGCGTAACTCGCGTTAGCGCTCGCGCGACCGCAGTTCACCTCTCGTCCGACTCCAGCACTTCCCGCTCCACCGCCGCGCGCAGGATGCTCATGAAGTCCTGCGCGTTCGTCACCACGCCAACGGCCTGGTGTGTACCGCGGTCCTTGAGCTTGCTGACCAAGAACTCGCTCGCATCCACGCAGATCGTCGGGAGTTCCTGCATCCCGCGCTGCGGATCCTCGTAGTACGCGGGGAGCATGTTGCCCACCGCAATCGAATGCAGTGCAGTGGCAATCATCACGGCCATCGTCGCCTTCACGGCCTGCGCACGCATCGCGACCTGTGCCTCGACGGCATCGGTGTACACGTCCGGCAGCGGACCGTCATCGCGAATGGAGCCGCCGAGTACAAACGCCACTTCCTCGACGACACAGGCATGCATGATGCCTTCGGTGATGATGCCCTGATCCACCGCGGCCTTGATGCTCCCCGCACGTCGCACCGCATTGATGGCGCGCATGTGCGCAGAGTGCCCGCCCGCCGTCGGCTCACCCTCGCTCGTCATGCCGAGGGTCGTGCCAACAATGGCCGCCTCGATGTCATGCACCGCGACCGCGTTCCCCGCCAGCAACGCCTGCACAAAGCCATTGCGAATGAACCAGACGAGGTTGTCGCGCGCGCGTGAGTGCACGAGCGCCGGGCCGGTCACCCACACCACGTGCCCGCCCCGACGTTTCTCGGCCACCAACATCCGTGCGATGCTCGTGTAGTCAATCGGCTTTTCGCGCGAGACGGTGCTCGACATGAAATGGAAGTCGCCATCGGGGCCTTTGTCGCCTACGAAACCCTTCGCATGCACCAGCACCCCTTCGCGTCCATCCTCAGCGAGCCCAATCACCACCTGGTCACCGGCACGCACGCGTCGCCCTTCGCGCACCCAGAAGCTGCCGTCGGCATGACGCACGAGCACGCCATCCATGCGGGGCTCGCGCGGGAGCACCCAACTGCCATCGGCGGTCTTGATGTAGGTCGGAAGATTCGTCGTGGCGAAGAACCCGTCGGGGAGCACGCCATCGCGCTCCACGAGGGCAGTGGGCGCGGCCGGGGCCGACGCAAGATGCGCCGCGGTGAAGTCGGGGGGAACGTAGCGAATGTGCATGGGTGTGTTCAGCTCAGAGGATATGCTTGCCAAGCGCCGACAGAATGAGCTCGCAGGCAATCTCCGCCGTGCGATTTCGCTCGTCGAGCACTGGGTTCACTTCCACGAGGTCGAGCCCAATCACCTTCCCCGTGTCGGCGAGCATCTCCATCGCGAGATGTGCCTCGCGATAGGTCATACCGCCGGGGACGGCGGTACCCACGCCAGGCGCCTCGGAGGGATCAATCACGTCCATGTCGAATGACACCCAGATGCCCGCCGTGTCGCGCGTCGCCACCTGAATGGCCTCTTCGATGACGTTGCGCGTTCCCTTTTCATCAAGCGAGCGCATCGTGAACGCCGAGAGTCCCCACTTCTTGATGTGCTGCCGCTCGGGGGTATCGAGATCGCGGAGGCCAATCAGTGCGACATCGCTGGCGCGGAGTGCATGCTGCTCACCGCTGATGCCAACCATCGCCTTGTCCCCATGCCCGAGGAGCGCCGCGAGCGGCATGCCATGCACGTTGCCCGACCGCGAAGTGCCCGGCGTGTTCAGGTCGCCGTGTGCGTCAATCCAGAGCGCACCGAGTCGCTGTCCCTTGGCCTGCAGATGCGCAGCCGCGCCGGCGATGCTGCCGGCCGCGAGCGCGTGGTCGCCTCCGAGCACCACGGGAAACCGTCCCTCATCGAGGGCGCCGCGGGTCCGACGCGCCACCTCGGAGCAGACATCGGTGATGGCACCAAGGAACCGCGCGCCACGCTGCGCCCCGCGCGCCGCATCCTCGCGGAACGGAACCTCGACATTGCCCGCGTCATCAACATCATGACCGAGCTTCTCGAGGCGATCACGCAGATCGGTGTAGCGAACGGCAGACGGGCCCATATCCACGCCGCGGCGACTGGCGCCGAGGTCCATGGGGACGCCGATAATTCGAATGGAAGACATACGGGAGCTTACCCGACGGCCCTCACTCGGGAAGGCTTTCGCATTGGTATGCACGAGATGCGCGCCCTATGCCGTGTCCGAAGCATATCCACGCAGGACGCGACCGCCCTTCGTTAGGCGGTTGCGGGCTTCTTCGCGTCGGGAATCACGACGCTGAGCAGCATCCCCACCGCGACCACGGCGACGGCGCCAATCACGTTGTGCCAAAGAAAACTGATTTCCGGCATCTGGAAGCTCACGTACGCCACCGAGGACATGCCGGCGAGCAAGCCAACGAACGCCCCCACTCCGCGGGCCCGCGGAATCATCGCCAGTAGGAAGACGCCGAGGATTGATCCATAGAAGAACGAACCAAAGCGATTCACCACCTCAATGAGCGAGCCGAGTGTGGCCGCATAGCTCGCCACCACACAGGCAAAGACACCCCAGAGCGCGGTCGAGATCTTTCCGGCCGTCAGGTAGTGCGCGTCACTCGCCTTGGGCTTGAACCACCGACGATAAAAATCCACCACGGTGGCCGTCGCCAGCGAGTTGAGTTCCGCCGCGATGCTCGACATCGCCGCCGCGAGGACCGCGGCGAGGAAGAGCCCAGTGAGGCCGATCGGCAGGTAGTCCACGACGAAGCGCGGAATGATGTAGTTCACATCCCGCGCCGACTCCTGCACGATCTCACCCGTGCGCGCGAGCGCCTCGGCGCGAATCTCAGTCACACTGGCATCGGCCTTCACAAAGGCCTGCGTTGCCGCCGCCGTCGCAGCATCCTGACCACGCGTGCGGTACACCGAGGCAGCCGCCGCATACTCACGCCGCTCGGCGATTGCTGCGTTGTAGCGCGTATCGAACGCCGTGAACTCCGCCGCGGCCGCCGAACGGGCGGCCTTGTCGTGCGCAGGGTTCCACAGGAGCGGCGGGGTCTCGAAGGTATAGAACAGGAAGACCAGCACGCCGACCAACAGCACCAACGCCTGGAGCGGAATCTTCCAGTACGCGCTCATCAGCAGCGAGGAGCGCGCTTCATCCACCGACCGCGCGGACAGATAGCGCTGCACTTGGCTCTGATCGGTCCCGAAGTACGAGAGCATCAGAAAGGTGCCGCCGAGCATGCCCGACCAGAAGGTGTAGGTCTTCGTGAGGTCCCACGAAAAGTCGAAGACCTGCATCCGCCCAGCCGCCCCGGCGAGATGCAACGCATCGTCGAGAGGAATCGGCATCCGCATGACGAGCACGAACACGATGGTGATGAGCGAGCCCACGATCACGAACATCTGCTTCACGTCGGCCCACGTCACCGCCTGCACGCCACCCACGACCGTATAGAGCACCGTCGGGACGCCGATGATGCCCACTGACAGCCAGAGATTCCAGCCGAGCACCGCCGAGAAGACCACGGCCGGTGCGGCGATGATCGTGCCGCACGACATCCCGCGCGAGAGCAGGAAGAGAAAGCTGGTGAGCGAACGGGTCGCGGGATTGAAGCGCCGCTCGAGATACTCGTACGCGGTGTAGACCTTCGCCTTATGCAGGAAAGGCACCAGCGTGACGCCGAGGATCACCATCGCCACGGGGAGCCCGAAGTAGAACTGCACGAAGCGCAGTCCATCGGTCGCACCCTGGCCGGTGGTGCCAATGAGCGTCACCGCCGAGAGTTGCGTGGCCATCACCGAGAGTCCGACCGCCCACCAGGGAAGGGAGCGGTTGGCGAGGAAGTATCCCTCGATGTTCTTCGAGCCCATCGACTTGTGCAAACTGTCGCCGACTACCCAGGCGAGGTAGACGATCACGACCAGCCAGTTGACCCAATGCATCGGCTAGGCCCCGTAGCGCGTCTGGAGATACCAGAGCGCCGCGAGGGTGATCGCCTGAATGATGAGGACGCGGATGAGCGTGCTGCGGAAGGTCGAGGAGGACATGTCTTAAAGGTAAGGTGACATCAAACGGGCCAGTGCATGGCCAATCTTCACGGGGAACGGACGGCTGTCCACCTCCTCGAGGGTGACTCGACGCCCGTACGCAATCTTGGCCGCCACGAGATCGTCCATCTCGGCGGCGAGACCTGGGTCATGACACTCGACATCGAGCTCGAAATTGAGTCGGAGACTCCGCGGATCCCAGTTGGACGAGCCAAAGAGCACCCACTCGCGGTCGATGACCAACAGCTTGGTGTGGTCAAACGGTGTCGGCGTTTCGTACACTCGGCACCCGGGGCGTAGCACCTGCCAGAGCTGAGCCGTTGCCGCCCACTGCACGAGGGGAATGTTTACCTTCGCCGGCAGGATAATATCCACCTGCACGCCGCGCAGCGCCGCCACGTGGAGCGCACCAATCAAACCTTGATCCGGCAGAAAGTAGGGCGTGACGATGCGCACACTCACGCGCGCGCCCGCAATCGCGCCGAGCAAGACGGTGCGCAGAATCTCGATATCGCCGTCGGGTCCATCGGTGTAGGCACGCGCCGTGGACTCGCCCACGGCAAGCAGCGTGGGGAACCACTCGACGCCATCGAGGATCTCGCGTGTCGTGAAGGCCCAGTCCTCGGCGAAGACTTCCTGAAGCTGACCGACGAGTGGTCCCTCGATTCGGAAGTGCAGGTCGCGCACCATGCGCGGCGGATCGTCGGCGTGGATGTTGCGTGCCTGAATGTTGATGCCGCCGGTGAAGGCGAGGCGGCCATCCACCGTCAGCACTTTGCGGTGGCTGCGAAGATTGAAGAAGGCAAGCCCCGCGTCGCGAATGCCCGGGAGGAAGAGCGCGGTGCGCACGCCGGCAGCTCGCAGTGCGCGCTCAACGGGCGGCCAGGTGTAGCGCGTGCCGAAGCCGTCAATCAGCACGCGCACCTGGACGCCCCGCTTCACGGCGCGCGCGAGCGCCTCCACAATGGGCTTCCCTGCTGCATCGTCGCCGAAGATGTACGTGGCGAGCGCGACACTGTGCCGCGCCGCATCAATCGCCGCGAGCATCTCGGGGTAGGTTTCGTCGCCGTTGTGCAGCGCGCGCACGCTGTTGCCCATGAGCAACGGGCGCCCGCTGACGGCCTCGCCGAGTCGCGCGAGGGCCTTAAGCGAGGGAGGAACCGTGACTTCGGTGCCGACCCGCGCGATCATCGTGTCGCTGGGAGTCGAGAGCGGAATGCGACGGCGCTCGCGCTGCAGTTCCGACGCGCGGCGGCGAATGCGATTCAGTCCGAGCGTAGCGAAGAGCACCGCACCAATCACCGGCACAAACCAAATCAGGCCCACCCACGCCAATGCCGCGCGCACGTCGCGCTTCTGCAGCAGGACGTGTCCCGTGGCCGCGAGATTAAAGGCGAGGACCACGATGCCGACGGCGTACGGCCACCAGCCGGGCAGGTCTCTCAGGAAGGCGATGGGCATGCGTGGGGAAAGGGTCGTGTCGCTCCTGAAATCCTCTCGAAAGTACGCGTGGAGGCAACCCTTGGGCCCACTTCCGCGTACTTTTTACTATCTCATCCTCGCTCGGAGCCCAGCACAATGCTCGTCACGCTCACAGTTAACGGCGCACGCCGCACGGTGGATGTCCCCGCCGACATGCCCCTCCTCTGGGTCCTGCGTGACACGATGGACCTCAAAGGCACCAAGTTTGGCTGTGGCGCGGCCCAATGCGGCGCCTGCACCGTGCACATCAACGGCACCCCGACCCGCTCCTGCGTCCTCCCGGCCTCGGCAGTCTCGGGGGCGAGCGTCACGACGATCGAAGGACTCTCCCCCGACGGGACGCATCCGCTGCAGAAGGCCTGGGAAGAACTGGACGTCCCGCAGTGCGGCTACTGCCAGGCGGGCCAGCTGATGTCGGCGGCGGCGCTGCTCGCGCGGACGCCCAAGCCAACCGACGAAGACATTGATGCCGCGATGAACGGCAACCTCTGCCGCTGCGCGACCTACACGCGCATTCGCGAAGGCATTCATCGGGCAGCGGCCATGAGCACCGCGCCGGCACCGCGTCCGCGCCGCGACGACGAAGCCGACGCTTCGCTGGAGGGCTAACCGATGACCTCCTCTCTTGATCGCCGCGATTTCCTCCGCGTCTCTTCCGTTGCCGGCGGGGGCCTCGTGCTAGGTGCCTGGCTCGACTATCGCCTCCCCTCGGAACTCCATGCCGCTGAGCCGGGCGCCGCGGCCGACTTCACGCCCAACGCCTTCGTTCGCATCACCCCCGATGGTCAAATCACCATCGTCGCAAAGAATCCGGAGATCGGCCAGGGCGTGAAGACCTCGATGCCGCAGCTGATTGCCGAAGAGCTCGACGTGCCGTGGGACAAGATCACGATCGTTCAGGCCGACTCGGATCCCACCAAGTACGGATCGCAGGTGGCTGGCGGAAGCACCGCGACCCCGACCAACTGGGAGCCGCTCCGTCGCGCCGGTGCCGTTGGGCGGCAGCTCATGCTTACCGCAGCCGCGCAAGCACTCGGCGTTCCTGAGGCCGAACTCACTACGGCGGGCGATGCGCGCGTGCACCACATGGCCTCGCGCCGGCATCTCACGTACGCCGAACTCACTGAGCGCGCGGCCGCGCTCCCAGCGCCCGATGCCGCTTCGGTGAAGATGAAGGATCCGAAGGACTACAAGATCATCGGCAAGCCGTTGCCCGGCGTAGACAACCACAGGATCGTGACCGGCAAGCCGCTGTTTGGCATTGATGTCACCGTGCCGGGGATGCTGCACGCTGTGCTGGAGAAGGCGCCGGTGTACGGCGCGAAAGTCGCCAGTGCCAATCTCGATGAAGTGAAGCGCATGCCCGGTGTGCGCGATGCCTTCGTGATTGAGGGGGGCACGCAGTTGGCGGGACTGCTTCCTGGCGTCGCGATTGTCGCCGACACCTACTGGAACGCGCGCACCGCGCGTCAGCGACTGCGCGTGACCTGGGCCGAGCATGCCACCGCACAGCAGAGCACGACTGCCTTCCGCGCGAAGTCCGCCGAGTTTTTTGCCGGCGCGCCGCAGCGTTCCCTGCGCAACGATGGTGATGTGAGCGCCGCGATTGCGCGCGGCACGGTGGTGGAGGCGACGTACGAGTATCCGTTCCTCGCACACGCCGCACTTGAGCCGATGAACTGCACTGCGCACTTCTCCGATGGCAAGCTCGAAGTCTGGGCGCCGACGCAGAATCCGCAGAGCGGACGCACGCTCTGCGCCAACACGCTGGGGATCGCGCCGGATCAGATCACCATTCACATGATGCGTGCGGGTGGTGGCTTTGGGCGCCGACTGAACAACGACTATATGGTCGAGGCCGCGTGGATTTCGAAGGTGGTGAGCGCGCCAGTGAAGCTCATTTGGACGCGCGAAGACGACATTCAACACGATTTCTATCGTCCCGCGGGCTTTCACAAACTGCGTGGTGCGGTGGATGCCTCGGGCGCACCGATTGCGTGGGAGAATCACTTCGTCTCCTTCGGCGAAGGGACCGGCTTCGCACCCTCGGCGAACATCGGCGGCACGGAGTTCCCTGCGTCCTTCGTTCCCAACTTCTCGCTCGGCGTTTCCACAATGCCGCTCGGTGTGCCGACGGGCTTCCTGCGCGCCCCTGGGAGCAATGCGCTCTCGTGGGTGATGCAGAGCTTCATAGATGAACTCGCCCATGCGGCGCGCAAGGATCCGGTGGAGTTCCGCCGCACGTTGCTCGCGCAGTTTGTTGCGCCAGCTCCGACCGGCACAGGGCCGCAGGCGCAGTTCTTGAATGCCGCGCGCATGCGCGGCGTGTTGGACCTCGTGGCGGAGAAGTCCGGTTGGGGGACGCGCACGCTGCCTAAGGGCACCGGGATGGGCGTCGCCTTCCACTACAGTCACCGCGGCTACTTCGCCGAGGTCGTGCAGGCGACGGTGAATAAGCAGGGCGAGCTCACGGTAGACAAGGTGTGGGTCGCCGGTGATGTCGGGTCGCAGATCATCAATCCGAGCGGCGCGATGAATCAGGTGCAGGGTTCGGTGCTCGATGGCATCTCCGAAGCGCTCGCGCAGGAGATCACCATTGAGGGTGGGCGCGCCGTGCAGAGCAACTTCCATGACTTCCCGCTGATTCGCTTGACGCAGTCACCGCCGGTGGAAGTGCATTTCCGTATCACCGATTTTCCACCGACGGGGATGGGAGAGCCTGCGCTCCCGCCGGTGGTTCCGGCGCTGTGCAACGCAATCTTTGCGGCGACGGGGAAGCGCATTCGCTCCCTCCCGCTCAAGCATCACGACCTCTCCTGGAGCTGAAGCGTGAAGCAGTGGCTCGAGACGCGGCAGGTGATGGACCAACTCGCGGCGTGGCACGCGGAAGGCACAGAGTGCGCGCTGGCGACGGTCATTCGCGTGCAGGGATCGGCGTATCGTCATGAAGGGGCGAAGATGGTTGTCGCCGCGGATGGTCGAGTGGTGGGGAATGTCAGTGGTGGGTGCCTCGAGGAGGACGTGCGCGAGGTGGCGCTTCGCGTGATTCGCACCGGCACGACGGAGCGGCGCGAGTACTGCGGCAGTATGGACGAAATTGCCGCGTGGGATCTCGGTGTGGGGTGCGAAGGGGTGGTTGAGCTGTTCGTTGAGCGTGTGACGGATGCGCGCGCGGCTGAGCGGGCGGCGCTGGCGAGTGAAGTTCCATTTGTGGTGATCACGTCCTTGGCCGACGGAGCGCGCGAGCTGTTGCAGGGCGAGGCAGCCGTGCAGTGGATTGCCGCGGGTGAATCGCAGCTCGTTGAAAGCGCTCGATTCGTGGACGTGATGATTCCGCCGCCACGACTTCTTGTGGTGAGTGCGGGTGATGACGCGCGGCACCTCGCGGCCTTGGCTGCCTCGGTCGGCTTCCGCGTGGTCGTCGCGGATCGTCGCCCGGGGCTGCTCACCGCGGAGCGCTTCCCTGCGCCGATTCGTCTCGTGGAGACCGATGCGGCGCGACTCGCCGAGCGTCTGGTGCTCGACGACGAAAGCTTTGCGGTGGTGATGACGCACAACTTTGCCGACGACACCGAGTATCTCCGTGCGTTGCTACGAGGTCCGGCGCGTTACCTCGGCGTGCTCGGTCCACGGCAGCGAACGGCGCGCATTCTCGACATCCTGCGCGCGGATGATGCGGTGGATGAAGCGCGGATCTTTGGACCGGTTGGGCTCGACATTGGAACCGATGGCGCTGAGCAGGTGGCGCTGGCAGTCGTGGCGGAAATGCTGGCGGTGCGCAGTGGGCGCAGTCCGCGCTCGCTGCGTGAGCGGGCCGCGCCAATCCATGCGGAGCCGCGCCACGCGGCGGAGACGGAGTGAGCGACAACGCGTCGCAGCCAGAGTTGGAGCCAACGGCGCAACCAGCGCTGCGCGTAGCGGCTGTCGTACTCGCCGCCGGTGCATCGCGGCGTATGGGCACCAACAAGCTTGTGCTCCCTATCGAAGGCGAGCCAATGGTACGCCGCACAGTGCGCCGCCTGATGGACGCGGGATGCGAACCCGTGGTCGTGGTGACGGGACACGAACCCGATCGCGTACGCGAGGCCCTCGTGGGGCTCGATGTGCTCTACGCGACGAGCCCTGACCCCACCGGTCCCACGAGTGCGTCGCTGCACGCGGGGCTGCTGGCGTTGCCCCCCGATGCCGACGCCACGCTCGTGGTGCTCAGCGACATGGTGCAGGTCACGGCGACGATGATGCGCGCGCTCGTTGAGGGCGTTGCGTCCGGCGCGGAGCCACTCGGCGTGTCACGCTACGGCGATATACTGGCACCGCCGCTGGTGTTTCGGCGCGCGCTCTGGCCGGAGTTGCTCGCCTGGCATGGCGAGGGGTGCGGGAAGGCCGTCGTGCGGGCGCATCAGGATGAAGCGCGGATGCACGACTGGCCGGTGGAGGCGTTGCAGGATGTGGATACGCCTGAGGAGTACGACGGGGTGCGCTGACCTGTGCCGAGACTCTACGCGACGCTACGGCCGCGGAGCCCCAGCAAAGTGCACCAACGACGCGCGAACCTCAGGATCAACCCGCGCCTCCACCGCGTACAGCCCCGCATTCCCCCACTTCGCGTACGCCAAGTGCTGCAGCAACAACCGCTCCAGCACCGCGTCATCGTCCGCTGAGCGTGGCACTGTCACCTGCTGTTGCGTCGCGTACGCACGGAAACCGTCCGCCGCTCCGGCGGGCAGCGCGGGCGCCTTCGCGAAAGCATCAAGGGACGCAAATGCCGCTGCATTCGCCGAGACGAAGCCGCCAGCCCACGTCGTCGGCAGATCCAACTCATTCACGCGCCTCACCCAGCTCGGTGCAACCGCG
>JANLTT010000167.1:0-26605 GCA_031363115.1 Gemmatimonas sp.
CATTTTCGCGCCGACCGGTTTCGATGCGCGACAGTGGGCCCACATCGCGAAGGCCGCGGGCTTCAAGGCGATGATCCTCACCGCCAAGCATCACGATGGCTTTTGCCTTTGGCCCACGCGCACCACCACGCACAGCGTGAGCGCGAGTCCGTTTCGCGAAGGACAGGGGGATGTGGTGCGCGAGTTCGTGGATGCCTGTCGTGAGGAGTCGCTCCGAGTCGGGCTTTATCTCTCGCCGTGGGATCAGAATCATCCGGCGTATGGTGACTCCCCGCGCTACAACGATGTGTACGAGGCGCAGCTTACCGAGTTGCTGACGCAGTACGGCGAGATTCACGAAGTCTGGTTTGACGGCGCGAATGGCGAGGGACCAAACGGCAAGCGTCAGGTCTACGATTGGCCGCGCATCTGGGGTGCGGTGCGCCGCATGCAACCGAACGCGGTGATGTTCTCGGATGCGGGGCCCGACGTGCGGTGGATTGGCAACGAACGCGGCGTGGCCGGCGTGACGAATTGGTCCACCGTGCGCCCCGAAATTGTCCCGGTACCGGGCCTAGAGGGGGCCGAGGTGATGCGCTCGCTACAGGAAGGAGATCGCGATGGCACTGTCTGGCGCCCAGGCGAAACGGACGTGTCCATTCGGCCAGGCTGGTTCTATCACGCGACGCAGGACAGCGCGGTGCGCTCCCCGGTGAATCTCAGCGCGCTCTATTTCTCCTCGGTTGGGCGCAACTCAAAGTTGCTTTTGAACGTGCCCCCTACGCGCGAGGGACTGCTGCACGATGCCGATGTCGCCGCGCTGATGGGAATGCGTGCACGATTGGATCGCATCTTTGCCACTGATCTTGCGGCCGGCGCCGCTGTGCGGTGGCGCGTGACGTCAGCGAGAACGGCGGTGGGCGAGATCACGCTCGCCGCTCCAGGTGATGTGGGCATTGTGGATTTGCGCGAGGACATCACGGAGGGACAACGCGTCGCGAAGTTCCGGCTTGAAGCGCGCGACACATCTGACTGGCGCACGCTGTTCGAGGGGACAACGATTGGGCATCGGCGCTTGGAGCATGTGATTCGCGGGCGCGCGCGGGAGCTGCGGCTCACGATTGAGGATGCGTTGGAGACGCCGCTGCCGGTGCGAGTGGCCTGTTACGCCACGGCACCGATCGATTAACGCGGCTTGGCACGTCCAGCCCGCTTCCGTCGGGTGAAGTTGCGCACGCCAAACGCCATGCCAGTGATCGCCGTCCCCAGCGTGACGACGAAGACCACGTGCTGTTCCATCGGCGACAGGTGCGACGCGATCCAAAGCGCGAGGATGGTGCCGAGCACCCCGACGCCGACGTCGATGCTGCGATTGAGCGGTGACTCGAACACGCCAATCGAGAGTTCGCCGACTTCCCACGCCACCATCATCGCGAGCCCGAGCAGCACGACCTGGAGTGTGGTGAGGCCGAAGAAGACATTCACGAAGCCTCCGGCAGCACCTGACAGAAAATGCACGAGCATCCAGAGGTCGAAGTAGCGGCCTTCGTTCCAATCCGACGAGACTGCGGGGAGATTCTTCATGGAGGCATGGTACCCCGCTGCGGCGACTTACGCCGGAAACTCGTCCGGCATCGGCTTCGGCGGCATCGGCGGCTGGTCGGGACGCCACCACGTATCAGGGGCACGCGGCTCCGGTTGCGCCGACGACAGATTCTCCGCACGCACATCCGCCTGAATGAAGTTCTCCGAGGGCACCGGAGAGCCGACCATTCGCCGCAGCATCGCCAACTGTCCTACATGCGTCATCGCATCGGCGAGTGGGCCGTGCAGGAACTGCTCGTCGCTGATGGTCGCGTGCAGCGAGGCATCCGCGAAGTCCGCGCGCAACGCTTCAAGCGTGTGATGAAATCGCTCGAGTTCTGCCTCGAAGGTCGCGAGCCGCGGCGGCGCCCACTCTCCGCCATGCAGAAAGGTGCGGGCATAGCCAATCAGTCCGGTCATGTGCCACACGAGTTCATGCGGCGTGCGCGAGTGCGTGAAGGCGCTGAACTCGGCGTAACTGGCCGGTGCGCCGCGCACCGCCTTCTGTGTGCGGTACGCGAGCGCGGCGAGGAAGTGCTGCAGGAGGCGGCGGGAGTCGTTCATTGCGTACGAAGATGTGAAGACAAATGCCGTGCTACAACTGCCAATGCTTGGCGAGACGCGCGCCGAAATAGATCCCAACGCCCAATCCCACCATGCTGAGCATGAAGGCGGTCATGATGCCGAACTTGGCACCCGCTGCCCACCCGATGGTGCTCACCACCGTCGAGACGATGCCAACGACGAGTTTCTTCACTTGGGTGCACTCGGACGCGAGAACACTGCGCCGTGCGGCACACCCGCCGCGCTGCCACCATGTGGCCAAGTCTTGTTATCCAGCCGCACACCAGGGGTCGCAGCACCGGCATCGCGGAAGAGCGTATCGCGCGTGAGCGCGCCGGTGGTGGAATCAAAATGCACCAGTTCGACCCGATGCACCATCGACCCGTAGCCCGTCACGATCACGCGCTCGCCATCGGGGGACATCGAGATCCAGTGCGGTACGTCGGTGGAATCGAAGGTCGCGCGCCCCACTTCACTCGGCGTTGCGGGATCGCTGATGTCGAGGCTCACCACCGCCGAGTAGGCGGGGACGGTCACGAGGTAGTGATGCCCGCGCACGACCGGGATGGCACAGCTCTCCTTCTCCTTCCGCGGGAATGAGGCCACGAGACGTCCCGATGGCTGCTCGGATTCAATCCCCTCGAGGAGATAGAGACCGCAATTGAAGGTCGAGACGAGCACGGTCCGGCCATCTTGGAGGAGCCGCGGCTCTGCCGTGTACATCGACTCGTCACCAAGGGGTCCGTCGGGGAGGACGATCGTGTGGAGGAGGGCGAGATCGGACAGGCGCCAGATCTGCACCTGGCGTGATGCCGGCGAGTCGCCCTCCATGTCGGTCGTGGTGGTCACGATGCGATCGAGCGCCTCGACCACCGCCCCACTGTACACACGCGTCGCCGGATCCATGCTCGCCGGCTGCGGCGCACTGCTCCGCACCACCTCGCCCTTCGGCGAGATCTCCACGAGACCACCCGGGGTCATCCCGTTGGCGTCGTGGCGCATGTGGAAGGTGCCGAGGCGATTGCCGTTCGGCATCAGGATGAACGAGTGCGGATGTGCATAGCTCGCCATCTCGGTGAAGTCGCCGGCGAGTCGCGGCGACGCGGGCTCGGCGAGATCGAAGATGAAACTGCGTCCGGTGGCAAAGCCGTTCGCGAAGAGCTGACGATCCGGCGCGAGCTCATGTTCGGTGTGGTGCGGCCCATTCCTGCGCCCCGGCACCGGCAACGTGCCGATCACCTGCCCAAAGCGTGCACTCCCCTCCGTCACATCGAGCGTGGCGAGAAAGTCCGGCTGTGTGGAGTCGGTGGATGCCACCCAGAGGTATGCGAGTTCCGGGGCCACATCGGCGGCGGGCTTTGGGGCGCAGGCCCCCATCGCGCTGACCGCGAGCGCGAGTACGGCGAGGAGGGGGGAACGGAGGAAGCGGCGCATGGGGCTCAGCGTTGGAGTGAAGCACTTGTGCTAGCTCAAGGGTGGGGCTCCACGAGGTCTGCGGCAAGACGTCCAGTTCCGCTATCTTTCGCCCTTCGTTCGTAGCACATCTCAGGAGACCAGCTCAGTGGCAACGATCCTCCAGCGCCTTCCCGTTGGCGAGAAGGTTGGCATCGCCTTCTCAGGCGGCCTCGATACCAGCGCCGCCCTGCACTGGATGCGCGCCCATGGCGCCATCCCGTACGCCTACACCGCCAACCTCGGCCAGCCCGACGAAACGGATTACGACGAGATCCCGCGCAAGGCGATGGGATACGGCGCAGAGAAGGCGCGCTTGATCGATTGCCGCCATGATTTGGTGGCTGAGGGCATGGCTGCGATTCAGAGTGGCGCATTCCATATCTCGACGGGCGGGCAGACCTACTTCAATACGACGCCGCTCGGTCGCGCCGTGACCGGCACGATGCTCGTCGCCGCGATGAAGGAAGACGACGTCAACATCTGGGGCGACGGCAGCACCTTCAAGGGCAACGACATCGAGCGGTTTTATCGCTACGGACTGCTCACCAATCCGTCGCTCCGCGTCTACAAGCCCTGGCTCGACCAGGCGTTCATTGACCAGTTGGGCGGCCGCACCGAGATGTCGGAGTATCTCGTGCAGCACGGCTTCGCCTACAAGATGAGCACCGAGAAGGCGTACTCGACGGACTCCAACCTCCTCGGCGCGACGCACGAGGCCAAGGATCTCGAGTTCCTCGACAAGGGGATGCACATCGTCCAGCCGATCATGGGCGTGCCGTTCTGGAGGGACGATTGCGTCGTGAAGCGCGAGACCGTGACAGTGCGCTTCGAGGAGGGCACGCCGGTCGCCATCAACGGCCACACCTTCGAGACACTGCTTGACCTCTTCCTTGAGGCGAACGTGATTGGTGGGCGTCACGGGCTCGGGATGACGGACCAGATCGAGAACCGCATCATTGAGGCAAAGAGCCGCGGCATTTACGAGGCGCCGGGGATGGCGCTCGTGTACATCGCCTACGAGCGCCTCGTGACGGGCATTCACAACGAGGACACCATCGAGCAGTACCGCCTGCATGGCCGCAAGCTCGGCCGCCTGTTGTATCAAGGGCGCTGGCTCGACCCGCAGGCCCTGATGCTGCGTGAGAGCGCGCAGCGTTGGGTGGCGCGTGCGGTCACCGGTGAGGTCACGCTGGAGCTGCGCCGCGGCAACGACTACTCCATCATGCATACGTCCAGCCCGAACCTCACCTACAAGCCCGAGCGGCTCACGATGGAGAAGGGGGAGGCGTTTTTCACCCCGCTCGACCGCATTGGGCAGCTGACGATGCGCAACCTGGACATCGTGGACACTCGGGCCAAGCTCGAGCTCTACACCGAAACGGGGCTCCTGCGCGGGAGCGCCGGCACCCATATACCGCAGCTCCCTGGGGCGACCGACGCGTGAGGCTCCGAATCGGGGCAGAATGACGCGCTGGTCCCCATATTACAGGGGGCCAGCGCGTTTTCGATTCCTCTTCATGTCGTCATGTCCTTGAGCTCCGCCTCCACGTCCGATTCCGCCGTCGACCCCAGCAACCTCACGGGCCCCGACGCCATCGCCGACTTTCGCGCCAGCGTCGTCAGCAAGCTCCTCTATTCCGTCGGCAAGGATCCCGAGCACGCCCGTGAGCACGACTGGTATGTCGCCACGGCACTCGCGACCCGTGACCACGTTTCGCGTCACTGGATGGACTCCACGCGCCGCACCAATGCCGCCGGCTCCAAGCGCGTCTACTACTTCTCGCTCGAGTTCCTGATTGGGCGGCAGTTGATGGACACCCTGGGCAACCTCGGACTCACCGAGACCGCGCGGGAGGCGTTACGCGAACTCGGCGTCGATCTCGACAAGCTGCGCATCCTTGAGCCCGATCCGGGACTTGGCAATGGCGGCCTTGGGCGACTCGCCGCCTGCTTCATGGAGAGCATGGCGACGCTGCGGATCCCTGCGTACGGATACGGCATTCGCTACGACCACGGGATTTTCCGGCAGCAGCTGCGTGATGGGTGGCAGATCGAATTGCCGGAAGAATGGCTCTCGGCGGGATTCCCATGGGAGTTCGAACGGCCAGAGGTAGCATACTCGATTGGCTTTGGCGGGTACGTTGATGTCGTTGATGGACCCGACGGCAAGGCGAAGGCGGTGTGGCATCCGGTCGATCAGGTGAAGGCCGTGGCCTACGACACGCCGATGACCGGCTGGCGCGGCGCGCACGTGAACACCCTCCGGCTTTGGTCGGCGCGGGCGATGGATCCCATTGACCTGGAAGACTTCAACCGTGGCGATCACGTGGGGGCGCTCGCGGACCGCGTGCGCCTCGAGGCCATCTCGCGCGTGCTCTACCCGAGCGACGACACTCCGGCGGGGCATGAACTCCGCCTGCGCCAGGAGATGTTCTTTGCCAGCGCCTCGTTGCAGGATCTCCTGCGGCGCCACCTGCGGCAGTACGGCGAGCTGAACTCGCTCCCCGACCATGCGGCGATTCAGCTCAACGACACGCATCCGGTGATCGCCATTCCGGAACTCATGCGCCTCCTCGTGGACATTCACGGGATGTCGTGGGATGCCGCCTGGGAGATCACACGGTCGGTGTTCAACTACACCAACCACACGCTGCTGCCCGAAGCGCTGGAGAAGTGGTCGGTCTCGCTGATGGAGTCGTTGCTGCCGCGGCACATGCAGATCATCTACCTGATCAACGCGGAGCATCTCGATGCGCTGCGGCGCCGCGGAGCCTCCACTGCCGCACAGTTGGCGACCGTCTCGCTGATTGGGGAGAATGGCAGCCGGGCGGTGCGCATGGGCAATCTGGCCTTCCTCGCCGCGCGGCACGTGAACGGCGTGTCGGCGCTCCACACGGAGCTGATGCGGCAGACGGTCTTCAAGGATTTCCATGCGCTGTATCCCGACCGCATCATTAACAAGACCAACGGCATCACCTTCCGCCGCTGGCTCTTTGAAGCGAACCCGGGACTGACGCGGCTCATCAGCGACACAATCGGCCCAGCCTTCCGCGACGACCTGGAGCGACTGCGCGACCTCGAGCCCTTCGCCGAGGACGCTGGGTTCCGCGAGGCGTATGCCGCCGTGCGCCGCACCAACAAGATCGCGCTCTCGAAGGTCGTCTCCGACACGATCGGCGTGCGCCTCGACCCCGATGCGCTCTTCGATGTGCACATCAAGCGCATTCACGAATACAAGCGCCAGCTCCTGAACATCCTCGAGACAATCGCCACCTACAACGCCATGCGCGCCCGTCCGCATGAGGACTGGGTGCCGCGCGTGCGCATCTTCGCCGGAAAGGCGGCCGCCGGCTACCACACCGCGAAGCTGATCATCAAGCTGGTGAACGACGTGGCCAAGGTCGTGAACCGCGACCCCGTCATTCGGGACCGGCTCAAGGTGGTCTTCCTCCCGAACTACAACGTGAGTCTCGCCGAGTCGATCATTCCGGCGGCGGACCTCTCGGAGCAGATCTCGACGGCGGGGATGGAAGCATCGGGCACCGGCAACATGAAGCTCGCGCTCAACGGGGCGCTGACGATCGGCACGCTCGATGGCGCGAACATCGAGATTAGCGAGCATGTGGGGCGCGACAACATCTTCATCTTCGGCCTCCTTGCCGACGAAGTGGCTGCGCGCCGGGCCGAGGGACTCGACATGTCGCAGACCATCGCGGGCTCCTCCGCCCTCCAGCAGGTGCTCGACGAGCTCGAGCAGGGCGTGTTCTCGCCCGATGACCGCGGTCGTTATCGCGGGCTCGTCAACAACCTGCGCCACCACGATCACTTTATGGTCTGCGCCGACTTTGACGCCTTCCATGGCATGCAGTATGAAGTGGGCAAGCAGTGGCGCACGCCAGAGATCTGGTGGCGCAAGGCGGTGCTGAACACCGCGCGCACCAGTTGGTTCTCGTCGGACCGCACCATTCGCGAGTACGCCACGGAGATCTGGAATGCCCCGCCGCCGCGTTAAGCACGAAGCCGCCAGCGCCATGGAGTCCATCGTGGCGGGCACGCACGGCGATCCCTTCGCCGTCCTCGGCATTCACGCCGAGGGGGATGGGAACGTGCTCCGCGCCTTCATCCCGGGCGCGGAGCGCCTCGAAGCCATCGACGAGGCAGAGCACGTGGTCGCGGTGCTTGAGCAGCGGCATGAGGCCGGCTTCTTCGAGGGGCCGGTCGTCGGTCGTCCGCGCTACTGGCTCCGCGCCGCGCGGGGAACGGACACCTGGACGGTGGACGATCCCTATGCCTTCGGCCCTGTACTCGGCCCGACGGACGACTGGCTGATTGGCGAAGGGACGCATGCCGAGCTGTACGAACGGCTCGGGGCACATCTGATGTCGCACGAAGGCACGGTCGGCGTGCACTTTGCCGTGTGGGCCCCCAACGCACGAATCGTCAGCGTGGTGGGTGACTTCAACGCGTGGGATGGACGTCGCCACGTGATGCGACAGCGCGCCACCGGCGTCTGGGAAATCTTCATCCCGGGCGTGCATGAAGGGGCGTTGTACAAGTACCAGCTCACGGCGGCGAATGGCGCACGCCTCCCGCTCAAGTGTGACCCCGTGGGCTTCGCTGCTGAGCTACGCCCCTCCACGGCGTCCCGCGTTTTTGATACGAGCCGCCTGCGGTGGAACGATCAGCTCTGGATGAAGCACCGCGAGAAGGTCGTCCACCATCGCGCCCCAATGAGCATCTATGAGGTGCACCTCGGCTCGTGGCGTCGCGGTGAGGGAAATCGCTGGCTCACCTACGATGAGCTGGCGGCCGAGCTGGTGCCGTACGTGAAGGACATGGGGTTCACGCACATCGAGCTGATGCCGATCAACGAGCATCCGTTCGACGCCTCGTGGGGCTATCAGCCGGTGGGGCTCTTTGCGCCGACCTCGCGTTTCGGCGATCCGGCGGCCTTCGCGCGCTTCGTGGACCGCTGCCACACCGATGGCATCGGCGTCATCATCGACTGGGTCCCGGGACATTTCCCCACGGACGCCCATGGATTGGCGCGCTTTGACGGAACGGCCCTGTACGAGCACGAGGATCCCCGGCTGGGATTTCATCCTGACTGGAACACGCTGATCTACAACTTCGGGCGACGCGAGGTGGCGAATTTCCTCATTGCCAACGCGCTCTACTGGCTCGACGTCTTTCACATTGACGGCCTGCGCGTCGACGCCGTCGCGTCCATGCTGTACCTCGACTATTCGCGGAAGGAAGGCGAGTGGATCCCGAATCGGTTCGGCGGACGCGAGAACCTTGAGGCGGTGGACTTCCTCAAGCGCATGAACGAGGCGGTCTCCGCGCGTTTCCCGGGGGTCGTGACGCTTGCGGAGGAGAGCACGGCGTGGCCGGGCGTTTCGCGACCGACGGCGGACGGCGGACTCGGCTTCAGCTTCAAGTGGAACATGGGGTGGATGCACGATACCCTGGGGTACATGCGCGAGGCCCCGATCCACCGGCGGTGGCATCACGACGCGTTGACCTTCGGAATTCTCTACGCCTACTCCGAACGCTTCGTGCTCCCGCTGTCGCACGACGAAGTCGTGCACGGCAAGAAGTCCTTGCTGGACCGCATGCCCGGCGATGCCTGGCAGCGCTTCGCATCGCTGCGGGCGTACCTCGCCTTGATGTGGGCCTTTCCTGGCAAGAAGCTGCTGTTCATGGGAGGCGAGTTCGGCCAGGGACGCGAGTGGAACCACGAGCAGTCGCTCGACTGGCACCTGCTGGACGTGGCATGGCATGCGGGCGTGAAGTCGCTGATGCGGGACTGCAATCACCTGCTGCGTGATCAGCCGGCACTCCATGCACGGGACTGCGAGGGCGAGGGCTTTCAGTGGATCACGGTGGACGACCGGACCAACTCGGTCTTCGCGTGGGTGCGTCACGGTGGAGAGGGCACGAAACCGCTCGTCGCCGTGGTCAACATGACCCCGACTCCGCACTCCGCCTACGTCATCGGGCTCCCCGCGAGCGGACGCTGGCGTGAAGTGCTCAACTCCGATTCCTCGCTGTATGGCGGATCGAACGTCGGCAACCATGGTAGCGTGGACACGGTTCCGACGCCCAGCCATGGATTTCCGCAGTCGGCCACACTCGTCGTGCCTCCGCTCGCCACCCTCTGGCTCGTTCACGAAGGTTGAGTTCCCTCATGGAGCACTCCGTGTCCAACGTTACCTACTCCACGCCGATCTCCCGTTCCACCATGGCCTACGTCCTCGCGGGGGGACGCGGCTCGCGCTTGATGGAACTCACCGATCGGCGCGCGAAGCCCGCGGTCTACTTCGGGGGAAAGTCACGCATCATCGACTTCACGCTCTCGAACGCGCTCAATTCGGGCATTCGCCGCCTCGCGGTGGCGACGCAGTACAAGGCGCACAGCCTCATCCGCCACATGCAGGCGGGCTGGAACTTCCTGCGCATCGAGCGTAACGAGAGCTTCGACATCCTCCCCGCGTCACAACGCGTCAGCGAGGATCGCTGGTACATGGGGACGGCCGATGCCGTCTACCAGAACATCGACATCATCGACGGCTACGGTCCCGAGTACTTGCTGATTCTCGCCGGTGACCATGTCTACAAGATGGATTACGAGCGAATGCTGGTGCAGCACGTGAACTCGGGGGCCGACGTCACGGTCGCCTGCGTCGAGGTGCCGATTGCGGATGCCCGGGGATTCGGCGTCATGCACGTCGACGCGTCGGATCGCATCGTGGACTTCTTCGAGAAGCCGACACAGCCGCCGGAGATGCCGGACAAGCCGGGGTTTGCGCTCGCGAGCATGGGCATCTACGTGTTCAAGCGCACCTTCCTGAACGAACAGTTGGTGCGGGACGCCAACGATCCGCACTCCACGCGTGACTTCGGCAAGGACATCATCCCCTTCCTCGTGAAGAACGCGAAGGCCGTTGCGCATCGGTTCACCGAGAGCTGCGTGCGCGGCAGGGCGGAGTCCGAGGCCTACTGGCGCGACGTCGGCACCATCGATGCGTACTGGGAAGCCAATGTGGATCTCACCGATGTCGTGCCGCGCCTCGATCTCTTCGATCGCGACTGGCCCATCTGGACCTACGGCGAGATCACCCCGCCGGCCAAGTTCGTGCACGACATCGACGGTCGGCGCGGCGAGGCTGTGTCGGCCCTCGTCTCCGGCGGGTGCATCGTCTCCGGAGCAACCGTGCGACGCTCCCTCCTCTTCACGGGGGTGCAGGTGCACTCGTGGGCCAGCGTGGAGAACGGCGTGATTCTGCCGTACGTCGATATTGCCCGCGGTGCCCGACTCAAGAACGTGGTGGTCGACAAGGGCGTGCGGATTCCCTCCCGCCTCGTCGTTGGCGAGGATCCTGTGCTGGACGCGAAGCGCTTCCGCCGTTCCGAGGGCGGGGTCTGTCTCATCACGCAGCCCATGATTGACCAACTCTCGCTGTGACCACCGCACGCTCGCTTACCGTTCTATCAGTCGCCTCCGAGGTCTTTCCGCTGGTCAAGACCGGTGGACTCGCTGATGTGGTCGGCGCGCTCCCCACGGCGCTCGCGTCCGAGGACATTGACGTCCGAACGCTCGTCCCCGGCTATCCCGCCGTACTCAAGGCATTGAAGGACGGGCATGTGGCGCACGAGTACGCGCAGCTGATGGGAGGGCCCGCGCGGCTGCTCATCGGCACGGCGGGGGCACTCGACCTCATGGTGCTTGATGCGCCACATCTCTTCGACCGCCCCGGGACTCCGTACGCCGACGCGCACGGGAAGGACTGGCCCGACAACGCATTGCGGTTCGGCGCGCTGAGCCGCGTGGCCGCGGATGTCGGACGTGGGCTCGTGCTTGGCTACACCCCAGACGTCGTGCACTGTCACGACTGGCAGGCCGGGCTCGTGCCCGCGTATCTCGCCTATCTCCCGCACGGCGATGTGCCGCGCCCGGTCACGGTCCTGACCGTGCACAATCTCGCCTTTCAGGGCAAGTTCGCCGCGGATCTCCTCACGGCACTCGGGTTGCCTGCCGAGGCATACTCCCTCGAGGGACTCGAGTACTACGGCGACATCAGCTTCCTCAAGGCCGGGCTCGTGTTCGCCGACCACATCACGACCGTTTCACCCACGTACGCCGCGGAGATTCGCACGAACATCGGCGGCATGGGGTTCGGTGGATTGCTTCGCAAGCGCGGAACGGCGGTGTCGGGCATCCTCAATGGCATCGATGAAGTCGATTGGGACCCGGCGCATGATGTTCACGTCGCCACGCCATTCGATGCGAAGCGGCTCAAGAGTCGCGTGAGCAACAAGCTCGCGTTGCAGACACGGCTGGGGCTCGAGGTCTCGCCGAGCCGCTTGCTGTATGGCGTGGTGAGTCGCCTCACGGGCCAGAAGGGCATCGACCTCCTCATCGAGGCGCTCCCCGCGCTTCTTGAGCAGGGGGCGCAACTCGCGCTCCTCGGCTCCGGCGAGGCCCTGCTCGAAACCGCGCTGATGGACGCCGCAACCAAGCATCCCAAGCGCATCGGCGTGACGATTGGCTACAATGAGCCGCTTGCGCATGCCATCCAGGCGGGAGTGGATGCGCTCCTCGTACCCTCGCGCTTCGAGCCATGCGGACTCACGCAGCTCTCTGCGCAGCGCTACGGCGCCATTCCGGTGGTGGCGCGCACCGGAGGACTCGCCGATACCGTCGTGGACGCCAACGAAGTCGCGCTCTCCGCCAAGATGGGCACCGGCGTGATGTTTTCGCCGGTCACGACCGACGGCTTGATCCATGCACTGGAGCGGACCGCCGCGCTGTGGGCACAGCCTACCCTGTGGCGGCAGATGCAGCGTCGCGGGATGGCATTGGATGTCAGCTGGACACGTCCCGCGGCGCAGTACGCCACGCTCTTCCGTGCGCTGGTGCAGCGCGGGGCCAACGTGCCCCCCTCGGCCGACTAGCCGTGCCGCGCGTCCTCGCCGGGAGTCCGGCGCCGCTCGGGGTGACGCTGACGGCCGATGGTGCGAACATCGCCGTCTTCTCGCAGCACGCCACGCGGATTGATCTCTGCCTCTTCGATCCCACGGGCGAGCGCGAGGTCGAGCGCCTCGCACTGCCGGAGCGCACGGGAGCCGTGTTCCACGCCTTCGTGCGCGGCATCACCGCCGGGACGCGCTACGGATTGCGCGCGCACGGGGCGTGGGCGCCGCACGAGGGACACCGGTTCGACCATTCGAAGCTGCTCGTCGACCCGTACGCGCGAGCGCTGGATCGCGCGTTCCGCCTGCACGAATCGCAGGTGAGCGCGCGGGCCGATGGCACCCTGATTGGCGCCGACAGCGCTGCACATGTGCCAAAGGCGATTGTCGTCCCCGAGTTGGCCACGTGGCTCACCGCGCAGGAGTCCATGCGCCGCAATCCATCATCGCGGCGCGCGCCGGTGTCGCTGGCCGACTCCGTCATCTATGAAATGCATGTGTGCGGCTTCACCATGCAGCATCCCGACGTCCCGGGTGCCCTCCGCGGGACCGCAGCGGGACTCGCACACCCTGCGGCCATCGAGCATCTCGTGAAGATCGGCGTCACGGCGGTGGAGTTGCTCCCGATTGCCGCGGCGATGGACGAATCACATCTCGTCAAGCTGGGGTTGTCGAACTACTGGGGCTACAACACGGTCGGCTGGATGGTGCCGGATCCTCGATTGGTGCCCGGTGGCATCGGCGAGCTGCGCGCCTGCGTTGAGGCGCTGCACGAGGCGGGCATCGAGGTACTGCTCGATATCGTACTGAATCACAGCGCCGAGGGAGATGGGGCCGGCCCGACCGTCTCGCTGCGTGGGCTCGACAACGCCACCTACTATCGGCTCGTGCCAGGCGATGCCGCGATGTACGTCAACGACACCGGCACCGGAAACGCGCTCGCGCTCGATCGCGCGCCGGTGACGCAGTTGGCGCTCGATACACTGCGGCATTGGGTGGAGTGGGCCGGCGTGGATGGATTCCGATACGATCTCGCCACCACCATTGCGCGACGGGACGATGGCTTTGATCCCCACGCTCCCCTGCTGACGGCCATCTCGCAGGACCCCGTGCTCCGGTCGTTGAAGCACATCGCCGAGCCATGGGATATCGGCTACGGCGGATATCGACTTGGGGAGTTTCCGGCGGCATGGGCCGAGTGGAACGATCGGTTTCGCGATGGCGTGCGGCACTTCTGGCGCGGCGATGGCGAACATGTCGGCGATCTCGCCACACGCTTGGCGGGCTCTCCGGATTTCTTCGGCACCCGGCAGCGACTCCCCTCGCGCTCCATCAATTTCATCACGGCGCACGACGGATTCACGCTGGCCGATCTCGTGAGCTACGAGTCCAAGCACAACGAAGCCAACGGCGAGGGCAACCGCGACGGCACGAACACGAACATCTCGTGGAATTACGGGGTGGAGGGTCCCACCGCGAACCACGCCGTGCTGCGGCAACGCGAACGCGATGTCCGGGCGCTCCTCACCACCCTGCTCCACTCGCGCGGCACCCCGATGCTCACGATGGGTGACGAACTCGGTCATACGCAGCACGGCAACAACAACGCCTACGCACAGGACAACGCGACCACGTGGATCGACTGGACAAAGGCGGATCATGGGCTCGCCGCCTTCACGGCGCGCCTGATTGCCCTCCGCAAGCAGCATCCCGCACTGCGTGAGGATCGCTGGTTGGTCGGCGAGCCGCGCGTGGCTGGCGGATTCGACGACGTGCAGTGGTTGCATCTCGATGGGCAGGAGATGTCCTTCGAGGATTGGTCGTCGGGGCGGGTACGCACGCTCGTCTCGCTCCTCACGGGGCCGGCAGATGATCGCGTGCTCGTGGCCCTGCACGGCGGTGTGCACGATGTGACCCTGCGTGTCCCCGCGCCACGCCCGAACCACCACTGGCGGCAGGTCATCGCCACCGATGCCCCGGCAAGCGCACAGCCCGATGTGCCGATTGACGCGCATCGCCCACTGCTGGTGTCGGCACGCTCCGTCGTCCTCCTCATCGAGGAACTCCGCACGGATGCACCCCCCGAGCCGGACCCCTGGCTCGACGCACACCCCCCAACCGGGCAGCGCATTCCCCCAATGACCTTCGCCCGCTCCGCCGGCGTCCTGCTGCACCCAACGTCACTTCCCGGCCCCTGTGGCATCGGCGATCTCGGGCCGGAAGCGCATCGCTTCGTGGACTTCATGGCGGACGCCGGACTCAAGGTGTGGCAGATGCTGCCCATCGGTCCGACGGGCTACGGTGATTCGCCGTACCAGTGCTTCTCGGCCTTCGCCGGCAACCCCATGCTGGTGCACGTGCCGGACGGCGAGGGCGACTTCGACTCGCAGCAGGTGGAATGGGGGCGCGTCATCCCGCACAAGCGGACGGCGCTCAAGCGCGCCACCGAGGCCTTCGAGCCCGATGACGCGTATCGCGTCTTCGTGCGGGAGAATGCCTGGTGGCTTGAGGACTTCGCGCTGTTCATGGCACTCAAGGACGCGCATGGTGGCGTGCAGTGGACGCAGTGGGACGACGGCGCGCGTCGACGTGATTCCGTGGCGCTGCATCACTGGCGGGACGAACTCGCGACCGAGATTGAGCACCATCGCCGCGTGCAGCATTTCTTCTTCCAGCAGTGGCATGCGCTGCGGCAGCATTGTGCGCGCGTCGGCATCCAGATCATGGGCGACCTCCCGATATACGTCGCGCATGACTCCGCCGACGTCTGGGCGGAGCCTCGCTACTTCCTGCTCGATGAAGCGGGCAATGCAACAGTTCAGGCCGGCGTCCCTCCCGACTACTTCAGCGCCACGGGACAGCTGTGGGGCAACCCGATCTACAATTGGGACGCGATGCGACGCGATGGCTATGCCTGGTGGATTCGTCGCATGCGCGCGATGTTCCGGCACTTCGATATCGTGCGCATTGATCACTTCCGCGGCTTCGAAGCGTACTGGGAAGTCCCCGGGGTAGACACAACGGCCATCAATGGCCGATGGGTGAAGGGACCTGGCGATGAATTGTTCAGCGCCATCTCGACTGCCCTCGGACCGCTCCCGATCGTAGCGGAAAACCTCGGCCTCATCACGCCTGAGGTTGAGGCGCTGCGCGAGAGGCTCGGGTACCCCGGGATGAGCATCCTGCAGTTCGCCTTCAATGCGGACGGCAGCCCAAACGACTTCCAGCCGCACACCTACCCGCGCGAGCGCGTGGTGTACACGGGAACGCACGACAACGACACCACGCTCGGCTGGTGGAACGCCCAGCCCGGTGGCGACTCCACGCGCAGCGCCGAGATCATCGAGGCCGAGAAGGCCTTCGCGCGGCGCTACCTCGGGACCGATGGGAGCGAGATGCATTGGGTGCTCATTCGCGCCGCCCTCGCCTCCGTGGCGCACACTGCTCTCATCCCCATGCAGGACCTCCTCGGGCTCGGCAGCGAGGCCCGCATGAACCTCCCGGGGCGGCAGCGGGGCAACTGGGGATTTCGCTTTGCCTGGCCGCAGGTATCACCGGAAATCAGCACGCGGCTACGCGAGCTGGTGCGGCTTTACCAGCGCTGAATGCGTTGGGAGGGGCCCGGAGAGAGTATCTTTCGGGATGAACCTTAGAGTGCGGTCGGTATGAGAATTGTTGGCGGGAAGTACGCGGGGCGCGCCCTCACCTCGCCGGCGGACTTTCGCGTGCGCCCCACGGCGGAGCATGTGCGTGCGGGGGTGCTCGACGCCCTGGCACCAGACCTCCCGGACGCCACCATGCTCGACCTGTTCGCCGGTACGGGGGCCCTCGGGCTTGAGGCCCTCTCCCGTGGCGCCAAGCGGTGCGACTTCGTGGAGACCCGCCCCGCAAGCCTGCACGCGCTGAAGGCGAACATCGTCATCGTCCGCATGAAGGAGCGTTCGCGCGTCTTCAAGCGTGACGCCGTCCCCTTTGCGGCCGCTCTGAGCGAAGGGGCCTACGACCTCGCCTTCGTGGACCCGCCATACGGCTCCAAGATGCTAGACCATGTGATCACTTCGTGGCTCGAGAAGAAGTTCTCACGGATCCTCGTCTGCGAGCACGAGCGGCATCACTCACTCCCGAACGGCGCCAAGCGATTCGACTTCGGCGAGACCGTGGTCTCGGTTTACCGGTTGCCCGGGGGAAGACCTGGGGACAAGTCGCTCGCCAAGACGGCGGCAGTGGCTGCATCAGTCGCCGCCTCAGTCGCCGCGTCAGTCGCTGCCTCAGGCGCCGCGACCACGGCGGAGCCGGCCGCCGAGCCCGCCGCGCGCCCAGTCGCCCAGGACCAAAAGAAGTTGTAGCCACCAATCGGACCGAAGACATCGAGCATCTCGCCGCAGAGGTACAGCCCGGGATGCCGCTTGCTCTCCATCGTACGTGGGTCAATCTCGGCGAGACTCACACCGCCCCCCATCACCTCGGCCTTCTTGTAGCCCTCGTCGCCGGTCCACGGCAACGGGCCGCGCACGAGGGTCTCGATCAACCGGAGACGTTCCTCGCGGCGCAGTTCCGAGAGCACGCGCGCGGGGTCCACGTTGGCGTTGGCGAGCAGCACCGTCGCGAGGCGGTCTGGCAGGTGTGCGCGCACCGCGGCCAGCACCGTGCGCGATCCCTGCGGCTTGAGTGCCGCGTCCCACTCCACTTCGCCCAATGGCGTCCACTGCACCTGTACCTTGGCGCGCGCGTCCTCTTCGAAGCGCGATCGCACGGCCACATGCGACACATTGAGGGCGGCCGGTCCGCTGTACCCCTGATGCGTGAAGAGGAATCCCCCCGTGTGCGATGCGCTCCGTGCCCCGCTGCGTGCGGTGAGTGTCACGGGAAGCGAGATCCCTGAAAGCGAGGCGAAGCTCCCCGCCTCATCAGTGATGGGGGTGAGTGCCGCATAGGTCGGATGCATCTCATGGCCGAGGGCGCGCGCAATGGTGAGACCCGTGCCATCGCTCCCAGTGTTGGGCACCGAGAGTCCGCCGCAGGCGAGAATCACCGCATCGGCCATCAACGGCTGGCTCTCGGCAATCTCGATGCGCCAACGGCCATTCCACGGGCGCACATCCGTCACGCGCGTCTCCATTCGCAAACGGGCGCCCCGCTTCACCGCGAGTGCCAACAGACCGTCGCGCACGTCACGCGCCTTGTGCGAGGTTGGGAAGACCTTCTTGAGCTCGGGTTCCTCCGAGAGCGGAATGCCGACCTCCTCCTCGAAGAAGCGCCGCTGCTCGTGTAGCGGCCACGAGCGCAGGATGCGCTTCATGGTGTTCTTCGACGAGTCGGTGACGAAGCGCGATTCATCGACGTCGAGCGGGAGCACATTGCATCGCCCGCCCCCGCTGATGAGGATCTTGCGGCCCCCATCCTTGGTGCGCTCAAGTAGCCAGGTCTCCGCGCCCGTCGATGCGGCAAAGATGGCAGCCATGGTACCGGCGGCGCCGGCGCCAATGACCACGACACGTCGCGCGGCAGAATGAGGAGTGGAGGACATTCAGGCGAAGCTAGTCGTTCGGCGGCAGGGGCGCGCAGCTGACGACAGCGTTGGCCGCGGGAATCGGCGCCGACGTCAGCTTCCATACCCCGGTCGGCTCGAGCATCCCGGTGCCGAGCACCGCGCGACAGGCCGCCTCGCGCTGCTCCCCCACCACATGCACCAGGTCAAAGAGTACCGCGCTCTTCCGCCGCAGGGCATGGCGCGTGCCGAAGGCGTGAATCAGCCGCGAGTCGGCGTACACTCCCTCAGTCATGTCCACCGTCTCGAGGGCGTCGCGCACAATCGGTCCGCAGCGCGCATCGGCGATGCGTCCTGCCCGCTCGGACTCGTTGTAGAACTCCGACATCGCCAGCACGCGGTCATCCGAGGACGCATACAGCAGCAGCCGACGCGTCATCGCACGAATCGTCGGCACAATGACATCGCCAAAGCGTGCTGCCTCGACATCCGGCGAGACAAAGGCAAGCGCGCGCAACGGATCCCTGGCGAGCATCGCGCGCAGCGCGGTGTCCTGCGCGAGTGTCTCGCCGACGAGTTGGCCGCCCAATGAGTGTGCGACGGCCAATATCCGCTGCCCACCGACGGCCTCGTGAACGGTCGAGAGCGCTGCGGCATACGCCCCACGGCTTGCCACCGCCGACGTGGAGTCCTGGCGATACGCCGCCGCCACGATATTCGCGTCCCCCCACGCCACCCCCGAGGCAATCGACGGCCACGCGAAGACCACCCAGGGCTGCGTGCTACGCGCACGCGTGCGCGAACTGGTGCTGTGTTCCCAGGCCTCGCTCAAACCCGTGCCGTAGCCGTGCGTATACAGCACGGCAAAGGCATCGGGGTCCGCGGCCTGCATCACGCGGGTGCGTAGCTGCGCAATGAACGCGTCCCGCGAGAGCAGGAGCGTATCGAGCACCACGAAGTCCACCGCGTCCTCGTTCGGATCGGGCACCGTCGAGCGCCGCGTGATCACCATCCCGAACTCGAGCGTTTGAGCCAGCCGCGCGGTTTCGCGCCCATTCTCACGTGCACGCGCCGAGATGTAGAAGAGCGTATCCACCGGCACGTCCGCAGGCGCTGCCGCGCGCGCTGGTGCGCGCTGCGGGTTTGCGGCCACGCACCCCGCGCCGAACGAAAGTCCGGCCATCAACACCAGAAGCCGCAGGCGATTCATGCGCACCATTGAAGTGTAACGGCGACTCCCGCCAGCCACGTATCGGTAGATTCCTGAAGTGCCAACCTTTGACCTCTCTTCCCCCGCGCTCGCCTTTGGTTCGGCCGCCGTCGCGGGCTTTGCCGGCGGCATCTTGCCTATCGGCATGGCCGAGGCCGTGGCGGTGGCGATTGGCGTCGTCCTCCCTACGGAACTCGCCGTGGGAATGTGGCTGGCATACACCGTCGGCCATGTGGCGGCCAAGACGCCCTGGTACTGGCTTGGCTCGCAGAGCCATCGCGTGATGCATCCGTGGGCAAAGCGCCACATCGAGCGCAGCCAAGCCTTTCTCGCGGCGAGACCGACTTACGGGAGCGGCGTGCTCGCCCTCAGCGCGCTCACCAGTGTCCCGCCCTTCCACTTGGCGTCGATTGCGGCCGGGATCACCCACATCCCGTTCGGACGATTCCTCGTTCTCTGCCTTGGCGGGCGTCTCGTCCGCTTCGGAGTGCTCGCGGCCGCGCCCGCGGTAATCAGGGCGTGGTGGTGATTGCGGAGCTGACGCAGTCCCAGCCCGTCAATCACCACAAGCTCTTACGACCCGCGCCGACCGGACTTGGATGAGCCCGACTGCGGTTTGCTCGCGACCTTCGGCGAACCCTTGATCGTGGACTTGAGCGCGCCGTCGTCGGTCGCCTTCGGTCCGGTGCCCTTGGACTGCGGCTTGTGGCTCGAGAAGTCGGGAATCTTCTTGCTCATGGGATGTCTCCAGTGGGAGCGGGAGGGGGCTTCGTGCCCTGCCAGACAAAGATACCAACAAAGGCGCCAACGACACCACCGATCAGTGCGCCCGTCAGGGCAGCCTCACCTCTGCACAATTGCGACATGAATCCGCTGCAGTCGGCGGAGGCCGTCCCAAGCGCCGCACCAAGCGCCACACCGGCCAGTGCTCCGATGGCAATGTGCATGCCCAACGACGACTCCGATTCCTGCGGGGAAATCAGCACTGAAGGTGCGACCCGCTCCGGCGCGACGCGGCGGACACCGGCCACGGTGTGATACACCGACTGCGCCGCGAGAGCGGGCGGGGTGAGCGCGCCACCGAGGGCGCTCAGAAGGACACCACACAGGACTAACGTGCGCGTCCACATACCAACACTCCTTGCTACGGCTGCGTCGGCGGACGGAATTCCGTCGTGAGGTTGTTATACACCTCACCCGTCGCTTCACGTTCGGCAACGCGACGCTCGCGCGAGGCCTGCGCCTCCCGCGTGTGCACATAGCGTTCGAAGAAGATGAACTCCGTATCAGCCGTGAAGATCGGACGCGGCCGACGCGCCTCACGGAGCTTGTACGCCGCGTAGCTGCCAATGGCGAGAATCAGCGTCACCAGGAAGGAAATCAGGATGACGAGCGCGAGAATCGTACCGACGGTCACAGGCGTCCCTGCCGCTGAAGTTTGCCCCAGGTCATCTCGACGTTCTGCAGCTCATCCACCGTGGCCATGAGTTTCGTCACGTCAATCATCGGGAAGTAGAAGAACCGCATCAAGAGCGCGTACGGCACGAGTCGCAACTCCTCTTGTTCGCCTGATACACAGTACATCGCCGCAATCAGGTCAAGCAAATTGAAGAGCAGGAACCACCAGACGATGAAGCTGCCGAGTTCTCCCGTCACCAGCGCCGTCACGGTGAACATCCCGTTGACCACGATATTCGCCGCCGGCATCACGATTCCCTCAAAAATCATCATCACGAGGGAGAGCCAGACCCAGGTCGAGACGGGATTCAACAGCGCGAGCTTGCGCTTGCGTACGGCCTGCAGAATGCCGCGCGTCCACCGATACCGCTGCTTGATGAGGTCGTTGACCGACTCGGGAGCCTCGGTCCACGCCACCGCGCGATCCTCGTACACAATATGGTAGCCCGCCGAGAGGATCTTCAGCGTCAGGTCCGCATCCTCGGCGTAGGTATCGCGATCATAGCCGCCGACTTCCTGCAGCACCGTGCGCCGGAAGATGCCGATGGGCCCCGGGATGATGTTCACGACGCGGACGAACCCCTGCGCGCGGCGGGCCATGTTCAACCCTTCGATGTACTCCAGCGCCTGAAAACGGGCGAGATGCGAGTCGCGATTGATCACCTTTACGTTGCCCGCCACGGCGGCGACGTGATCCTTGGCGAAGTGCGGCATCGACACGCGCAACACCTGCGGCTCGAGCTTGGAGTCGCCATCCATGCAGAGCACGTACTCGTGGCGCGCGAGCGCAATGCCCGTATTGAGCGCGGCCGCCTTGCCACCATTCACCTTGCTCACCAACCGGACGGTCACGTCGCCATGCCGCCCCTCGAGCGGCGCCACGCGTTCGGCGGTGTCGTCGGTCGAGCCATCGTCCACCACGAGAATCTCGTAGGCGGGATAGTCAATCTGCAGGAGGCTGCGAATGGCCGGCACAATCACCGGACCTTCGTTGTACGCCGGCACAATGATCGTCACCGGCGGCCACGTCACCTGCCCCTTTGCCTCCGTGCGTGCCGTCTGCTCCACCTGATGCAGATAGCCGAGCCACATAAAGGAGAGATACCGCACCACCAAGCCCATCAGCACCATGATGCTGAGGAGGAAGGTGCCGACGTACATGAGGCTGTCGGTCTGCCCGAGAATGCGCCATGCGAGATACACGCCGCCCACCACCGCCGTAATCAGCGTGGAGACGCCTGCCGCGAGTCGCAACGTGTCCTTGAGGCCACCACCACCGATCATCGGGTCATCCGAGCACGCAGGCCACCGAAGGCCGCATTGTAGGTGCCGGCGCGGTCCTGGCCATAGCCGCCGTACAGCCCGATCTCCCAACCCGGCCGACGCCAGGTGGCGTCTGCCGAGAGTGTGGCTTGCAACGCACCTTGCATCCCCGTGGGCTTCCCTGGAGCGCTCTCACGCACCCACGCGTACGATGGTGCGAATCGTGCCCCCATGGACCATCCCTCGCGCTGGTCACGACGCGCATCAAGACCAAAGCCCTGCGTGATGAAGAGCTCAGGCGAGAAGTAGCGCACGGTACCCGTGGTGAAATTCGCCAGACTCGCCGTATACAGCACGGAGAATGGCCCGCGAATCTTGCGACGGGCGGCGCCGACAAGGACGCTGCGTGCATTGCCATCGCCCAGTCGCGCATGGTCGGCCTGCGCGTACACATCGAAGCGGGGCGAGAGCTGCGCACTGACGCTGCCGAGCAACGTGGTCGCCACCATCGCGCTGTCGGCAGACACCGCACTGCCGACGCGCAACGCCTCATAGGCAAGCGCCCGCGTCAGCGCACCGCGTACGGAGAAAGTCTGCGACCGCTTCGCGACCTCAAATGTTCCGGTCAGCGACGGCGTGCCACCAAAGGTCACGGCGCCGGCACGAGCCAGGTAGTTCAGTCCGCCAATCAGACGCGCAATGCCGACATCGCCGCCAAAGCCGTTGATCGGCAGGCCGTTCGCGCCATTCGTGCGGCGCACTTCGCCGCCAACGATCACCACCGACTCGTCCACCAACGGCGCGAATCCCTGCTGTCCCCGCAACACGACCGACTCGAAGCCATCGGAATCGCCGAGGCCGGTCGAGGTCACGGCCGTACCGTACTCCGGCTCGTAGGCGAGGGCCTCACGTCGTTGCACGGCGAGCAGCCGCCGCGATTCAATCACCCGCGCGTCGCTTGGATCAAGTGCCGCGGCGCGCTCGTACGCTTGCCGCGATGCATCGCGCTCCTGCCGCCACCGATGGATATCGCCCTGAATCAGCGCCGCATCCACCGATGGCTCAAGCCGCTCGGAGGCCGCCGCGTCGGCAATCGCCCCCGTGAGATCGTTGCGCGCCGACCGCAATCGCGCGCGAGTCAGGTAGAGCGCGGCCGTCGGCACGCGCAGGAGCAGCGTGTCGTACTGAACCTCGGCCTCGGTGAACTGCCGCGTGCGCTCAAGATCCTGCGCATAGCGGAAGCGCAGCACATCATCATCCGGACGGAACGCGACGAGGCGCGCCAGCAACGGAATCGTCAGCTCGGTATCGTTGACCTCGAACAGGACGCCACGCGCCTCGCTGTAGCGCTGCTCGTCGGGGTTCAGCGCCATCAACCGCTCGAAGGTCCGCACCGCACCGGCGTTGTCGCCGAGTCGGGCGCGCACACGGGCGTACGAGAGCAGCGCACGCTCGTCATTGGGCTCGCGCGCGAGCACGTCCTCGAGAATGCCGCTGGCGATGTCGAGGTTGTCGCCCGCCACGGCGACATCCGCCGCTTCCTGTCGCAACGCCAGCGAGGTATCGGTGGCAAACGCCGCGACGTAATGCTGCAAGGCTTCCTTGGGCTGACCGCCGCGACTGAGCGCACGGGCCAACACCAACCGATACAACACTTCGTCGGGATATTCGCGCACCCACTGCTGCGCCGTCGGGATATCCGGGTTCTGCGCGCGCCGCACCAAGAGCCGCAGCTGGTCCACCGTGGAGTCCGCGAAGGGCGGAATGGGACGCAGCAACGTGTCCGCGCCCACGGGGTCGCTCGCGTCGGCCGTGGCACGCGCCAATCCGATGCGGACCGTGTAGGCGTTATCATCCACACGCAACAGCGTTGTCAGCGCCGTACGCGCGTCGGCCGGCGGCAACTCGGAGACGATGCGCCGCACGGCCTCGCGCAGGACCACGTTGTCATCGCCGCCAAAGAGATACCGTCGGTAATGAAACACGCCGCGCGCCCGCACCTGCGCCTCGAAGGCAAGACGTGCGCCATCAAGACGAATCGGACGGTCATCGGGATGCTCCGTCAGCCAGCGCTCCACAATTTCCAGCGCCTCCATCAGCCGCCCTTCGCTGCGCAGCATGTACAACGTGTCGAGCAGCGCGACTTCCGGTGCGGGCTGCCATGGCGTGGTCGTATCCACCCAGACGGGGCGCGGCTTTACCGCCTCCGCGGCCTCGGCGGCGCTTCGCTTCACCTCACCCCCAGTCACCTGCCAAAACGCGCCGACCGCGGCGAGCGTGAGCCCACCGAGTCCGACCGCGAAGGTGATCGCGTAGCCGAGCGAGGAGGTCTTCTGAATCGCCACTTACGCGACCGAGAGTCCGAGCAGGGCGTAGAGACGTTCGCTGTCCGCCGGGAACCCAATGGACTCCGCCTGCAGCGGCGGGCCGCCTTCATCGGCCCACTGCTTGTCAATGCGCCCGAGCAGTCCGGTGAGATCCGCCGGACGTGCGCCCTCGAGATACGCAATGACGCCATCGCCCTGCAGGCCGGCGAAGTCGCCGCTGTCCACGCGAAGCACACGCACCATCAACGCCGCGAGCGCGCTCTGATCGCCGCCCGGCGATGAAATGCGCAGCACGGAGAAGAACGGGTCGCGCACCGAGGTGAGCACCGACTGCACCGTCGAGGCAAAGCCGTCCTCGTCGAACAGCTGGTAGCGGCCCTGATCGTCCGTCGGCTGCAACACGGTCGGGATACCCTGGTCGCGGCTGGCCAGTGCCTTCGACCGGCCGCGCCGCACTATGCCGCGCAGTCGCTCGACGAACTCCGGCTCCGATAGATTCGCGCTCAGGAAATCATCTGCGCCCGCCCGCAGCGCACGCGTGCGATCGCTCGCGCGCAGATGGAACGGCGTCACGAGCACGACCGGCGTGCGCACATCGGCCGACCGCAGCTGACGCACCGCCTGCAACGCATCCTCGAGCGTGTCACGCTGCACGCAAATCATCAGTGCGCCCATGCCGTCACGGATGGACTCCGCAAATTGCGGCGGCATGGACGAGCGCACGGTGACGGAGAAGCGTGACTGGAGCGTTGCGAGCAATCCCTCCGGGAAGGGCGCGCTGAGCCGCACGATCAACAACCGGCGGCGCAGCTCGTCAATCATCGTGTCTTCCTTCACGTTCGGCTCGCCGTCCTGCGCATAGCCAAAGCCGGGATCGATCTTGTAGCGCACCGGTGCCACTGACGCCGCCTGATGCCGCAGCTTGCGGATCTGCAGGCTGCCGCGCCGACGCCCATGCTCCGACGCCGCGAGATGGAACACACCGCCCGCTCGTTGCAGCAGCGGTTCGAGCCGCTGATCGTACAATCCCGCGAGATCCCCGGGGTAGGTGATCATCGCCGTCGCTTGCAGTGCGTCGAGGAAATCCACAAGCGAGAAGATGGACTGCGATCCCGCTCCACCCCCTTCGAGAAACGGCACGATCGAATCAATGCTGATGCGCTGCACCGGCTCATCGCCAATGTGTCGCAGCAGTTCCTCGAACGCCTGCATCGGCGTCGCGGCGCGCATGAAGCGGCGCACGAAGTCGAGCTGGAAGGTCACGATGCGCACCTTGTCGCTCAGCAGCGATTCGCCAAGGTCAATGCCGAGGAACTCCGCGGAGTCGAGGAGATCGCCGGGGTCATCGTGCGTCAGGATCAGTCCGCGCTCGCCCGCCTGCACGCCGGCATCGATGAACTCGAGGCAGGCCGTGCTCTTTCCCGTCCCTGGATTCCCGGAGACGAGGTACGGGCGGCCGGCAACGAAACCACCGATCTGGCGATCCAGCGGCGCGATTCCACTCTTCACGAACGTCGTCATCGTACTCCTAAGGCGGTCCAAACCGCCGGATCCTCGAGGCCAAGGCGCCAGAGCGCCAAGGTGCGCACGCCGAGCGCGCGCGCGTCCTCTGCCATGTGTGCGAGCAGCGGCCCATCCGCGAGCCACGCCTCACCACGTTCGCCCATCTGCAGGCGAAGCGATCCCGAGGCCGTATCGCGGGCGACCATCGCCCCGGATTCACGGGCCAATCGCTGCATGTCACCCCACCCCAGCACATCCGTTGGCGCACCGATACGCCAGTAGTAGCCGTACGTGGGAAGAGCGGCGACCACGCGGTCCGCCCCCGCCAACGTCACCCACAGTTCCAATGCTCCACGCGCCCAACTGCGCGCCGCCACCGGCCCGGGCTCCGACCCCACCCAATGCTGATCGTACAGCATCACCAGCAACTGATCGACATGCGGCAGCAACACCCGCGGCGCGTAGGCGACCGTATCCAACGCCGGCACCGCAATCGCCACTACACTCGCGCCGCCACGCCGTGCGGCGGCGCTCAGCGATCCCACGACTACCGCCAGCGCCGTCGTGTCTCCCGGCTCCAACGCCTCGAGATCCAACACCACGCCGGCATAGCCACCGGCACGCACCATCGACTCCACAACGTTTGCAGCGCGCTGACGGGCCGCGACGTCGCGCGCCAACGCCCGCACGGCTTCGGGGTGGAACTTGTCCACGCGATAACTCGTGATGAGCGCAAACCGATTGCCACGACGTTCGTCTCTCGAGCGTGGCGGATCGTCAAAGAGCGAGACCGGCGCG
>JANLTT010000187.1:0-8045 GCA_031363115.1 Gemmatimonas sp.
GACCGACGTGGTCGATGCGCGCGTGCTCGCGCAGTACGCCGCGCAACTCGAGGCGACGCAGTACGTGATGCCCGATGCGGTGCAGCGCGACCTCATGCTGCTCGTCGCGCGCCGGCGGCAGATCGATGAGATGCTCGTCGCCGAGCGGCAGCGTCTCGAGCAGCAGCAGGTCTTCCCGTCGTCCCCGGTGCGCGCGGACCTGGAGGAGACCATCGCCTTCCTCGCGGCGAAGAAGCGCGACCTCGATCGCCAGCTGCACGACCACATCGCGGCGCATCCGCGCTTCGCGGAGGCCGCCGCCCGGCTGGGGGAGATTCCGGGCATCGGCCCCATCACGTTGGCGACGGTGCTCGCGTTCCTGCCCGAGCTCGGCACGCTGACGCGACAGCAGATTGCCGCGCTGGTCGGCGTCGCGCCCATGGCGCGCGAGAGTGGGCAGTGGCGCGGCACCCGACACATTCACGGCGGCCGCGCGGCGCTCCGCCGCGTGATGTACATGGCCACGCTCACGGCGATCCGCTGCAATCCGTGGCTGCGGCCCTTCTACGAGCGGCTCCGCGCCCGCGGCAAGACCGCGAAGCAGGCCCTCGTGGCCTGCATGCGGAAACTCGTCGTCCTCCTCAACAGCATGGCCAAAACGAAGCAGCCGTGGCGCGCCCCCTTGGCGGCCACGGCCTAACTCCACCCTTCTCACACACGGTTGCTTCGTGGTAAAGCAGTTACGGCCGAGTCGCCCGCACCCCACCAACCGGCAACGTCGCATCCCGGCTCCACTCATCAAACGAGCCATCATACAGCGTCACATCACGCCCAAGCGCACGCAGCGTCAGATACATCCACGATGCCTGCAACCCGATGTGGCAATAGGTGGTCAGCGGATCCGCCGCACCAATCCCCGCCGCCGCCACCAACTGCTCCAGTTCCGCGCGCGGCTTGAAGAGCCCTGCAGCATTCACCACCGAGTTGAATGGCAGATTCACCGCGCCAACGATGCGCCCACCACGTGGCATCCCATTGTCGCGTTCGTCGTTGTAGAACTCCGGCAGTCGCGCATCCACCATGCGACGCCCCACTCCGGCCACCGAGGCCTGCACCGAGTCCTTTGTGGCCAGCACGGCACCAGAGGGCGCGAGCGTGATGTCGCCGGCAACCGCGACCACCTTTCCCGGCCCCGTTGCGATGTAGCGTCCGCTCGCCTGCCACGCGGGATACCCGCCATCGAGGACCGCCACGCGATCGCGCAGCCCAGCCCACTCGAGCGTGAAAAAGGTTCGCCCCGCGCGCGCAAAGTTCGTCGGAACGTCAAAGACAATCACGATCTTCGAGTTCTGACGCACCCCCTTCGCGCGCAGGGCCTTCTCCAGCGCCGCGGGCTCGGGGAGTTCCATGCGCAATCCGCCCTCAACGCCCGGCGCAATCACCTCAGCGTCGAAGTCCAAACGAATCGCCCCGGGGATGTGCCCGCGCGCGAACGATTCCGCGTTGCCGAGCTGGAGGATCACAATTTCAGGGCGCCCAATCCAATCGCCGAGCCAGGCCGCATTCACCACCGGGGTGAACGGCATCGTGCCCGGCGCGGACGGCTGCTGCGCCGTGAGCGGCAGGCTCACGAAAAGCGCAACCGCGGCACGCGTCAGTGCGCGCTCAGCGATTGCGCGCATGCTCACTAGGGAGCCCACGAACGGTCGGCGCATAATCACTTCAACACTCCTGTCTTGAGTCCCACCGTTCGTATCGCCGCCACCGCGCGCTCGAGGTCCGCACGCGTGTGCGACGCCGAGATCTGGCAACGCAAGCGCGCCGTCCCATGTGGCACCACGGGGAAACCGAAGCCCGTCACGAAGATCCCTTCGTCGAGCAGCATCTCACTCATCTTGATTGCAGCCGCCGTCTCGCCCACAATGATCGGCACAATCGGCGTCTCTCCGTCGAGCGGATTGAACCCCGCCTCCTTGATGGCCTGACGGAACCACGCCGCATTCTCGCGTAGGGTGCGAACGCGCTCCGGGTGCTGCTCAATGAACTCGATGCTCGCCAACGCACTCGCCGCGACCGTCGGCGGCAGGGCGTTCGAGAACAACTGCGGGCGCGAGCGTTGCGTGAGCGTATCGCAGAGCGCCGCCGGGCCGGCCACGAAGCCACCCGCCGCGCCGCCGAGCGCCTTGCCGAGCGTCGAGGTGATCACGTCCACTTCGCCAAGCACGCCGAAGTGCTCCGCCGTGCCGCGTCCGAGCTCGCCAAGCACGCCAGTCGCGTGCGAGTCGTCCATAATCAGAATCGCATCGTGGTCCTTGGCAATCTGCAGCAGCTGCGGGAGCTTGCAGACGCTTCCTTCCATCGAGAAGACGCCGTCGGTCCAAATCATCCGACGCTTGGCACCGGCGTTGGCCTTGAGCTTCTCCACCAGGTCATCGAGATCGCTGTGCTTGTAGACCGCGGTCGTGCACTTGGTGATTGCCTTGGCGAGGCGGATCGAGTCGATGATGGACGCATGGTTGAGCGCGTCGGAGATCACGAAGTCGCCTTCTTCCACGACCGCAGCGGTGAGCCCCTCGTTGGCGTTCCACGCCGAGACGTAGGACATCGACGCTTCCGTGCCCACGAAGCGCGCGATGGCCGTTTCGAGCTCGCGGTGCACCGTGAAGGTGCCGCAGATAAATCGCACGCTGCCGGTGCCGGCGCCGAACTTCCGCAGTCCCTGAATTCCCGCCTCAACGACACTCGGCTCGTCACAGAGCCCGAGATAGTTGTTCGAGGAAAGAATCAGTACCTCGCCGCGCCCTTCCATCTGGACGCGGGCCGCCTGCGGGGAATCGAGGTGGTTGAGCTTCTTATATGTGCCGGCGGCCTTGAGGGCGTCGATGCCGGACTGGAGCGAGTCAACAAACTTCGTATTCATGTACGGGCCGATGGAGGCGGAAGGATGAAGGATGAAAGATGGGGCAAAACCCGGTGATTTTCATCCTTCATCCTCCATCCTTCATCCAATTTCAAACACCACTTTCCCCGCCTCCCCCGACTTGATCACCGCAATCGCCTCCGCATGTTGCTCCAGCGGGAACCGGTGCGTGATGACCGGCGTCGGGTCGAACTGCCCCGCGCGCAGGAACTGGGTCATCTGAATCCAGGTGTCGTACATCCGGCGGCCAACGACGCCGTACACCGTGATGCCCTTGAAAATCACCTCGGTCGCGAAGTCCACGTCCATCGGCTTCGCCGGAATGCCGAGCATCTGCACGCGGCCGCCCACACGCACGAGCTTGAAGGCCTGGTGGATTGCCGCCGGCACGCCGCTCATCTCCAGCACGATGTCCACGCCGAGCCCGTTCGTGGCCTTCCGCACGGCTTCATCGGCGTCCTTTGGATGCACCGCGCTGTGCGCCCCCATCTGCGTCGCGAGATCGAGACGCTTCGGGTTCACGTCGCTCGCCACGATGTGCGAGGCGCCGGCGGCCTTGGCGATGCCTACGGCAAAAATGCCAATCGGGCCGCACCCCGTCACCAGCACCGTCGCGCCAGGGAGATTCGTCCCGTGCAGCGCCGTGTGGAAGGCGTTGCCCATCGGATCGTGAATGCCGCCAATCTCGAACGGGATGTTGGCATCAAGCTGCCAGACATTCGTCGCCGGCATGGCGATGTAGTCGGCGAAGGCTCCATCGCGATCCACGCCGATGATCTTCGTGTTCGGGCAGACGTGCGCATTGCCGGTGCGGCAGAGATGGCAGTGCCCGCAGACGATGTGTCCCTCGGCAGTCACGCGGTCGCCGACTTTGACGTCGGTCACCAGCGCCCCGACCTTCTCGACCTCGCCGGCGAACTCGTGCCCAACGGTGAACGGCGGCTTGCAGCGCCCCTGCGCCCACGCGTCCCACTCGTGAATGTGCACGTCCGTGCCACAGACGCCCGCCCGACGGACCTTGATCAGGACTTCGTCGTCGCGGATGGTGGGGACGGGAACGTCCCGGAGTGTGAAGCCGGCAGCCGGGGAGGTCTTAACGAGTGCGCGCACGGAGAGTCGGGGAGGGAGAAAAGTGACTCCGTAAAGTAACGACCCCATTACCTCTTGGCCCTTAGGGGACAACTATTCAAGGGTATGGATCGCCCACAGCGCCCTCTCCACGCCCCCGAGGGCGTGCCGCTCAGCACGACCGTGGCGCTCATGGCGCTGCTCCTCATTGCCACTTGGCTCGCGGGGCCGATCCTCCGGCACATGCCCGGCGCCGTCATTCCCTGGCCCGCGCACGGCATCGCGCTGGCGATTCTACTCTCGGCCAACGAACGCTCCCGTCCGTATGCCGTGATCGGCCTCATGATTGCCACGGCCCTCGGTGCTGGTTTGCACAGCGCCGACTGGCCACGAAGCGTCGCGGCCTCCGCACAACTCACCGCCCAAGCACTCGTGGTAACGTGGGCCCACCAGCGGCTTTCGCGCGGGCGGCACCCTCTCCGCGGCACGCTGTCCTACGCCTGGCTCGCCATCGCGGTCCTCCTCGGCACTGTGCCAACGAATCTGTTTGCCACGTGGCTGATCCGGATGGTCGGGCAGGAGTTCGTCCCGGGCTATACGCTCTCGCTCTGGTGGATCGCCGCTGTCACCTCGATGGCGGCCATCACGCCGATGCTGCTCGCGCCCACCGCGCCGATGCACCCCGACACGCGCCTCGCCAAGCCGAGCCGGCTGGAGTTCACCGTACTCGCCACGGTCTATACCGTCGCGCTTACCAATGCCTTTCTCGAGATCGGGAACTCGGTGATCGCGCTGCCGGCCGCCGTGGCCACGATTCCCTTCTTGGCGTGGGCCGGACTGCGCTTCGGCGTGCGCGGCTACGCGCTCTTCACGTTGCTCTTTGTCACCGTCACCGTCGCCTCGACCATTGTAAGCGTTGGCCCTTTCGCGACCTTTGGCCCCGATCCACTCGTCCGCGCACAACGCGCGTGGATCTACGTCGCGTCGCTCGCCGGCCCCGCGATGATCTTCCCCATCGCGCTCGCCGAACGCGGCTCCGCCGAAGCGCGCGCGCGTGCCGCCTATGCCCAGCTCTCGGCCATCCTCCAGAGCTCCGGCGACCTGATCGCCGCCGTTGACAAGGAGATGGTGGTGATTGCCGCGAACCCCGCCTGGGTCGAGGAATTCGCGCGCATCGCGGGCGTGCGGGTGTGGCCGGGGATGCGGATGCAGGAGGCGCTCGCCGCGATCCCCATCGATTCCGAGGACTCGATGGCGAACTGGAGGCGCGCCATTCAAGGCGAGCGCTTCACGGTGACGCGCATCGTGGGCGATCCCGAGCGTGCACGCGATGAGTACGAAATCGCCTACAGCCCGGTGCGTGATGCGCAGGGCGAACTCGTGGGCGCCAGTCAAGTCGTGCGCAACGTCACGCATCGTCGGCAACAGGAGTCTGCTGACGCCGAGACGCGGCGGCTCGAAGCCATCGGCCGTCTGGCCGGCGGCGTGGCGCATGACTTCAACAACCTCATGACCGCCGTGATTGGTTACAACGGCATCGTGGCCGACTCACTGGATCCCGACGATCCGCGCCGCGCCGATCTCCTGGAAGTCGAGCGGGCCGCGAGACGTGCCGGTGAGCTCACGCAGCAACTCCTCACCTTTGCGCGCCGACGCGTTGTCGAACCGCGCACGGTCGACGTCGGTGAGCTCGTCCGCGGCTTCACGCGACTCCTCGCCCCACTCCTCGGCTCCACCGTCCGGCTGGCCGTGAAGATTCATGACCCCTTGCCCCCGGCGCGCGTCGATCCGCTGCAGTTCGAGCAGGTGCTGATGAATCTTGCGCTCAATGCGCGTGACGCGATGTCCTACGGCGGCGATCTGATGGTAACCGTCTCGCCTAATCCCACGCCAACCGGCGACGGCGTGCGCCTGACCGTGCGAGACACCGGCACGGGGATGCCGCCGGAAGTACTGAGCCGCATCTGGGAGCCGTTCTACACGACCAAGCCGCTCGGGCAGGGCACCGGGCTCGGCCTCGCGACGGTGCATGGCATCGTGCACCAAGCCGGCGGGGAGCTGCTCGTGGACTCAGTGGTCGGCGTCGGCACCGCCTTCCACGTGATTCTTCCGCCCGCTGTCCCCGCGGTCTAGGTCGAGCTCCGGCTGGGCCGCAGTCGCTACACGAGCGCGGGCTTCGTCGCTTCCACCCGTACGGCGCACACCTTGAACGACGGAATGCCCGCTGAAGGATCCAGCGCGGGATTCGTGAGCAGGTTCGCCGCCGCCTCGCGGTAGTGCATCGGCAAAAAGACTTGCCGCCGCGCCACCCGCTCGGAAATGCGTACCGCAATGCGAATCGTATTGCGCCGCGACGTAATCGAGACCTCCTCGCCGTCAGCCACGCCGAGCTCCGCCGCGTCGTGCGGATTCAACTCGACCGTCGCCGTGCTCTCGCGCGCGTCGAGCGCATTCGACCGCCGCGTCATGGTGCCCGTGTGCCAGTGGTACATCTGGCGCCCGGTGCTCATGAAGAACGGATACTCCGCGTCCGGCAACTCCGAGGGCGGGAGATAGTCCACCGGCACCAGGGTGGCGCGGCCATCGGGGGTCGGGAAATCATCGGCGAACAGAAATGGTGTCCCCTCGTGCGAGGCGTCCGGCACGGGATACTGCAATCCCGCCATCCGCTCGGCCAACCGCGCGTGCGACACGCCGCGCCAACTTGGCGTCACCCGCGCGATTTCATCAAACACCTCGGCCGGCGTGGAGTACGGCGACGCGACGCCAAGCCGCCGCGAGAGGTCCAGCACAATGTCGAGATCCGCGCGCGCCTCACCTGGCGGCTCCACCGCCTTCCGCGAGAGCTGAATGCGACGCTCCGTATTCACAAACGTCCCCTCCTTCTCGGCGAAGGACGAGCCGGGCAACACGACATCCGCACAGCGCGCGCTTTCCGTAAGAAAGATGTCCTGCACCGCGAGAAACTCGAGGCCGTGGAACCAGTCTTCGGCATGTGCGACATCGGGGTCGGAGATCACGGGATTCTCGCCCATGATATAGAGCCCGCGCACCGGCGAGCCTTCCTTCACGAACTCGGTGACCTTCAGCCCGGGCTTGGGGTCGAGTCGGTCCACCGGAACGCCCCACGCCGCCGCGAAATCGGCGCGTGCTTCCGGATCATCCACGCGACGGTAGTCGGTGAAGGCGAAGGGAATCGCCCCCATGTCGCTCGAACCCTGCACGTTGTTCTGTCCGCGAATCGGAATCATCGGCGCGCCCCAGTGTCCGATCATGCCGCAGGCGAGCATCAGGTTGAGCAACGACGTCACGATGTCGGTGCCCGTGTGATGCTGCGTGAGTCCCATTGCCCACAGCGTCGCCGACTTCGGACCGCGCGCGTACAGCTCCGCGGCGCGGCGAATCTTCTCGGCGGGAATCCCCGTGATGCTTTCGGCCAACTCCGGCGTGTACCGCTGCACGGTTTCACGCACAGCGTCGAAGTTGTTCGTCCGCTTCTCAATGAAGGCCGTGTCTTCGAGCCCTGATGCGAGGATATGGTGCAGCATTGCGTTCAGGAGCGCGACATCGGTGCCCGGCGTCAGTTGTAGATGAAACTCCGCGCGCGCCGCGAGCTCGATGCGCCGCGGATCGGCGACAATCAGCTTCGCGCCCCGCCTCACGGCCCGCTTGATGGCCGCGCCAAAGACGGGATGACTCTCAGTCGTGTTGGCGCCGAGGATGAAGATGACTCCCGACCCGTGCTCGACTTCGCGCATGGATCCCGACGCCGCCGAGGTCGAGATGGAGCGCTGCATCGCGCTTACCGAGGACGCGTGGCAGAGTCGCGTGCAGTGGTCCACGTTGTTGGTGCCGAGTCCAGCACGGAACATCTTCATGAGGACATAGTTCTCCTCATTCGCACACTTGGCGGACTGCAGCACGGCGAGTGACTTCGAGCCATGTGTATCGCGAAGCCGTTCGAGCTGCTGCGCCGTGAGTTCGAGCGCTTCATCCCAAGTCGCCTCCCGAAAGGGCGCGAACCAATCCGGCGGTGTGGCCAAGCGATCGCGCGGGTCACCAAGGACGGGGTTGGCGA
>JANLTT010000194.1:0-4222 GCA_031363115.1 Gemmatimonas sp.
CGACAGCTCGGCCCCTGTTCGCCTTGTGGAATGTGCCGGAGGATCGGAAACGACATGTGGTCGCGCGCGGTGGTCACCAGGTCCCGTATTACGTGATGGTGCAGGAGACGCTGGCATGGCTCGATCGGTTCTTGGGGCCGATTTAGAACGGGTGCGACGGCGCGCGCGGGACTCTCTCGCGTAACTCGCGCGCCTCGCTCGGGTGCGTTACCATCTGGCCGTGACCACTGACCGAAGAGACTTCCTCACGCGCGCCGCACTCGCGGCCGCCACCGCGTCGGGGCTCGGCGCTGCCGAGGCGCTCGCGCAGGGAACGGCGGGTGCCTCGCGCACTCCGGCCCCCGCAACGCCGCCGTCGGGTGCACCACCGCGCGCTGCGCAAGCAGCGCCGCGCGCGCTAGATCCCCTGCTCCTCCGCGCGCTCGGCGACGCCATCCTCCCCGAGATGCTCGGCGATGCCGGGCGCGCCAATGCCATCGCCGCCTTCGCGACCTGGCTCGCGCGATACACGCCAGTCGCCGAGGAGATGCACGGCTACGGCGACGCCGAGATCACCTACACGCCGAGCGATCCGGCCCCGGGTTGGAACGCACAGCTCGCGGGACTCGACCTGCTTGCGCGCCGCAAGCATCGGCGCGGATTCGCGCGGCTCGGCGTACCGCTGCGCCGTGCCGTGGTACAGACGCAACTCGCGCGGGTCAGTACGAGCCGCCTGCCAGCCAATCCCCTCGCTGCACCGCACGTCGCCGTCGCGCTACTCGCGCACTGGGCCGCGTCGAGCGAGGCGACCGATCTCGCCTATGAAGCGCGCATCATGAAGGGCAACTGCCGCCTGCTCCCCCAGACGTCGCGCCCGCCGCTCCCGCTCGCCCAAGAAGCCACGGGGGAAGCATGACGGCGCCCCGCGTCCTCGAGGCCGACATCTGCATTGTTGGCTCCGGCATCACTGCGGCACTGATGGCGGAGAAGCTCGCGACCGAACGCAACGCGACGATTCTCGTGATCGAGGCGGGTGGGCACTCGACTCCGCTACGCGAGCGCGCACTCAAGCGCACGCGCTGGATGGACTATGGCGAGACGCCGTGGCCCAACGATCATCTCGACGACCAGAACGCGCTCGGCACCGCGTACGGCTTCTCGCCTTCGATGAACGTCGGCGGACTCGCGCTGCACTGGGGCGGCGTAACGCCGCGCTACTCGCCAGAGGATTTCCGCCTGCGCACGCTGTACGGCGTGGGCGACGATTGGCCGATCACCTACGATGACCTCGACCCCTTCTATCAAGACGCCGAGGAGCGGATGGGAATCGCGGGCGAGCAAGGGCCTGCGGCGATGGATCCGCGCGGAAAGCCCTTCCCCATGCCCGCGCTCCCGCTCAGCCAGAACCTGCAACAGTTGCGGGAGTGGGCGGGAAAGGCGGGGATTGAAATGTGGAGTCAGCCGAGCTCCAAGAATTCCGTTCCGTATCAGGGGCGCGGCGTGTGTCAGCGTTGCGATACCTGCTATCCGATCTGTCCCACTGGCGCGAAGTACTCGCCCGATTTCACGTTCGATGCGCTCGTCCGTGTGGGGCGCATCAAGCTCGTGACGGACACGCTCGTGCGTCGGTTGCACGCCGATGCGCGCACGGGACGCATCACGCATGCGATGGCGAACGCCACGAAGGGAACGCGGCAGGAAGTGATGATTCGCGCGAAGAGCTTTGTGCTCGCGGCCGGCTTCACGTGGACACCGCATTTGTTGTTGCTCTCGGCGGGGGGTGCGTATCCCAATGGCATTGCCAACCGCTCCGGACTCGTCGGCAAGTACCTCTGCGGTCATCGCAATGTCGGTGCGCAGATACGTCTGCCGATGAAGCTCTTTCCTGGCGTGAACGCGCAGCACTCGCTCGTCACCAAGCAGTTCATGCGACCGGGCGCGCTTGATCGGTACATCCGCCACGACCTGCGCGTCTGGGAGTCGTCTTTTGGCCAGGAGCCGCGCCTGCGCGACGACTCGGGCGCGCTTCTCTTTGGCGACGCACTCATGACCGACTGGCGCGCGCGCACCGTGAAGGGCACGGCGCGCGTGCGTGCCTACTATGATGTGCTGTCGGCGCGCGACAGCGAACTCACGCTCGACACCAGCACCAAAAATCCTTGGGGCGACCCGATGCCGCGCCTGCAGTTCCGTGACGCACCCGAGTCGGTGGCGCTGCGCGCCTGGACCGAGCAGAGCATTCGCGATCTCTTCCAACGCATGGCACGCGCCGGCGATGGTGAGATCATCTCGAACGCCTCGGCGGCCGGCGACATCGGGCAGGAACATCCCGGCGGCGGATGTCGGATGGGCAATGATCCCGCGACGAGCGTCGTGGACCGTGACGGCCGCGCGCACGACCACGAGAATCTGTTCATCGCCGGCGCGCCGACCAATGTGACGGCGAGTTGCTGCAATGGGACGCTGACCTTCGCTGCGCTCGGGCTGCGGACTGCGGCGCGCGTGGGGGAGAACCACTCCTAGTCCCACGAGCTAGTCCGTTCGGGCGATTGTAGAGGCTCGCGCAGCGGCGCTATCCTGCGTTCAGTGATGTCTCCGACTCGTACCGCGCGCTGAGCGGCGGTATGTCCCTTGGGCGTGCCGCCTGAGTTCGACCCGACCAAGGACGCGCCTTCATGGCTTATCAAAGCATCAACCCCAACGATGGCAAGCTGCTGCAACGCTTCGAAGAGCTGAGCAACTCCGAGCTCAACGACGCACTGGCGGCCGCTGAACGCTGCTTTCAAGGCTGGAAGCAGACCTCCTACGCAGAGCGCGCGGCCATCGTGACGAAAGCGGCGGCGCTGCTGCACGCGCATGTAGACGACTTCGCCCGGTTGCAAACGTTGGAGATGGGCAAGCTGATTGACGAGGCGCGCGGTGAAGTGAAGTTCAGCGGCGACATCCTCGCCTATTACGCTGAACACGCCGAGTCGTTCCTCGCACCGGCCACGCTGCACCCTGAGCGCGGCGAAGCACATATGGAGAGTTCGCCGTTGGGCGTGCTGTTCTGCGTCGAGCCCTGGAACTTCCCGTACTACCAACTCGCGCGCGTCGCCGGGCCGCAACTGATGGCCGGCAATGTACTGGTCGTCAAGCACGCAGGTTGCGTGCCCCAATGCGCCATGGCCTTCGAGAAACTGTTGCTCGATGCCGGCGCGCCGGTTGGCGCGTACACGAACCTGCTGATCTCCCACGAACAGTCCGACCGGGTCATCGACGACCCGCATATCAAAGGCGTCGCGCTGACCGGCAGCGTCGAAGCCGGCCGCCGCGTGGCGGCACGTGCTGGGCAGAATCTGAAGAAGTCCACCATGGAGCTCGGCGGCAGCGACGCCTTCATCGTACTCGATGACGCCGATCTGGACCGCGTGATTCCCTGGGCCTTCTGGGGCCGTATGTACAACGCCGGGCAGACCTGCTGCGCCGCCAAGCGCTTCATCGTGCTCGAGGCCGTTGCCGATGAGTTCCTTGCGCGCTTCAAGGCGGCGCTCGAAGCCTTGCGGCCGGGTGATCCCATGAACGAGAAGACCACGCTCGGGCCCCTCTCCACTGAAGCCGCGCTGGAGAAACTTCTGGCGCAGGTCGACGCCGCCGTCGAAGGTGGCGCCACGCTGCTTTTGGGCGGCAAGCGAACCGCCCGCCCCGGCTGGTTCATGCAACCAACCATCCTCACCGACATCGCCCCTGACAACCCAGCGTTCCGCGACGAGTTCTTCGGCCCGGTGGCGTCGTTCTACCGCGTGAAGGGTGAAGAGGAAGCGATCGCGCTGGCCAACGACTCGGATTTCGGATTGGGAGGCTCGGTCTGGACGAAGGACGAAGCACGCGGCCTGCGGGTGGCCAGCCGCGTCGATGCCGGAATGTTCTTCGTCAACAACTTGGACGGGACCGATGCCTCACTGCCCTTCGGCGGCATCAAGCACTCGGGATACGGCCGCGAGCTGGGCCGCATGGGCATCGAAGAATTCGTCAACAGGAAACTCGTTCGCAGCGGCCACCTCACCGCGCCGGTCTAGGCGCAAAGGAATCCCATGAACACGCAAACCGTCCCATCTGCAGTGAATGAATCGCCCGTGTCGAGGGATACCTCATGACGCGCACCATGCACGCTGCGCAAGTCGAACGATTCGGCCAGCCCCTCGTGCTGCGGGAACTCGATATCCCCACGCCGGGTGCGGGCCAGATCCTCGTCAAGACCGAG
>JANLTT010000224.1:0-29696 GCA_031363115.1 Gemmatimonas sp.
TGCCTTTCGCTCCGCTTCCATCCAGGACTTCCACTCGGACTCGGCGAGCCCGACGGTGAGCTTGCTCCCGAACCGCGTCAGCGGTTGGGTCAGGAGCAAGGGCTCATCCACCAAATACTGCATCCATCGCTCGTCGCCAATTCGTGCGGCGCCGAGCCCAAGGTCTTGATACCGTCGTGAGGCTTTGTCGATCAACGCGGTGAGTCCGAACTTCTGTACGAAGCGCTGCAGCTCACCCTTGCTCGCCGCCCGCTCGTTGAGTTCCACGAAATGCACCTTGATGCGGCGCTCGCTCCAGAACCGCAGCGCGCGACGCGTCTCCTGGTGCTTCTGCGTTCCGAAGACCTGCACTTCCACCCGCGAGCCCCCTGATATTCCGAAGCGTGCGGGCACCAACCGGCGCCGCACGCACGTTTAATAGAAGCATGCAATCTACCGACTCCCTCGTGACGCTCCAATCGCCGAATGCGGGGCCTTTTCGCCCCGCCTGGTGGCTCCCGGGTCCGCATCTGCCGACCGTGTACGCAAAGCTGGCGCGCCGCATCGCTCCCGCGCACGAGCGAATCGAGCGGTGGACCGCCCCGGACGGTGACACGCTGACGGTTGCCCGGCTCGATCCCGCCACGCCCGACGCCCCGATGCTCGCGATCTTCCACGGGCTTGAGGGGACGGTCCTCTCGAAGTACGCCCAGGGCTTGATGCACCAGGCGCGCGCGCGGGGCTGGGGGGCGGCACTGCTCGTCTGGCGCACCTGCGACGGTCGTATCCCCACCTCTCCACGGATGTATCACTCGGGCGAAACCACCGACGCCGATTTCTTTCTTCGGCGACTCGCGGCGGAACGCCCCGGTAGTCCCATCCTCTGCGCCGGCGTGTCCCTCGGGGCGAATGTCCTCCTCAAGTGGCTCGGTGAGCAGGGAACCAGCGTGCCCCCAGAAATTCGGGGCGCCGCGGCCATCTCCACCCCATTCGACCTCGGGGCCGGCTCCCGCCACCTCGAGCAGGGCTTCTCGCGCTTCTATGTCCGGCACTTCGTGAAGGGGCTCAAGCGGAAGGCCCGCGAAGCTCTCGCGGCGCACCCGAACCTTCCCGTGGACCGCGCCCGTCTCGAGTCCGCACGCAGCTTCTGGGACTTCGATGATGTCTTCACCGCGCCGGTCCACGGCTTTGCCGGCGCCGACGACTATTACACGCGCTCCAGCTCCCTGCAGTTCTTGCATCGCATCGCCGTGCCGTCCCTTCTATACTCAGCGGTGGATGATCCATTCCTACCGGCCAGCGTGCTCGACAAAGTCCGAACCGTTGCAGCAGGTAACCCCATGCTGCAACACGAGTTCACCCCGACCGGCGGCCACGTGGGATGGGTCAGCGGAAGCCCCTTCTCCCCCGTATATCACATGGAGCCGTACGTGACGAATTGGTTAGAAGGTAGGACAGCAGGGCTTCGATGATGCCGGGTTGCCTAGGCCACCGGTAGATTTCACGACAGTTCTCCCCCAACACGGAAGATCTTTTGAGCGAGCAGGCTGAGTTCCACGACGACATCATCTACCCGAACACGATTGCCTTCATCTTCGTCCACCTGGCGCCCCTCGCGGCCATCTGGACCGGGGTGACCATGACCTCCGTGATCCTTGCGATCACGCTGTACGTCGTGCGCATGTTCGGCATCACGGCTGGCTACCACCGCTTTTTCTCGCACCGGTCCTTCAAGACCTCGCGTGCGTTTCAGTTTGTCCTCGCCTTCATTGCGATGAGCTCGGCGCAGAAGTCGGTCCTTTGGTGGGCCGCGCTGCACCGTCATCACCATCGCCATTCGGACCAGGAAGACGACGTGCACTCGCCGCTCCAGCGCGGTTTTTTCTACTCGCACGTGGGGTGGATTTTCGACCAGAAGCACGCGGATACGCGCCTCGATGAAGTCCCCGATCTGGCGAAGTATCCCGAGCTCCGCTTTCTCGATAAGCATCAGCTGCTTCCGGCCATCGTGCTGGGGATTGCCTGCTTCATGATTGATGGCTGGTCGGGGCTGCTCATTGGCTTCTTCGCCAGCACGGCGGTGCTGTATCACGGCACCTTCTTCATCAATTCGCTGGCGCACGTACATGGTTCGCAGCGCTACGTCACCGGTGACACCTCGCGCAACAACTGGTGGCTGGCCGTGATTACCCTCGGCGAAGGGTGGCACAACAACCACCATGCGTATCAGCGCTCGACCCGTCAGGGCTTCCGGTGGTACGAAGTGGACTTCACGTACTACGTGCTCAAGGCACTTTCGTGGATCGGCGTCACTTGGGACTTGGGTGAGCCGCCGCGCGAAGTCGTGCGCAACGAGCGTCGCGTTGGTGCCGCCGTCCTTGAGCGCGTGTCGCGTCAGATGGCGGAGCAGTACGCGGCCAAGCGTGCCAGTTCCATTGTCGCTTTCCAGCATGCGCGCGAGTCGTTCGACGCGCATCCCAAGGTGATCGAAATGCGCGCGCGTCTCGCCGCGAACCAGGCACGCGCCGAAGAGGCGTGGCATGAGTTGCAGGAGCACCTCCCGCACATGCCGCACCTACCGCATCTGCCGAGTGCCGCGGAGATCCGCGCGCATGTGTTACAGGTGTATGCCGACTCGCCCTCCACCGACGAGATTGTGGCACGCGTACGGCAGATGATCGCCGAACGTCAGAGCCGCGAGCTCTTCCCGGAACTGGCGCGCGGGTAAATCAGGCAGGCCCGATTCGGCACGGCGAACGTTCGGAATCAGCAGTACGTTAAGGCGAGGGCGGCGAAAGCTGCCCTCGTTTTGCATTCATGTCCCGACGCCTCTGCGCGTCGGTCGCAGCATTCCCGCCCGTCTCGGAGACGCCTCATGTCGCATCGCACCAGACCCTCGAAGCCGCTGGCTCTGCTGGCTCTTTCTTCCATGCTCGTGCTCAGCGCCTGTTCTGCCCGATCCATCGCCGACGACGCGCCGGCGACCGGCGTCCCCGCGGGGGCGCTCGATGTCGCGGCCCGTATCACGGCCAGCCCACGGCATGCGGAGTGGGTGAAGATTCCGACCGCTCCCGGCTCCCGTGATTCCATCGCCGCCTGGGTGGTCTATCCCGAGCGCCGCACCAACGCGCCGGTGGTCGTCGTGATTCATGAGATCTTTGGCCTCTCCGGCTGGGTGCGCGGTGTGGCGGATCAGGCCGCAGCGGATGGCTACATCGCGATTGCGCCCGACCTGCTCTCGCTCGAGCGTGGCGGCGCGACCTTCGACTCGCTCGCGTGGAACGATGCCCGCGCCCTGATTGCCAAGGTCACGCCGGACAAAATGAATGCGATGGTCGCGACCGTCGCCCAGTACGGGATGTCGCTACCGGCCGCGAAACGGGTCTATGGCGTGGTCGGCTACTGCTGGGGCGGATCGGCCTCGTTCAATCACGCGGTTTTCAACGCACCGGGACTCAAGGCGGCGGTCGTCTACTACGGATCATCACCCTCGGCGGCCGACATCGGCAAGGTGCGCATCCCGGTGCTGGGCCTGTACGGCGAGAACGACCAGCGCGTGAACGCCACAATCGCACGCGCCGATTCCGTCATGCGCACCGGGGGTCAGACCTTCGAGCAGCGCACCCATACCGGCGCCGGGCATGGCTTCCTCCGCGCGCAGGATCAGGTGGCAAACGCCGAGGCCGCGGCCAAGGCGTGGCCCGAGACGATCAGCTGGTTCCGGAAGTACCTGAAGTAGCGAACTGCGGTTCAACCCGGCGGCTCAGCCCTGCGGGTCAGCCGCGCGCCGGCATCGCCAGCAGGGTGACCCAGTCGGGCCAGTTGCCGCTCATCTCAAAGAAGTCGTCGAAATACACCAGGCCTTTGTCTTCCAGCGCGGAGATAAGGGCCTGGAGTGCATCGGCGTCATAGATCGGCCCGACCGCAATCAGACTTCCCTCGACGCGGAACTCCTCGGGGGTGAGGTTCAGCCACTGATCAAAAGCGGCGCGATTCAACTCGGCTCGCTCAAAGGCGTCCTTTCGGAAGAGCAGGGTCGGGGCGTCGGCGGGAAGGGGAAGCGGCATTGCAGGACGGGCTATGGGGAGAGGTCTCGCTTGTAGATTAGGCGGATGCGGGCGAACACGCACCCTATGGACTCAAACTTCGACGTCATCGTGATCGGTGGTGGCCACGCCGGCAGCGAGGCCGCGGTGGCTGCGGCGCGCCGCGGTGCGCGCGTGGCCCTGCTGACCACCGCACTCGAGACCATCGGCCAGCTCTCGTGCAATCCTGCCATGGGCGGCATTGCCAAGGGCACGGTGATTCGTGAGATCGATGCGCTCGGCGGCGTGATGGCGCGCGCGACCGATCTCTCGACGATTCAGTTTCGGATGCTGAACCGCGGCAAGGGGCCAGCGGTGTGGGCGCCACGCGCGCAGGCCGATCGCGGGTTGTATCGGCGCGCGGTGCGCAGTCTCATTGAAGCGCATCCCACACTCACGGCAATTCAAGGAACCGCGGCGCGTTTGTTGTTGGGGCCGAACGGTCGCATTGCCGGCGTCGAGACCACCGAAGGCCGTCGCCTTTCCGCGCGCGCCGTGGTCATCACCACCGGCACCTTCTTGCGCGGACGGATTCATATCGGCACGGGGCTCGCTGTGAGCGGCGGACGCGCGGGAGAGGCCGCGACGGTCGAGCTCGCAGAGCAGTTCGCGGAGTTTGGGTTGGAGACCGCGCGATTCAAGACCGGCACGCCGCCGCGCATCGACGGACGCTCCGTCAACTTCGCGGTATTGCAGCGGCAGGACTCGGAGATCGAGGCCTTCGATTTTTCGTGGTCCGCCTTTTGGCCGACGCCGCGCCGCACGGGTGATCGGACGCGCCATCCGGAGCAGCTGCCCTGTTGGATCACGTATGTCGAGGAGCCGGCGAAGGCGTTGGTGCGGGATCGCCTGAATGAGTCGGCGATGTATGGTGGAGCCATTGGAACGCGCGGGCCGCGGTACTGCCCGAGCATCGAGGACAAGATTGTCCGCTTCCCGGATGCCGAGCGTCATCAGTTGTTTCTTGAACCCGAAGGGCTCGACACGCACGAGCTCTATGTGAACGGATTGTCCACGTCGCTCCCGGTGGACGCGCAGCTCGCCTTGCTCCGCGAGATCCGCGGACTCGAGCAGGCGGTGATGACGCGCGCGGGCTATGCGATTGAATACGACTACGTGCCGCCGACACAGCTCTGGCCCACGCTCGAGACACGCGCGTTGCCGGGGCTCTTTCTCGCGGGACAGATCAACGGCACGACAGGCTACGAGGAAGCAGGCGGGCAGGGAGTAGTCGCCGGACTCAACGCGGCCGCAACGGCTCTTGCGTTGCCCTCGCTCACGCTGGGGCGACACCAGGGGTACATCGGCGTGCTGATTGACGATCTCGTCACGCGCGGCGTGGATGAGCCGTACCGGCTCTTCACCTCGCGCTCGGAGTTCCGGCTCACGATGCGTCAGGACAACGCCATTGCGCGGCTCTCGCCGGTGGCACGCGAGTTCGGACTTCTCACTGACGCAGAGATTGCGCTCGTGGAGCGGCGCCTCGCCGATGAGCAGGAGGCGGACCGCCTGGCGCGGGGCACGAGCGTCACGCCAACAGAGGCCGATCCGGTCCTGCTGGCCGCGGGGGAGACCCCGCTCCTGCACGCCGTGCCGATCGTCGAAGTGGCCAGACGTCAAAAAGTAGCACTTCGCGACTTATTGACCGCCGCAGGCGTTGGGGAGTCGCTCCACCCCGAGGCGGTGCGCACCGCCGATCTCGAGCTCAAGTACGCGGGCTACTTCGTGCGCGAGCGCGCGGTGGCCGCGCGACTGCAACGCATGGCGCAGATTCCCCTGCCGGCCGATGCGGCGTACGGCGCGCTCAAGTCGGTAAGTGCCGAAGCGCGGCAGAAGCTCACCGCGCGCCGCCCGGCAACGCTCGCTGAGGCGGCGAGCATCCCCGGGGTGAATCCCTCCGACTTGCAGAACCTGATGTTCGAGCTCGGCAAGTGGTGACGCGCCTCGTCGCGCTCTTCCTGCTCATTGGCTCGCTGGCTCCTATCGCCTGGCTGATTCCCGGCGGGGAGAGTGACCCCGCGTATTTCGCGCGGTTGCAGGATTGGCTGCTCGGTACGGCGCTCTGCGCTGGGATTGGCGCGTTGGTCTGGTTTGTGCAACGGTCGCGCCTGCGACGCGCAGGCGATCTCCCCTCGGGCGATCTCCCCTCGGGCGGTGCAGCCGCGAGTGGTGCTCCCACGCGCGATACGCCGGCGAGCGCCAACGCGACGGACACACTTGGGGCGACCGCCGAGGGGCACGATGCGCCCTTCGTGTTCGGCATCGCCTTCGGTGCCTTTGCGCTGTACGCCGTGATTGCGCAGTGGGTCTTCGCTGGGCGGCCGCTGCTGATTGATGAGATCGTCTACGTGCTGCAAGCGCGTGACTACGCGAGCGGATCGCTCACTCACCTAACGCGCCTGCCGCGCGAGTTCTTTGCGATCATGCACGAAGTGGATTTCGGCGCGCGCAGTTACGGCCAGTATCCGGCAGGTGGTCCGGCGATGTTGGTGCCCGGGGTCTGGCTCGGCGCCGAATGGCTGGTGGGACCGATGGTCGGTGGGCTGAGTGTGCTCGCCTTTGCGTGGCTGTTGCCCATGCTTGCGCCCGAGTGGTCGCGCACGGTTCGTCGTAGCGCAGTGGCGCTCTTCGCGCTGGCACCCTTCGGCGCCTTCATGTTTGGATCGCACATGAATCACGCGACGACCTTGCTCTGGTTGCTCATCGCGATGCTTGGGCTGTCGCGCGCGGTCGCGAGTGACTCGTCGCCGTGGTGGGGATTGCTCACTGGGCTTGGGCTCGGCGTTGCCGCGACGATTCGTCCGCTCGATGCCGCGGCGTTCGCTTTGCCCGCGGGCCTCTGGCTCGGCTGGCGCGCGCGGCGCGGTTTTTGGGGAGCGCCGATGGGACAGTGGTTGCTCTCCGGTGTTGGCGTGGCGATTCCCGTCGCGGCGCTGCTTGTGGTGAATGCGCAAACCACGGGGCATCCGTTGCGCTTTGGCTACGATGTGCTGTGGGGGGCGGGCCACGCGCTCGGCTTTCACGAGGCGGCGTGGGGCACGGTGCATACGCCGGCACGCGGGGTGGAGTTGGTGTCGCTCTATCTCACGCGGGTGTCGTCGTATCTGTACGAGACGCCATTCCCGGCGTTGCTGCTCCCCGCGATTGGGCTCTGGTTTGCGCGGCCGCTTCGCGCGATGGATCGCTATCTGTTGGTGTCCGCCGGGCTGGTGATTGTGGGCTACTGGGCCTACTGGCACGATGGCTTCTATCTCGGACCGCGCTTTCTTTTTGCGCTGCTGCCGGTGCTCGTGGTGTGGAGTATGCGCGGCGTGCTCACGATGCGCGCGCGATTGGGCAACGGGTCGCCCGCGTGGCGAGGAGTGCAGGGTGCGTTGAGTGCGGGCGCGCTCTATGCCGTGGTCACGATTCTCGCGGTGCGCGCGCCGACGTATCAGAACGGGATGCGCTCGATGCGGCTTGATCCCGCCGCGGAGGCGGTCGCCGCGGAGGTCTCGAATGCCGTAGTGCTCGTGCAGGAGAGTTGGGGAGCGCAGCTGATGGTGCGCCTCTGGGCAGCGGGCATCACGCGGAGCGATGCGGAGTTGTTGTATCGGCACGTGGATGCCTGCCGACTCGAGATGGCATTGTCGGAATTGGAATTGGCGGGCGTGCGCGACGCCGAGGCGCGTGCACGATTGCAGCCGCTCCTCGCGGATTCCGCGTTGGTGGTGCCGAGCGATCTGTCGCCGGATTTCACGGAGCGGATGCAGCCGGGCGCGCAGTACGCGCCGAAGTGCATGGCGCGCGTGACGGAGGATCGTGGCGGCTATTTGCTCTACGCGCCGTGGCGTCTCGCGCGCGACTCCAACGTGTATGCGCGCTGGCTTCCGGGGCGGGAGCGGGAGGTGTTGTCGCGCTATCCGGGCCGCGCGGTGTATCGGGTGCGTCGCGGGGGGACGGCGGTGGATGCGCCGTTGGTGTGGGATCGACTGACCGCGACGGGCGCGCAACCGTAGGCTCACGTCGGCGCCGTTGCGGTGTAGTATCTCGTGAGCGCGAGCTGGCGAGAGGCGCGTATTTAGTATCACTTTGAACATAAATGGAGATTGCGATGCGTTCGATGCGCGTGGTGCAGGCGGGGCGAGTGTTGCAGGCGGTGCGTTCGACCTGGTTCGTGGCGGTGGCTGGACTCGGACTCAGCGTGCTCGCGGTTTCGGCGGCGGGGGCGCAGGGGGCCGGGATGTCTGCGATGCACACCCCTCCTGCGTACGTCGTGGTCTCGGCGAGCGAGGAGGTGGATGTCGCGCCGGATCGTGCGCACCTGAGCGTTTCGGTTGAGACGCGCGGACGTACCTCGCAGCTGGCCTCGCAGGACAATGCTCGGATTGCCGCGGCGATCCTTGAATCGTTGCAGCGCGCAGGAATCGCCGCGGCGCAGATTCGTACGATTGGCCTCACGGTGAACCCGGAGTACCGGTACCCTGAGGGGGGCGGACGCCCGACGGTGGTGGGCTACCAGGCCCGAAACAGCATTGAGGTCGAGATTCGGAGTATCTCGCGGGTCGGCTCTGTGGTGGACGCCACCCTAGCGGCCGGCGCCACGAACCTCTCGGGTCCGTCTTTCACCCTGGCCAACCCGGATTCCGCCCGACGCGAGGCACTCGCCACGGCAGTGAGCCGTGCCCAGGCTGATGCCGCGGTGATGGCGCGAGCCGCAGGGCAGAAGCTGGGGCCGGTGCTGGAGATGAGCTCTGGCGGCGGAATGGAGCAGCCGATGTTCGATCGTGCTCCGATGCTGATGGCCGCGCGATCCGAGGGCACTCCGGAGACGCCGATTGCCACAGGGATGATTAAGGTCCGGGCAAGCGTGACGATGCGGATTCAGCTGATCGGAGCCCCCTAAGTGGGTTCGTCTTAACTTGGATATTCTCCGGTGCTTCGGGTAGGGAACTGAGTCCGGCGAAGGCAATCTCAGGCCAAACGTTCCACGTGAAACGTTCTTTTTCAGTTCATAAGTTCCACGTGAAACATCGCGACTAGTTATCAAGGGGGTGAACCGGTATATTCGACGGTTCACCCCCTCTTCATTACCGACGTGGCTAGAATCATCGCAATCGCGAACCAGAAGGGTGGCGTCGGAAAGACGACCACCGCCGTGAACCTCGCTGCCTCACTCGCAGCGGCGGAGCAACGGACCCTCTTGGTTGATGGCGACCCGCAGGGCAACGCCAGCAGCGGAATCGGAATCGCCCGGGACGACATCGGGGAGACAATCTACGAAGTCCTCCTCGACCCAATCCGTATCACCTCCGCGATCCACCATCAGGTACAGTTCAAGCACCTCGATGTGCTCGCCGCGACGCCTGACTTGGCTGGCGCGGAAATCGAGCTGGTCAATGAGGACGAACGCGAACTCGCGATGCGGCGCGCGCTCGAGCGAGTGCGGAGCGACTACGACTACATCTTGATCGATTGCCCCCCGTCACTTGGGCTGATCACGATCAACATGCTCGCCGCCGCCGATGCGCTGCTGATTCCCCTGCAGTGCGAGTATTACGCCCTCGAAGGACTCTCCCAGCTGCTCAACACGGTGCACCTCGTGCAACAGGGAGTGAACCCGTCCCTCGGAATCGACGGCGTCCTCCTCACCATGTACGACGCCCGGCTCAACCTCTCGCGCCAGGTGGCGACGGATGCTCGGGAGTACTTCGGCGCCAAGGTCTTCGATGCGGTGATCCCGCGCAACGTGCGCCTGGCGGAGGCACCGTCTTTTGGCAAGCCGATCATTCTATATGATGTGGCCTCGGTGGGCGCACAGGCGTACATGAATGTGGCGCAAGAACTCCTCGAAAAGCATTCTAAATAGTTGCAGCACAACGACTTATGCAATAACAGCGTGTGTGTCTCTCGCTGTCAACACCTTATAAGTCATTGCCCCACAAGCACTTGTAATTAATCCGCAGCCCACAGAATCCATGAGCACCGACAAAGGCAAGAGACTCGGGAGAGGCCTTGAGGCACTGATCGCCAAGGCCCCCACGCGCGCACCGTACGTGGAGCCCCCGCGCACCTCCGCGAATTTCGCAACGCAGGCCGCGGAATCGGTCGAGTCGGCCAGCCCGTATCGCTTGCTCGCGCTCGGAAAGATTCGCCCGAATCCGCTGCAGCCGCGCAAGGAGTTCCGCGAAGAAGAACTCGCCGATCTCGAGGCTTCACTTCGCGTAAGCGGACTGCTGCAGCCCATCACCGTCCGCCCCGCCCCGCGCGGCGACGGCTTCGAACTCATCGCCGGTGAGCGGAGATTTCGTGCCGCGCAGCGACTCGGCTGGACCGAGATTCCCGCGGTCGTCCGCGATGTCGATGACAAGCTGTTGCTCTCCCTCGCCATGGTCGAGAACCTCCAGCGCTCGGACCTGAATCCGATCGAGGAAGCCGAGGGCTATGACCAGATGATTCGCGAGTTCGCGCTCACGCAGCAGGAGGTCGCGGACATCGTCGGGAAGGACCGCTCGACGGTGGCCAACACGCTGCGACTGCTGGCGCTTCCGGCCTCCGTTCGCCGACTCGTGTGGGATGGTGCGTTGACGGTCGGCCACGCACGCGCGCTGCTCGGACTGGGCGACACGACGAAGATGGCGGATCTCGCGCGCGTGATTGTCGCCGAGGGACTCTCGGTGCGCGATGTCGAGCACCGCGTGCGCACGGAGGCAAAGCCGCGCGCCGGAAACAAGCAGGGCACCCCGAGTGACGCCCGCAGCGCGGAAGTCCGCCGCCTCGAAGACGAACTGCGGAAGCATCTCGGAACCGACGCGCGCATTCTGCAGTCCGGAAAGTCCGCGAAGGGTGAGCTGCGCATTCCGTTCTATAACGCCGAGGATTTTGAGCGACTCCTCGAGCTGCTGCTTGGCGTCGAGCGGTCCGCGTGAAGGGAACGCCGCGACCGGTGCGCGCGACCGGTGCGCGTGATGCGCACGGTCACATTCTCGATGCCGAGGGTGGGGCGCTGTTCGTGCACCTGCATCGCGAGGCGGGGCTCGCGCATCGGCACTATGTGGTGAAGCCGTGGCAGGTCCGTGTGCTGTCCATCGTGACCTCGCGCGTGATGTTGTTTGCGTATGTCGTGGGCGTGGTCTCGTGGGGATGGCTGGCGAGTCAGGCGGCCCAGGTGCCGTTCCTCCGTCACGAGCTTACGCGCTTCGAGGAGGATGCCGTTCGCCTCGATTCTTTGTCTGCCACTCTGACCGAGCTGCAGTCGCGCTACGACCAAGTGCAGCGGATGCTCAGCGCCGCGACCGCGCAACAGGCCGCGGCTGCCGTCACCGATACTGGCGCCCGCCGTCAGCCCGCCGTCAGCCCGCCGGCAAAACCCCCGGGCCGCTGAACACCGGCCCTTTCATCTTCAGGAGCACTCCGATGGCGATTTTTGGAAAGGACGAACCCACGCAGCGCCGAGCCGCGCGCGCCCCGGGCACCGAGTCGATGCTGACCATCATCGCGGCGGGGACGACCATCTCGGGCGACATTGACTGCACCGGTGTGCTCAAGGTGGAAGGCACGATCGAGGGGAGCGTACGCCAGGCCCGACAGGTGCTGCTGGCCCGCGAGGGAGCGATTCACGGAAGCGTCTCCGCCCAGGAGGTCGTGGTGGGTGGCGTGATTGACGGGAACGTGCAGGCCGGGGACCGTCTTGAGCTGCAGTCGTCGGCGGTGGTCAATGGCGACATCCACACGAAGTCGATTGTGGTGATGGAGGGCGCTCGGATAAACGGTGCCGTGAAGATGACAGAGATTGCGCTGGTTGGTGGCGCCGGATCGGGCCGCGAGGGGCATCGCGCGAGCGCCAGCGGCGGCTAACAGAAAGAGCGGTCGCATCTGCGATCGAATCTGCGGTCACATGTGCGGTCACATGTGCGGTCGTTTGTGCGGCAGTACAGGCGCAGTAACACGGCACTGTCAGACTTGAAATTTTGCGATATCCACAGAAAATGTGGGTTTTGAACACATGTTTACTACACGAATCTAAGTTGCTGTTATTACAACACTTGGGCATGTAACGTATGCGTAATGTCGTGAAGCTTGTCAGTGTTATCCACACCCTTGCATTGGGCGTCATTGGCTGTGGAGGCGAAGCCCCCAAAGTCCAAGATTCACAAGGGTTTCGGGTCGCCCTGCTGACGCCAGGACCCATCTCCGATCAGTCCTGGAACGCCTCCGCCTACACGGGGCTCGAATACATCCGCGACAGCGTCGGCGCGGAGATTCGGCATGTCCAAACGCGAACCCCTGCGGAGTTCGCCGAGAACTTCCGGCAGTACGGGGCGGGGGGTTACCGCCTCGTCTTTGGGCACGGCTTTGAGTTCCAAGATGCCGCCCAGCAAGTGGGACCCGAGTTCCCCAACACCTACTTCGTGACCACCGGCGGCACCGGAACCGGCCCGAACATCGCGGCCATGTCTTTTGCCTTCGATGAGCCGTCCTATCTCGCCGGGATGGTCGCCGCCGCGACGACCAAGTCCAAGGTGCTTGCCACAATCGGCGGCACCGAGCTGCCACCGGTGAAAGCGAGCTTCGATGCCTTCGCTGCCGGCGCGCGCGCCGTGGATCCCACGATCACGGTGCTCAGTGCCTTCATCGGCAACTGGGAGGACGCCGGTGCTGGAAAGGAGCAGGCCCTCGCCATGATCGCGAGAAAGGCGGACGTCATCTTCCAGAATGCGGATGCCGCCGGGCTCGGGATCTTCCAAGCGGTGCGCGAGAATCCCGGGGTCTGGATTGTCGGGTCGAATGCCGACCAGAACGCCATTGCCCCCTCGTCCACCTTGGGATCGGTAGTCATTGACGTCCCCCGCGCCTTTCTGCTCATTGCCCGTGACGTAAAGGCCGGGACCTTCGCGCCGCGCGTGGTGCGCTTCGACACCAAGAGCGAGGTCGTGAAGTGGGTCGCGAACCCGGCCATTCCGGCACTCAATGCGGTGATGCTCGCGCGCGTGGATTCAGTGCGGCAGGCATTCGTTGACGGCCGCGGCCCTGTGCTGACGGCACCCAAGTGAGCGTCGCCACCACGCCTCCCGCGGTACAGCCCATCGCGCACCCCACCCTGCAGAGCATCGCCGCGCATTGCGATGAGATGCTCGCCACTGCCACGACCCCCGACTACTCCCCGGCGTTGAATGGAGTGCAGGTGGGCCATCACGGACCGGTGCGAAAGATCGCCGCCGCCGTGGATGCCTCGCTCCACACCATTCAACTCGCCGCGGCGGCCGACGCCAATCTCCTGTTGGTCCATCACGGACTCTTCTGGAACGGGCTTCGCCCAATCACCGGCACGCACGAAGCACGCCTCCGCGCGCTCTTTACGCACGACATCGCGGTCTATTCGTCGCATCTCCCGCTCGATGCCCACGCCACCCTCGGCAACTCGGCGTTGCTCGCCACCGAGCTCGGGCTCACCGTGACTGGCCTCTTCGCGCGGCACGAACAGATCCATTGCGGCGTGCGCGGCGAGTCCGACCTCGACACGGCGGCCCTCATTGCACGCGTCACCGAATGGGCGCGTCCGCTCGGGCACCACACCGTGGCATCACGCATTCCGGCAGGACACCGCACGCGCCGCTTTGCGATTTGCTCCGGGGCCGGGGCGCAAGTGAGCAATCTGCGCGAAGCCTACGAGACCGGCGTGGACACGTTGATTGTCGGCGAAGGACCGCACTGGAGCGCGGTGGACGCGGAAGAGCAGGGCCTGGTGATCATCTATGCCGGCCACTATGCGACCGAGACGCTCGGGGTCAGTGCGCTGGCTGCACACCTGAGCGCGCGCTTCAACGTGCCGTGGACCTTCCTGCACGCGCCGACAGGCCTGTGAGCGCGCCGGCCGCGCTCAGCCTGCGCGCGGTCCACAAGCGCTTCGGCGGCACCGTCGCGCTCGCGGACGCCAGTTGCGAAATCCGCACGGGGACCGTGCACGCCCTCCTCGGGGAGAACGGCGCGGGAAAAACGACGCTCATGCGCGTGGCCTTCGGTCTCGTGCAGCCTGACCGCGGCACCATCCTGCGCGACGGTCGTGAGGTGCGCTTCCGATCGGGACGCGAGGCCATCGCCGCGGGGCTTGGCATGGTGCATCAGCACTTCATGCTCGTGCCCGCCTTCACCGTTGCAGAGAATGCGGCCCTTGGTGGCGTCGGACGATTTGATCCGGCGCAAGCCGCGGCGCGTGTGCGCGATGTCGCCACGCGCACGGGACTCGCGATTGACCCCGCCGCGCGCGTCGCCGACTTGCCGATTGGCGCCCAACAACGCGCCGAGTTGGTGCGCGCATTGGCACAGGATGCGCAGGTCTTGATTCTCGACGAACCCACGGCGGTGCTCACGCCAACGGAGAGCGAGGATCTTTACAAGTGGATGCGTCGCTTCGCCGACGATGGTGGCACCGTCGTGCTGATCACGCACAAGCTGCGCGAAGCACTCGCGGTGGCCGACGATGTCACCGTGCTGCGACAGGGACGCACTGTCCTCGCCGCCGCGCGTGATGCGGTGAGTGAAGACGCGCTTGTCGAAGCCATCATGGGAAGCGATGTATTTCGTGACGCGGCACCGCTGCCGAGTGCGGACCCCACGGCGGCAATTGTCTTTGCGCTGGATGGCGTCACGTGGCGCGATGCAGCCGGCGTGGCGCGTCTCACAAACGCCTCACTGACCGTGCGTCGCGGAGAAATACTCGGCGTGCTCGGCGTCGAGGGCTCAGGACAAGCGGAGTTGCTGCGTTTGCTCGCGGGCCGACTCACCCCAACGAGCGGACGCGTGGTACATCCCGCGCCCGTGGGCTTTGTGCCAGGTGATCGGCTGCACGATGCGGTGATTCCCGCCATGTCCGCGACGGAGAATCTCGTGCTCGCTGAGGCGGGACGATTACATGGCGCGATTGACTGGCGCGCGCGCGCGAAGGAGACAGCGCAGGTCATCGCGTCGTACGAGGTGCGTGCGAGTGGACCCTCCGCTGCACTCGCGACACTCTCCGGCGGGAATCAGCAGAAGTTTGTCTTAGGGCGCGAGCGCGGCATCGCGCCGCAGGCGATTGTCGCGGAGAATCCCACGCGCGGACTTGATGTGCGCGCCGCGGCGCGTGTACTGGCGGCGTTGCGTGCGGTGGCGGAAGAGGAGAACGGTGCGGCCGTGGTCTGCTCGACCGATCTGGACGAAGTCTTGGCCCTCACGACGCGGATCGTCGTGTGTTTTGCCGGCACGGTCACCGAGGTCGCGCCGCCGGCGGATTCAAGCGACCGGAGTGTGTACGCGCGCGCACTGCTGGGCGCGAACCTATGACGGAGATTCTCCTCGCTTTCTGGGACGGGGCCTTCGGTTCGGCCTTTGCGTTTTGGTCGGCCACGCTGGTGCGCGCCACGCCACTGCTCTTTGTGGGGCTCGCCGTGGCGTTGGCCTTTCGCGCCGGCGTGCTGAATATCGGGGCGGAAGGACAGCTGCTGCTGGGCGCGATTGGCGCGTCGGTGGTGGCGCTGCAGCTTCCCGACGCGCCGCGGTTGCTCGTGATTCCGTTGATGCTGCTCGCCGGCATGACGGGCGGCGGCGCGTGGGCGGGAGTGGCCGCGGTGTTACGCCGACGCTTCGGTGTGCTCGAAGTCATCAGCACGATCATGCTCAACTTCATCGCGCTCGCCCTGCTTGGGTGGATTGTGCGCGGGCCGCTGCAGGAGCCAACGAAGGTGTATCCGATGTCATCGCCGTTCACGGTGGCGGCGCAATGGCCGTTTTTGATTCCGGGGCAACGCTTGCACCTCGGTTTCGCAATCGGCCTCGGCATGGCGGTGCTGTTGTGGTATGTGCTTGCGCGCACTGCGCTGGGGTTTCGCATTCGCGCCATCGGACTCGGCGCACGCGCCGCGGCGAGTGCGGGGGGCGTGCACGCGGAGTCGCTGAGCGCGCGCGTGTTTGTCGTGAGTGGTGCGCTCGCCGGACTCGCCGGGGCATCCGAAGTGGGAGGCGTGACGTGGGCGTTGTACGAGGGACTCTCGCCCGGCTACGGCTACACCGCGATTGCCGTCGCACTCCTTGCGCGCCTTGATCCGCGCTGGGTGGTGGTGACGGCGGTGTTCTTCGGTGCACTCGAGGCCGGCGGCGCGGCGATGCAACGCGAAGCCGGCGTTCCGGCGGTGGCCGTGCAGATCATCACGGCCACACTGTTGCTCGGCGTGTTGGCGCTCACGCGCCGGCAGCAGCTGCGTGCAGCGCGTGTGGCGCCCGTGGCGAAGGACGGCGCATGATCGAACTCGTGTTGGTGCCGTTTCTGGAAGCCGCGGTGCGCACAGCGACTCCGCTCGCCTTTGCGGCCATGGGCGAGTTGGTCGCCGAGCGCAGTGGCGTGATCAATCTCGGACTCGAGGGCACGATCATCGCGGGGTGTCTTGGCGCGGCGGTGGCGGGAGCCGCGGGCGGCGCGGGCGCGGGGTATTTCGGTGCAGCACTCGCGGGGATGATGATGGCGAGCGTCTTTGCGCTTTTTGTCGTGACGCTCAAGACCGACCAGATCATTACGGGGACAGCGCTCACGCTCCTTGGGCTCGGACTCACCGGCACACTGCATCGCACGCTGCCGATGTTTGCGGGCCCGGCGGCTTCGCTCCCCACCACAGGGCCCGTGGCGATTCCCGGTCTCTCGCAGCTGCCGCTGATTGGCTCCGTGCTCTTTGCGCAGCCGCTCGCGACCTATGCGTTGTATCTGTTGGTGCCGCTGCTCGCGTGGTGGATGGCGCGGACGCATGCGGGACTCGCCCTGCGCGCGACGGGAGAATCACCCGACGCGGCACACGCGGCGGGCATCGCCGTCGATCGGGTGCGTTGGAGCGCCATTCTGTTCAGTGGCGCAATGGGGGGACTCTGCGGCGGTACACTCGTGCTCGCGCAGGTGGGTGGCTTCAACGAAGGGATGAGCGCGGGGCGCGGCTTCGTGGCGATCGCAATCGTCGTGCTTGGGCGATGGTCGCCGTTGGGGACCGCTGGAGCGGCGCTGGTGTTCGGTGGCGCGTTCGCGTTGCAATATCTCTTTCAGTCGCTCGAACTGGCGCTGCCCTACCAACTTTTTCTCGCGCTCCCGTATCTGCTGACGTTGGTGTTGCTCGCGGCGCTGCGTGGACGTGCGCGCGCGCCGGCACGGCTCGGCACCTAGCTGCGCTTCATCGCCTCCGGCTAGCGCGGGCGCGGCGGAAGGTAGGGGCCGGCGAGATCCCAGTGCCACGCATCACGCACCTGTGCGTCGCGCGGATCCTTGAGCGGATGGAACTGCAACCGTTCGGCGGGGAGGCCGACGCGCGCGCCCCAGGCCAGCAGTGCGTCGCGATTGACCGAGACAAGGTGCGCCATCGGCCGGTCGAACCAGGTGTGATAGTGCATCCAGAGCCCGCCATCCATGGCGTGGATCATACCCTCGCGGCGCTTGGCAAACGCAACCCAGCCTTCAAGGAGTGCGGCAGGGTCCTTCGGCGGCGGGATTTTTGGAAAGAGTGCCGGGGGCAGTGGGGCCGCGGACTCGTGCTCGGTCACGACACTTCCTTCGCCCGCAGGCTTACTGACAGGCGACCAGCCCCTCAGCCGTCGCGGGCGACGGCGGCGACGGAACCGTGCCCGTATAGATCGCGCAGGTCAGCGGATACGACTGCGGGTGCGTGACCTTCGCGGACCAGCCCGACGCCGACGCCGAGATGATGGTGAGAATCACACCAGGCGAGGAATTCATCTTGAGGAGACTCGGCGAATTCGCATAGGCCGCTTTCTCGTAGAAATACGCTTCCTGCGCGCTCGCGAGGTTGCGCAGGTCCGAGCGCAACGCCGCGGCGTTCGCCTTGCCCTTCGTGTTGTTGAACTTCGGGATGGCGATGGCCGCCACAATCCCGATAATCACCACCACGATGAGCAACTCGATCAGCGTGAATCCGCGACGCGTGCTAGGGGCCATCAAGACACCAAAGGAAGGGAGGCGGTGACCAGCTACTAACAGAAGTGATACGTCTCACATCGGAACGTGACGGACGAGGCAGTGCATCCGAGCCAGACACTTGGCGAGGTGCAAGGGATGGGCCGAAGGCGGAACAAAGTCCTAAAGGCTTTCCCAATAGGTACTTAGAGAAGACATCTCACGCAAGAACCCCCGGCGTCGCCGTGGCAAAAGTGGACAGATTGCCGCACCCTGCAACACTCCGCCCCGCGGACCCGGGGCGCCGAATCACGCCTTAGCGATCAACCAATTTTCGCCGGTGCCGATATCCACGACGAGCGGCACCGCCAACTGCACGGCGCCGGTCATCTCCCGATCCACGAGGGCCCGCAGCGCCTCCTCTTCGGCTGGCGGCAGTTCGAAGACGAGTTCGTCGTGCACCTGCAGCAGCATCTTGGCCGCGAGACCGCTCGCCTCCAGCGCAGCCTGAATGCGAATCATCGCGACCTTGATGAGATCAGCCGCGGAGCCCTGGATGGGTGAGTTCTGCGCGAGCCGCTCACCAAAGGCGCGCGTATTGAAGTTTCGGTCGTGAATCTCGGGGATATAGCGACGACGCTTGAAGATGGTCTCGACGTAGCCCTTCTCCCGCGCCTCGCCCACCGCGCGATCAAGCCACCTTCGGACGCCCGCAAATCGCTCGAAGTAGGTCTCAATGAACGCCTTCGCCTCTGCATGCTCGATCTTGAGCTGTCGCGAGAGCGCGTGCGCGCCCTGGCCGTAGATCGTCGCGAAGTTGATCGTCTTGGCGCGCGCGCGCATCTCGCTCGATACCGACTCAAGCGGCACACCGAAGATCACGCTTGCCGTCTGCCGATGGATATCACCACCGGCGCGAAAGGCGGCCACAAACGCCTCGTCGCCCGAGAGGTGCGCGAGGAGTCGCAACTCAATCTGCGAGTAGTCCGCGGCCATCAGCTGCCACCCCGTGCGCGGGATGAAGCCACGGCGAATGTCCTTGCCGAGTTCGCGACGAATCGGAATGTTCTGAAGATTCGGATCGCTGGACGAGAGCCGTCCCGTGCTGGCGACGGTCTGATTGAACGAGGTGTGCAGACGCCCCGTGTGCGGATTCACCAACACCGGGAGCGTATCGAGATAGGTGTTCTCGAGCTTCGCGAGCTCGCGATACTCCATCAGCAGTCCGGGGAGCGTATGCCCCTCGTCGGCGAGTTCCTGCAGCACACTCGCATCGGTGCTCGGGCCGGTCGCCGTCTTCTTCTTGATGGGGAGACCGAGCTTCTCAAAGAGAATCGTCCGCAGTTGCGGATTGCTCGCGATGTTGAAGGTCTCGCCCGCCTCCTCGTGAATCTGCCGCTCAAGCTCGAGGCGTGCGGCCTCGAAGCGGGTCTTGAGCGAGCGGAACCACGCGGTATCAATCGTGATGCCCGCCCACTCCATCTCGGCGAGCACGCCCACCAGGGGGATTTCAATCTCCCCGAGGAGCGGCGCGACTTCGTGCTCGACGAGCTTCGGTTCGAACAGCGCACGCAGACGCAGCGCGATGTCGCCGTCGGCGCACGAGTAGTCGCGCGCGGCGATGATCGGCACCTCCGCGTATGGCATCTGTTGCTTTCCCTTGCCGCAGAGCTCGTCGTAGCCGGTCATGGCAACGCCGAGAAACTCCACGGCGAGCGCATCAATCGCGTGCGAGCGGCGTCCTGGATCGAGCACATAACTCGCGAGCATCGAATCGAAATCGAGTCCGCGCAGCGTGATGCCCGTGCGCCGCAGCACAAGGAGATCATACTTCGCGTTGTGTGCGGTCTTCTTGACCGCTGCGTCCTCGAGCAGCGCGCGCAACGGCGCCATCTCCGCCCCCATCAGCGGCGGGAGATTCACCACCGGCTGCGGTCCCTCGGCAAGCAGGCGCGCGGCAATCGAGCTGGGCGCCGCACTGCTCTTGGACTTGGGCGTGACTGGCGCATCGTCGAGGGCGAGCCCGCCCTGCGCCGAGTTCGGTGTGCGATGCGCGAACGGCAGGTACCACGCCTTGCCCGGTGCGGTCGCGATGGAAATCGCCACAAGGTTCGCGCGCATCGGCGTGATGATGGGTGGCGCACCGGCATCAAGCACCGTCTCGGTGTCCACCGCAATCATGCCCGCCGCGCGTGACTCGGCGATCACCTGCGCGACGAGCTCGGGGGTGTCCGCGACGCGATAGTCCGTGGGGACGGCGTCCGGTGTGCCCGGAATCACCGCGCGGGCCGCGCGCGCGGCGACCATGTGCGCTTCGTCATCGCCTGAAGCGCCACCGGCACCACTCGCACCACTCGCACCACTCGCCCCCGCGGCGTTTGGCCCCTCGGCGTTCACGGCGGCCGTGCGCGCGGCGCTGTTGAACTCGAGCTCCACAAACAGGTCACGCAGTGCGGCCCAGTCGGGCGTCTCTAGCACCAACGTGCTGAGGTCGAGGTGAATGGCGAGGTCCTGTTGCAGCGTCACGAGCTGCTTGGAGAGCTTCGCTTCGGCAATCTGACCGAGGAGCGCGTTCTTCGTGCGCGTCGGTTCGATCTCCTCGACGTGCGCAATCATCTCCTCAACGGTGCCCCACTTTTGAATCAGCGCGAGCGCGCCCTTGTCGCCGATTCCCTTCACGCCGGGAACGTTGTCGGCGGTGTCGCCCACGAGCGCGAGATAATCCACAACGCGCTCAGGAGGAACGCCAAGTCGCTCGTGTGCATTCTCCATTCCGTACCACTTCTCGGTCGTGCGCCCCGGGGGACCATGCCACGGGTTCAGCACCCAGGTGCCGGGCTGCACGAGCTGCAGGAGGTCCTTGTCGCCGGAGACGATGCAGACCTCGAGCCCCGCGGCAACGCCCTGCGGCGCGAGGGTGGCAATCACATCATCTGCCTCGAAGCCGTCGAGCTCGAGCGTGGGAATCTTGTACCCCTTGAGGATCTGATGCACACGTTCGACGCCGGTGTCGAAGTCCTGCTGTTCGTCATCCGGCAGCGCGACGCGATTGGCCTTGTAGGTCGCCAGCATTTCCTCGCGGCCTGACGAGCCAGCATCGTTCACCCAGCCGAGATATTCCGGCTTGTGCTTTTCAATCAACCGACGAACGAAGTCGCTGACCCCTTTCGCCATGCCGGTGTTTTCGCCGCGCGCGTTGCGCAGGGGCGCACCGCCGCCGAGGGCGTGGAAGGCGCGATAGATAAGGGCGTAGCCATCGATCAAGTACAGCCGCGGACGACCTGGAGTGCTCATAGGCGATAACCTAGCGAAGACCGAGGAGGACCGCCGCCGTTGCCACCGAGAACGCCACGCGCACGTTGTCATCGCCCGGACCACGAGGCCACTCCGCGAGCGCGGTGACCACACCGAGGGCCAGGGCAACGCCAAGGGCAGCCGGCGTGAGCCAGAGAATGCCGAGGGCGGTGATGGCGGCGGCGGCGAGACTGCCGCTCAGGCTCTTCGCGCTATTGGTGCGCCCGCGAAGGCGTTGCACGCCGCGCCCAACAAGCCCGGCGGCGGCATCACCAACCGCGGCTGCCCAGAGTGCAGCGATGGCGGCGAATGCCGGCGCAAGCATCGCCACGCCCCACATGCCGATGGCGAGCCACGTGGCCCCGGAGAGTGCGGTGCGTTCGTGCACGCGCAGCATCGCGCCAAAGCGTGTGGTGAACGCCGTGCTGAATGCGCCGTCGCGGTAGCGCGCGAACTCCACGCTGAGGGCCATGATGACGGCGACACTGAGGGCAATTCGCACCTGCTGTGCCGTGACGACGCCGAGCGCCCAGGCGATGGGCAAGACGGCGGTGGCGAGATGGATGCTCTTTCGCGCGAGTTCGCCGCGCAGCGTGGGGCCGATAGGCGCGCGCACGCCGCGCGCCTACCGCAACCGACGACGGAACTCCGTCTCGAAGCGGACTTCGCTCGTCTGCGTGAGCCGCCAACGTCCCGTGCCCGTCTGATCGAAGAAGACGAGCTGCAGTCCCTGTTGACGGTATTCCCAGAGCTGCTGACGATTCCGCTGGAAGTCCTGCACCTGCGGCTCGAGGATCTGGTCGGGCTCGCCGAGCACGACGAACACGCGTCCTCGATCGGACATCCAACCCGGGACGCCCTCTTCGCGGAAACGATTGTTCGCGCGCACCAGGCGCGTGAAGTACTCACGCAGATCTTCGTGGACCGGCGTGTTCGGCGTGGAGTCCGTCTCCTGCATGAAGCGCGCCCACGCCGCGGGGCGCTCCTCCTCGGGTGCGTCGCGCAACGCTTGCAGGCGCGGCGGCGAGGCGAAGTAGCGCAGGAAGGCGGTCATGTCCTCGAAGCGCGCGATTGGGAGATCATCGCCGAAGCCGACGAACACATAGGTGCTCGCCGTATCGCCGCCGGACTCGCGCACGAAGGAGAGCTGCGAGACGCCGATGCCCAGTCGCGTGATGGGTACTTCCACGACTCCCGCGGAGAGCCCTCGCGCCGGCGTGATCGTGACGGCATCGGACCAGAGCACGCGCCCCGACTCGTTGCGCGCCAGGAGGAGCAGGGCGGTATCGGTCTCGTCGTAGCTCTCGATGTAGATCGGCACCACGCTGTCCCGACCAAAGACGACCGTCGCGCGCGGGCTGATGAGCGCGAAGGGAATCGAATCGCGTCCGATGCGCGGCAGCACCTGAATCACGGGAATCGGCGTCGAGAGGCGCCCGGGCCCGTAGGTGGGAACCGTCATCTCCACGACTTCCTGGAAGCCACGCTGACTCCCGACGTCGCGCAGCGAGACGGTCATCGTGTAGACCCCCGGTGCGACGTCCATGAACTCCTGGAAGATGACGCTTTCGTCGCTGCGGCTCGTTTCGCGGAAGGTGCCAACCAGCACGGACTCCGTGGCGTCGATCGTCTTCACCCGCTCGCCATTGCGCTCCAGCACGATGCCGACGGCGTAGGTCGCGCGGAAACGGTTGTCGGCCTCGCGCGTGAAGCTCAAGGAGGCAGGCGAGAAAGAGAAGCCAAGGACCACGTGCGTGGTGTCAGGCACCTTGGAGGCGAGGAAGCCCACGCGCCCGACGACCGGGAAGGGGAGTCCGCGCGCAATCATCCCCATCTGGCGATACAGGGGGGCGGGATCGAACGAGATGTTGCGGAGGTCGCGCTGGATGCCGGGACCCGAGGGTCGCGGCGCGGCCGGCTCACGCGGCGCCGACGAACACGCGGCGGTCACCGCAAGGAGGGCGACCGAAAGAAAGCGGCGGACCGAAGTCTGAAGTCGGGGTTCGAACATCGTGCTCGCGGGACGAGAGGATCGGGGAGGTAATCTACACCAGCACCCCGAAGAGGGTCGTCGAGAGGAAACACTGTCGCGTTTTCGTGCGCCCGCGGTGCTTGCATGCGCCCTTTCCGCGCGGTAGCTTCGCCCCGTGACTCGTGACCCTCTCGTTGGAACCACGCAGGGCGGCTACACCCTTCTCGACCGCGTCGGAGAAGGCGGCACCGCCACTGTATATCGTGCCACGCACCCGGAACACGGGACCGTGGCCTTCAAGGCCCTACGCGAGAAGCTCCGCCAGGACCGCACCGCCGTCACCCGCTTCACCCGCGAGGCGAACTTCGGCACGCGGGTGACCCACCCGAACGTCATTCGGACCATCCAGACGGGCGAGGAGAACGGCCTCCCCTTCCTGGTGATCGAATGGGCCGCCGGTGAGCTCCTCGAGAGCTACTCCAAGCGGAACGCCCCTTTCCCGCCGGATGAAGTCGCCGCGGTCATCAGTCAGATCTCGAGTGCCGTCTTTGCCGCCCACGAGGCCGGCATCGTGCACCGCGACCTGAAGCCCGACAACGTGATGTACGATCACGAGACGCGCACCGTTAAGCTGCTCGACTTCGGGATCGCGACCTCCACGGACACGACCCCCGATCAGCGCCTCACGCGCGCAGGCTTCTTTGTTGGCACGCTGATGTACGTCGCCCCCGAGGCTCTCTCGGGCGAAGTTGTCTCACCCGCGGCGGACCAGTACTCGCTCGCCACGATGGCCTACCTCTTCCTCACCGGCACGCTGCCATACACGGCGCGCACCCCGCGGGACATGTTCACGCAGCTCCTCTCGCAGCCGCCCATCGCGCTCAACAAGGCGAAGCCAGAGATGGTCTTCTCCGACGGGGTCGAGTTGGTCGTGATGAAGGGGCTCGCGAAGCTCCCGAAGGACCGCTACGAGAACGTCGTGGCCTTTGGGGATGCGCTGGGTGAGTCGCTCAAAAACCCCTTCCCGGTGCAGGCCGGGGGCGGGGGATTGATGTCCAAGATGAAGGGTCTCTTCGGGCGCTAAGGCGCCCGAAGTTATTTCTGGGCCTGTTTGGAGGCTACGGCGCCGCTCGCAGGGCCGGGTCCACGGGGAGCCAGCAGGTAAAGACGCTTCCGCTCCCGACCGTGCTCTCCACGGTGATGTCCCCGTCGAGGAGTCGCGCCAACCGTCGCGTGATGGTGAGCCCAAGCCCCGTCCCGCGACGCGCCGAATCCGAGCGCGCACCCGGATCGACCTGCTCAAACTCGTCGAAGATTCGCTGCTGATCCTTTTCGGCGATTCCCATCCCCGAATCCACGACCTGAAGCGCCACCCACGTGCCCCCCGCAGCGAGGAGCGGCCGCTGCCGCGCCGCGCGCTCATCGAGCAACCGCGCCGGATCGGGCACCAGCGTCGCCCGCAACGTGATGCTCCCGCTCGGCGTGAACTTCACGGCGTTGCCGAGCAGGTTCACGAGAATCTGCCGCAGATGCGTGGGGTCGGTGCTCAGGCGCGGCAGCGTGGACGGGATTTGGATCGAGAGCGCGAGCCCTTTCTCGATGATGAGCGGCTCCACCTCCGCCGCGACATCAATCACGAAGGCCCGCAGCGAGAGGGGCTCGCGATGCACCTCGAGACGGCCGGCCGAGAGACGGGCGAGATCGAGGATTTGATCCACCAGTGCCTGCAGGTGTTCGGCGGATGCCTGGATGCGCTCCACGGGGCCGACCATGCGCGGACCAAGCTCACCGTAGGAGCCGTCCCGCAGGAGGTCCACAAAGCCCACGATCGCCGCGAGCGGCGTGCGCAGCTCGTGCGAGACGTTCGCGAGGAACTCCGACTTCGCCCGGTTGGCGCGTGCGAGTTCGAACGAGAGATGCTCGAGTTCGAGGCTACGCTCGCGCAGGCGGCGGCGCCGCTCCCGCTCGTAGAGCAAAAAGGCGACGAAGGCCAGCGCGCCGACGGCGAGCAGGAACCAGGTCAGCAGCGCGCCACCCCGTGCTCCTGCTGCTTCCGCGGCGTATGCATTGACCGGCCCGTCATGGTTGAGTAGCCTGACCGCATGGATCCTCGCACTCGTCTCCTCGATCTCCTCGCCGCGCGCAGCGCGCGTCGCGGCACCTTCACCCTTGCCTCAGGCCGGCAGTCGGACCTGTACATCGACTGTCGTCCGACGACGATGTACCCGGAGGGGCTCGCGTCCATCGGACCGCTGGGATTGCACGCGATTGGCGAGCGTGGCTGGCATCCCGACAGCATCGGCGGCCTCACCCTCGGCGCCGACCCGGTGAGCTATGCCATTGCCTACGCGAGCCAGCTCGCCGGCATGCCGGTCCGCGCCTTCACCGTGCGGAAGGAAGCGAAAACGCACGGCACGGGCAAGGTGATTGAGGGAGCGTTCGAGGCGAACGATCGCGTCGTCGTTGTGGAGGACGTGATCACGACCGGCGGCTCCGCGCTCCGCGCGGTGGAGGCGGTGCGCGCCGCGGGCGGAACGGTCGTGGGCGTCCTCGCGGTCGTGGACCGAGAGGAGGGAGGGCGTGAAGCCATCCAGGCCGCGGGACTCGAGGTCGAGGCGCTGGTGCTCGCGTCCGAGATCGTCGCGCGGATGGCGTAGCCGGTGTTACACCAGCCGTCACGGCTGGCGTCACGGCTGGCGTACCGGCTGGTGTAACACCGACGACGCACGTTCATCCGGCGCGCCGGTGCAGTGCCGGTCGCCGATCAGCGACCGAGGGCGGAATCGCACGCATGCCGGGATGAATCGCGAGGGCCCGCAGTGCGCGCAGCGCGGTGCGATGTGGCCGCACGAGTTCATCGAGCATGTGCTCGAGCATGCGCGCTTCCGTGTAGGTGCGCCGGAATTCCGTCGCGGACACGCCGAGCAGACAGTGCACGTGGCGACTGAAGCTTTGCGGCGAGGAGAACTCGAGCGCATTGGCGACATCCGACACGGAATGCCCCGCATCGGCGAAGAGTCGCGCCGCACGGAGCAGGCGTGCGTACGCGAGATAGCGCTTCGGTGCCGGCAGCTTCGCGCGAAAGAACCGGCTCATCAGCGTACTCGGCAACAGCTGCAGCCGCAGCGAGAGCGCCTGCACAGTGCCGTTGTGTTCACTCGCCGCAAAGAGCGCCTCAAAGAAGACCCACGTGTCCTCGGAGATGGGCGCGAGCTCCTCGCGAATGCAGGCGAGGGCGTTGCGGTCGGCGGTGCGTGCGGCCTCGGAGGCCATGATGCGGCGCAGCTGACTCCATCCGGCGGGCATACGCACATCCACCAATCGCGTCACGCCGGCATTGCCGATGCGTAGCAGCGCTTCGGCGGTGGGGGCCTGTGCGCCGAGCAGGGCCACGGTGGGCACCGAGGGAAACTCGCGCACTACGGACGCGACGCGCCGATCGAGCTGATGGCCGCATCGCACGACGCCCAACAGAATGGCACCCACCGCGCGATGCTTGAGATCCTCGAGTGCGTCGGCGAGGCATTCGCGATGAATGGCGCGATAGATGCCTTCGCCAGCGGCATCGACGCGGGCGCGCTCCTCGGGATCGAGCACGGTGATGACGGGAGCCTGCAGCGTGGGGAGTGCGGATGATGCGTTCAGCATGGGAGCCTCGTGGCGGCAGCGGGTGGACGGGCGATGGGCGCTGGCGAACGGGGAGAGGATGCACCCGCGAGGTCATCACCCCGTCACCCGTGCAGCACGGCCGGTGCTGTGCTGTCACCGCGAAACCGTGCAAAAAGGACTAGATTGCACGGGTGGTCCCGCCGGACGATCGCGTCGCAACGAAATGATGCGCCGAGGAAAGTCCGGGCTCCTTGGACACGCTGCCAGGTAACGCCTGGGCACACATGAGAGTGTGTGACGGACAGTGCCACAGAAAACGAACCGCCTTCGCGCAAGCGGAGGTAAGGGTGAAAAGGTGGGGTAAGAGCCCACCGCGTCGGCAGTAATGCAGACGGCATGGCAAACCCCAGTGGGAGCAAGGCCAAATAGGCGGCGAGTTGCAGTCCTCAGCGATGAAGACGCCGCGGGTTGGCTGCTAGAGTGTGCGGGCGACCGTACACCGAGAGAAATGATCGTCCGGAGTCGTAAGGCTCTGACAGAACCCGGCTTATAGGCGGGACCGCTCTCTCTTTAGGATGAAGGATGGAGGATGGAGGATGAAAGAGGGCGGGGTGGAGCGCTTGGGCGCTCTGCTCCGCTCTTCTTCTTTCTCCCTTCTTCCTTTCTCCTTTTTCCTTTCTTCTGCTTCGCGATGCGAGTTTGTTATTCTCCTAGTGCCATGATGCGACGCCTCTTTTTTCCTGCTGCCCACGCGCTGCCGTTGCGAGCGCGGAGCATGGCCTTCGTGGCTGCGACCGTCACGGCGATGATGGCGTGTGGTGGCACCGTACCAGCCGCGCGCGCGCCGGAGGCGGCTCCTGTTGCCCGTGCGCCCGTTGATCTCTTGGCGACCCCTTGGCGGCTCGGCAATGCGCGGGCGGCGCGGACGCAGCGCATTGCGGTGACGGCTTCGCTCACGTCGCGTGTGGATTCGGTGATTCGAACGGACTCGGTGGCGAGTGAGTTGGTGGTGACCTGGGGCGATGACGCGCGTTCTGCGATTGCTGCTGCTTCCGGCGCCGTGTTGCCGGTGCGCGTCACGCGATACGCGGTGCGGCTGGCACCGGACACGGCCTGGCGCGTGCCACCGGGCGTTGGGGACGTCTTCGAGCTGGCCGCAACGCCGACGCGCGGGGCCGTGCCGGCGCTCTGCAGCGCGAGTGCGCCGGCCTGCTCCGCGGCCAACGTGGCGGCGGCGCAGGGCTGGCAGGAAAGCTGGCTTGGGTTGCCAAGCCTGCTCGAGCCGGGAACGACATGGCGCGACTCCACCACCTACACCGTGTTGCGCGACAGCATTCCCCTCGTGGTGACGAGCATGCGGGTGTTCACCGTGCGCGAGGCGGTGCTCCGCGCAGGCGCCGTGGTGGTGATGATTGATCGCCGCTCGACGCAGCAACTCGCCGGCGCCGGGCGTCAGTTCGGCGAAGCGGTGCGCATCACGGGCAATGGTGAGGGCGTGATGCGCCTTGAGGTTGCCCTCGCGAACGGTGCGGTGCTACGCGGGGACGGCACCGCGGTGCTCACGCTGCAGCTCGTGGGACGCCGTCGTACGCAGGCGCTCACGCAAGAGAGCCATCTAACGATTACGGCGCCCTGAGCGAACTCAGGGCGCCGTGATGTTTGTGCCAGGTTGTGCTAAGCGCTGCGGTTAGTCAACCAGGCGCAGTGGCATCAGCAGACAGAGATACTTGCCCGGCTCGGTCCACCCTTCGGGCTCGAGCGTCGAGGCGCGCTCCGGTGCGCGGAAGGTCATGCGCACTTCGTCGGTTGGCATATAGCGCAGAATCTCGAGGAGATACGCGGCATTGAAGCCGATGTCGAGCGGATCGCCATCGTAGCGAATGGGAAGTTCGTCCTGGGCCTCGCCGAGGTCCGGCGTACTGACGGAGAACTTGAGCATTCCCGCGTTGAACGAGAGGCGAATGCGATGCGTCTGGTCGGACGCAATCGTGCTCATGCGCTTGAGCGCGCTGGTGAAGGCCGCGCGATCGAGAATCGCGTACTTGTCGTTGTCCTTCGGGATGACCTGCTCGTAGCCCGGATACGGTCCTTCGATCAGGCGCGTGAAGACCGAGGTGAACGGCGAGCGGAAGCCGAGGTGGTTCTCACCCTGCGCGACTTCGAGTTCCTCTTCGGCGGGGAAGAGGCGACGAATTTGTTCGAGCGCCTTGGGCGGGATGATGAGATCCGACTTCTGCGAGGACTTCACGGGGACTTCCATCTTCGCCAAGCGATGGCCGTTGGTGGCCACCATGCGCATGAGATCGCTGCGCAGTTCCCAGAGAACGCCATTGAGAATCGGACGACTCTCCTCGGTGCTCGCGGCAAAGGCAGTGTGCCCAATCAACTTTTGCAGATCGCCCGAGGGAATGCGCACCGCTTTGTCGAACTGCACGGCGGGAAAGCTCGGAAATTCGGACTTCGGAAGTCCGAGCAGCTTGAACTTCGCACGACCGCACTCGAGGGTGATACGCTGATCGCCTGTGGCGGAGATGCGCACGGGAGCGGGCGGCAGCTCGCGCGCGATTTCGCTGAGCTTGCGTGCCGGGATCGTGATGGCGCCGGCCGCTTCGACATCGGCGGTCACTTCCGTGCTCACTGCGATGTCGAGATCGGTTCCCGAGATGCGAATGCCCTTGTCCGTGGTTTGGACGAGGAGATTGGCAAGCACGGGAAGTGTCGTCTTGGACGGCACCGCGGGTGCGACCGCGGCGAGACCTTCCTGGAGCTTCTCGCGAGTGATGGTGAAACGCATCTGCGAAGGGGCGAATGTGGAACGGCGCGCGAGCCGTCTGTTTCTATCTACTGAATAATT
>JANLTT010000255.1:0-8273 GCA_031363115.1 Gemmatimonas sp.
TCGCATTGGCCGCATGCACCGCGAGCACGTCATTTCGCGGGATGCAATCGCCATCAGTGAAGAAACAATAGTCGCCGGTGGCTTGGGCAATCGCCTTGTTCAGGATGCGGCACTTGCCGAACCCCTCGTGCGGTTGGAAGACGTGGACAATGGAGTAGGTGACCTCGCGGCGCACCCGCTCAATCATCTCGCGCGTGGCCGGTCCGGAGCCGTCATCGGCAATCAGGACCTCGAAATCCCGAAACGTTTGGGTCTCGAACCCCCACAGGACCTTCTCCAGCCATTTCGGCTGCTCATACGTGCTGAAAATCACGGAGATCCGCATCGGCGGGAAAGGTCGCGACCCACGATGCACGGACGCAAGGAGAGAGTAGATTTCCCGCCATGTCTCATGCCACCTCCTCCCCCTCCCCGGACCACTTTATAGTCGGGGTTGATCTCGGCGGTACGAATCTCGTGGTCGGCGCAACCTCCTCGGACGGCTCGCGCCAGTTCGGGATGCGCAGCATCCCCACGCGCGCCGATCTCGGCGCCGATGCCGTGGTGGCCCGCATCGCCGAGCAAATCGAAAGTGTGATTGCGGAGGCGAGTGCCGCGCTCGGCACCCCGCGCAACCACTGCCTTGGCGTCGGCATTGGCTCGCCAGGGCCGCTCGACCGTGAGACGGGAGTGGTGATCTTCACGCCGAATCTCGGCTGGCGTGATTTCCCGCTCCGCGACCGCGTGCAGGATGCGGTGCGCCTCCCCGCCTCGCTCGACAACGATGCCAATTGCGCCACGCTCGGCGAGTGGTGGCTCGGTGCGGCTCGCGGAGCGCGCCACGTGGTCGGGCTGACGCTCGGGACGGGCATTGGCGGTGGCCTGATTCTCGACGGGCGGCTCTACCACGGCATTAGCGACGTGGCCGGCGAGCTGGGGCACATGACGATTGATTCCAACGGTCGCCGTTGCGGCTGCGGCAACTACGGCTGCCTCGAGGCCTATGCCTCGGGATCGGCCATCGCCGAACGGGCGCGCGAAGCGCTGGCCGGTGGTGAGGTGAGCTCACTGCCGCAGCTGGTGGGTGGCGATCTCTCGCTCCTCACGGCCGCGCAGGTGTACGCCGCCGCCAAGGATGGCGACGCAATTGCCATCGACGTGGTGCGCGACACCGCGCGCTTCTTGGGAATTGGCGTGGCGAATCTGCTCAACGCCTTCAATCCCGAAGTCGTGGTGCTCGCGGGCGGCGTGACGCAGGCGGGCGACGCACTCTTCGAGCCGATGCGCGCCGAGGTGCGCCGCCGCGCCTTCAAGCCGGCGGTGGACGCCTGCCGCATTGTCCCGGGAATTCTGCCGAACGCCGGCGTGATTGGCGCGATTGCGACCTTTGCCCAGCGTCAGGCCCTGATGTGAGCACCGGCTCGACCGGCGCCCCTGCGACCGGGCGCCGCAAGCGCTTGGGCGTGATTGGCACCTTTGTGTGGGATGTCATTCATGGCCGCGATGTCCGCGCCGCTGCCATCGAGGAGTGGGGCGGCATCACGTACGCGCTCGCGGCAGCGGACGCCGCCCTGCCGAGCAACTGGGAGCTGGTGCCGCTGGTGAAAGTCGGGAGCGATCTCGCACCGCAGGCGCGTGACTATCTCCGCGGACTGCGCCGGATTGCCCCGGATGCGGCCCCCATCGAGGTGCCGTATCGCAACAACCGAGTGGAGTTGCGCTACCACTCTGACGAGCGGCGAAGCGAGGTGCTGAGCGGCGGCGTCCCCGGCTGGACCTGGGCCGGCCTGCAGCCCCTCCTGCGCGACATCGACGCGCTGTACATCAACCTGATAAGCGGATTCGAGCTCGATCTCGCGACCGCGCAGCTGATTCGGCAGCACTTCAAGGGGCCGATTTACTGCGATTTGCACTCGTTGACGCTGGGGCTGGAGCCGTCGGGGCTGCGTACGCTGCGACCGCTTGCGGAGGTCGGGGCCTGGTGCGCCTGTTTCGACGTGCTGCAGGTGAACGAGGATGAAGTCGCGATGCTGGCAAGCGACCCACTGGCACTCGCCGCGACGGCCCTGAACGCGGGGGTCCGGACGCTCTTCGTTACCCTGGGCAAGCGTGGGGTCGTCTATTTCGAGGATGCCGGGGTTGGCCGGCCGCTGCGGACCGCGCTGATTCCGGCGTCGCCGACGCGGGGCCCCGGGCCGGGCGATCCGACGGGATGCGGCGATGTGTGGGGCGCGACATGGTTCTCCCGCTCTGTCGCGGGTGATACATTGGAGAGTTCAATGCGGACTGCCTGCGATGCGGCGGCGCGCAATGTGGATCATCGTGGGGCGACGGGACTCGCCCACCATCTTCGCGGAGAACTGCACCCGCTGTGACTGCCGTCATCAACGTGCCAGCGACCCTCGACGAGGCGGGCTTCGAGCAGGTGCTCGAACAGCTCGCGCCGCTGGCGCCCGACGCCAAGGTCTTGGTGGACGCGCGTCACTGCCGCTTTGCGACCCCCGCGGGACTGACCTCCCTGCTCTGTCTTGCGCAGTCGCGGGTTGAGAAGCCCGATTTCGCCCCGCCGACGGATGAGACGGTGCAGTCGTACTGGGCGCGGTCCCGGTTTTTCCAGTACGCCGAGGAACTCTACACCTTCCGCGGGACGGTGTTGAAGCCGCGCACGGCGCAGGACAGTGATACCGTGCTGGAAGTCACGCCGATCGCCAAGAGCGAAGACGTGCACGCGGTGGTGGAGCGCGTGAAGGATCGCGCGACGCACATCCTGACCACCAAGCTCCATCTCGAAACGCGCGCGACGATGGGCTTCGCGATGTCGCTCTCCGAGGCCTGCCAGAATGTGGTCGAACACGCCGGGCGCGGCGGATGGGTCGCGGTGCAGGCGTACAACTGGACCAAGCGTCGCGTCGGGCGATGGGTGGTGGTGATTTCCGTGGCCGATGCCGGCCAAGGCTTTCGCTCCTCGCTCGAGACCTCGCGTGCGCGCGCCATCGCCGGAGAGCGCTGGAGCGATGGCGATGCCCTTGAGGCCGCGCTGACGCAGGGACATAGCCGCTATCAGGAGCCGGGGCGCGGACAGGGGCTCAAGGGCATCAAGAGCTACGCGCATCGCCACGATGGACGCCTGAGCATTCGCAGCGGCACCGCGCGCATCAGTCTGCTCGCCTCGTGGAACGACGGCCTCCCGCGCGAGGAAGGCTTAAGCCCGTTCCCGGGCGCGCAGTTGCAGATCATCATCCCCGAGAAGGTGGCTGAGACGTGACGCTTATCGACGTGCGCTCCGCGCTCCAGTCCTCGGTGAAGGGGAACTTCTCCGACTTGGTGACGCGACACACCGGCGCCGTGGTGCGCACGGTGATCGAGCATCAGATCGCGGGATTGGCGGACGGCACGGTCGTGTTCCTCGACTTCTCGCGCATTGGCGTGCTCGATCGCTCGTGCGCCGACGAGTTTGTGGCGAAGCTCATCATGCCGCTCTCGCGCGACCATTCGCAGCAAACGGGCTACGTGGTCTTCCATGGCATCTCAGAAGATCACCTCGACACAATCGAAGCGGTGCTCGAGACGCATGGGCTCGCATTGGTGGTGCAGTTCGAGGGTTCCACAAAGCTCGTCGGCGCCGTCACGCACGATGAACGCTGCTGCTGGGACCTCGTAATGACGCACGGCTCGGCGATTCCCGAGACGGTTGCCGTGCACACCGGGGTGCCGGATGAAGCCTGCCGTGCGTTGCTCGAAAGCCTTGCCCGTCGGCGACTGTTGCGTCGTGACGCCGAGCGCTTCCTGCCGCTCGGGACGGCGACGGCATGAGCCGCGCATTCCTTCCGCTGCAGATCGTCGGGTTCATTGCCACCAAGCGCTCCGACCCCGAACGCGGCCCCTTGGTCCGCATTCGCCCCGATGACGCGATCATGCGATTGATTGACCACGGCGAGCTCGTCTGGGTCTACGGACCGCGACGGCATGAGCTCGCCCCGGTGGAATACGATGACTCCCTTCCGCGCGGCGGTATCGTCGTGCGCGACCTCGGCGGCCTCACCGTCACCGAGATCGTGAAGTTGGTGAAGATGGACATCGATCACCGCCCTGTTCTCACTACGAACCTCGCCTGACATCATGCCGACAAAGCCGAAGTCCCCGGCCCTCGCCACACTCGCCATTCACGGCGCGCGCGGCCCGCATACGCCTGGCGAACCGGTGGTCGAACCGCTCGTGCAGAGCGTCAACCACTTTCAGATGCCGGGTACGGCCGAAGGCCTCAAGTACACGCGCTACGGCAACACGCCCAACGCGGACCGGTTGCAGAAGCGGCTCGCCCTCATCGAGGGGGCCGAGTCGGCGCTGGTGCTCTCCAGCGGCATGGCGGCCACCGCATCGGCGCTGCTGGCGCTGCTGCGCCCCGGCGATCACCTCCTTTGCTCACGCTACATCTACGGCGGCACGCATCGCCTGCTCACCGAGGAGTTCGCGCGGATGGGGATCGAGGTGCAGTTCGTGGATCCGTGGGAGCAGCGCGTCTGGCGTCGCCACGTGCGGAAGGAGACACGCGCAATCTTCGTCGAGTCGCCGGTCAATCCGACCTGCCGCGTACTCGACATTCGCCCCATCAGCTCGGTGACGCGCAACTCCGGCGTCGCGCTCGTCGTGGACTCGACCTTTGCGAGCCCCGTGAACTACCGCCCGCTCGAGTGGGGTGCCGATGTCGTGATTCACTCGGCCACCAAGTATCTCAATGGCCATCACGATGTGCTCGCGGGCGTCGTCTGCGGCTCCGAGCCATACATCGAGGAAGTGCTCCAGAAGGAGATGCTCTGGGGTCAGACGCCGGATCCCTTCGCGCTCTGGCTTCTCGAGCGCGGACTCAAGACGCTCGATGTGCGCGTGCAGCGCTCCAACGAGACGGCGATGACCATTGCGCAGTGGGCCGAGAAGAAGAAGGAGATCGCGCGCGTGCACTACCCGGGACTGTCGTCGCACCCGGACCACGCGGTGGCGAAGGCGACGCTCAATGGCTTCGGCGGCATGCTGGCGCTTGAGCTCAAGGGTGGCGGCAAGTCGGCCGATAAATTCCTTCGCAAGCTCAAGCTGGTCACGCACGCGCCGAGCCTCGGCGGCGTGGACACCCTTGTGAGCGAGCCGCGCTACACCTCGCATGCGAAGATGACCTCTGCGGAGCGCGCGGAGATTGGCATCCCTGATGGTTTCCTGCGCGTCAGCGTGGGGCTCGAATCGGCCGATGATCTGATTGCCGACATCGAGCAGGCCCTGAAGTGATGCGATGATTCGCTTCACCAGAGTCTCCAAGCAGTACACACGCGGTGGACCGGCGCTCGAGGAGGTCACGTTTCATCTGCGACGCGGCGAGTTCGCCTTTCTCACAGGCCCCAGCGGCGCCGGTAAGAGCTCGATCCTCAAGCTCGTCTACATTGACGAGCGTCCGAGCTCGGGCGAGGTGCGGGTGGACGGCAAGAGTTCGGTGACGATGACGCCGCGCGAGATTCCGCGCCTGCGTCGGCGGCTGGGCGTGGTGTTCCAGGATTTCCGTCTGCTGGAGGATCGCACGGCGGAACAGAACATCGCCTTCGCCCTTGAGGTGACGGGCACGCCGCATGCGGCGATCGCTCCGCGGGTCGCGCGCGCGCTCACGCAGGTCGGGCTTTCGTCCAAGGGCACGGCATTGCCGCACGAGTTGTCCGGCGGTGAGCAGCAGCGCGTGGCGATTGCGCGTGCGCTGGTGAATGACCCGCTCGTCCTGCTCGCTGACGAACCGACCGGTAATCTCGACGAGCGCGCGACGCGCGGGATTTTTCAGCTGTTGCGCGATATCAATGCGGCAGGCACCGCCGTGTTGATGGCGACGCACGACTTGGACTTGGTGCGCGACACCGGGCTGCGCTCGCTCGAACTCAACAAGGGACGGCTCGTCTACGACTCGGGCGCGGACAACCAGGAGGGGACGCTGTGAGACTCGCCTTCCGCGAAGCACTCCGCGCCTTCCAGCGTTCGCCGGTGCTCAGCGCGCTGTCGGTCACGACGATCGCCTTCTCGCTCTTCGCCTTTGGATTGTTTGGCCTTGTCGCGCTCAATCTGCGCAATGCGTTGCAGCAGGTCGAGGACCGCGTCGAGGTGCGCGCCTTCGTGGCCGAGGGCACGTCGCCGGAAGCCACGAGTGCGGCAGTGGGTGATGTCGCGCTCTTTCCTGAGGTGGCAAGCGTTCGGCTCGTCACCGAAGCACAGGCACTGGAGCGCGCCCGCCGCGAGCTCACGGAGTTTGAGGACGTCTTTGATGCCGGCATCCTGCCGGCGAGCATCGAAGTGCGGCTCAAGCCCGGGCTTCGCGACCCGGAAACGGTGCGGGATGTCGCGCGCCGCCTGCGGCTGTACGATTTCATTGATGACGTGCGCTTTGGCGAGGAGTGGGTCGAGAATCTGTACCGCCTCCGCAACATCGCCACCGGCGCGGGCATCGCACTCGGCGTGACCTTCGCGCTCGTCGCGCTCATCATCATTGGCTCAACCATCCGCATGGCTGTTCTCGCGCGCAGCCGCGAGATCGTCATCATGCGGCTGGTGGGCGCGACCGATGGCTTCATTCGCGCTCCCTTTCTCATTGAGGGTGTGCTCAAGGGAACCCTCGGCGGGATTCTCGCACTCGTGCTCACTTGGGTCGCCGCCGAACTCACCGGGCGCTGGGTCATGGAAGTGACCTGGTTTGACCCGCAGATCGCGGTGGCGGGCGTCCTCGCCGGCGCACTGCTCGGCCTGCTCGGCAGCGCCGTTGCCGTGGGACGCCACCTCCGGAAGGTGTGATGCGGCGACTCGCGCTCGCCGTGGCGTTGCTCGTGGCATTGGTCGGGGCCGCGCCGGAGCTCGGCGCGCAGCAACGGTCGGATACGTTGCCACCGTCGGCCGAGCGCGCTGCCGAGCGTATTCGCTCTGAGCAGCGCGAGCTCGAGCGGTTGCGGCAGGAACGGGCGACGCTGGAGCGCCGCATGCGCGAGCTGCAGTCGAGTGCGCGCAACATCACGGCCGAGCGACAGAACCTTGAGCGGCAGGCGCGGGCAACCGCACGGGTCGTACGCTCGCTCGATGACCAACTGAGCTCGCTCTTCGAGGAAGTCACGACGGTCAACTCGTCGCTCGTTCGGACGCAGGACGAACTGGCGGTGAAGCGCGCGACGTTGCGGCGGCGCGTGAACGAGATCTATAAGCGCGGGCCATTGTACACGCTCGAGGCGCTGCTCTCGGCAGAGTCGTTTGGCGCGTTGGTGGGGCGGTACAAGTATCTGCATCTCGTGGCCAAGCGCGACCGTGCGCTGTTGGAGCGCGTGCAGTCGCTCAACCAGCAGGTGACCTCACAGCGCTTCCTGCTTGTGCGGCTGCAGTCGGATGTGGAGAGCAATCGCCGCGAGAAGGCCGATGAAGAGGCGCGCCTGCGCCGACTCGACCTGCAGCGTGGTCGCTCGCTGGCGCAGGTGGAGGCGCAGTCGCGTTCGGCGCAGCAACGGTTGCAGCAGGTCGTGCGAGACGAGCAACGGCTCTCCAACGTGATTGCCGCGTTTGAAGAGTCGCGACGTCGTACGGAGGCGGCGGGCGGGCGTACAGGGACGCCGCGAGCGGTGGGATCGCTCACGACGGCGGATCTCGGTCGCCTTGATTGGCCCGTAGACGGCAACATTCTCTACCGTTTTGGTCGCGTCATCAGTGCCAACAACACATCTATCACGTGGAACGGCATCGGTATTGGCGCCGCGATGGGCACCGGCGTGAAGGCCATTGCGGATGGGGAAGTGGTTTTCGCTGAACCCGCGGGCACGTACGGGAACGTGTTGATCCTGCAGCACGGCGGTGGCGCCTACTCCACCTATGCCTCGCTCGGGGAGTTCCGCGTGCGGAAGGGACAGCGCGTCAAGAAGGGCGATGTGGTCGGAACTGTTGGCCAAGCCGATCCGGACATGCCGCCGCGTCTGCACTTTGAGATTCGACCTAACGGGCAGCGACCGGTGGACCCGCTCGACTGGCTCAGGAGACAGCGGTGATGGCAGCGAAGAAGAAGGTCGCTGACGCCCCGCTCGGCGCGCACATCTCCGCTGCGGGTGGCATCGCCCTCACGCCTGCGCGCGCCGTCGAGATCGGCGCGACCGCCATGCAGGTCTTCACCAAAGTCGCGAACCAGTGGAAGGAGAAGGAGTTCTCCGCCGAGGACGTGGCGGCATTCCAGGCCGAACTCGCCAAGACCGGCGTGCGCTTCACCAACGCGCACGACTCCTACCTGATCAACCTCGCCTCGC
>JANLTT010000259.1:0-3212 GCA_031363115.1 Gemmatimonas sp.
GAGACATCCTGCACTCCGTCGATGAGGAACCGGAAGCGCCGTACACGATTTCGGTGCGCGGTCGGACAGTCGTGAATCCCAAGTACACGCTCAGCGATCACCTCTGGCAGTACCTGCAGGCGTACGCAGCGAAGCACCGAGAGAAGGGGAACGGCTTCGGGTGCTCAGTATTTGGACCAGATGATGTGGCTCGCACACTATCCGCTCGGTATCACAAGGACGGAAGTGAGATTCTTATTCACCAAGAAGGAAAGAACCCTCGGCGACTCACTCCGCGAGAGTGTGCCCGACTGATGGGGTTCGAAACCCGAGCCGGGAAGCGGATGGTTATTCCCGTCTCTGACACACAGGCATATCGCCAGTTCGGCAACTCGGTTGCAGTACCCGTTGTTCGAGCAATCGCGAAGGAGCTTGTTCCGCGCCTGCTCCGCCCAGAGAAATATCCCATAACCGAGCCCGAGCTTGAGCTCGTGGCTGATTAGTTCAGGAGCAGCCGTCATGGCACACGCAATCGAGGTCGAACTGTCGGCGGAGGAACTCGCGGAAGTCGCGCGCGTGGCTTCGCGGCTCGGGGAGTCATCCGCCGCGTGGGCCTCCCGAGCACTTCGCGCCTCCCTGGAATCGGCACGTGAGGCTCGCCTGGCTCAGCAGTTGGAAATCCTTCGGGAGGCCGCCGGGGTCAACGGTCCGACCGGTGACATCGAGGAGATCTTGGCTGATATCGAACGGGGCCGCCAGTGAGGCAGTCTGGCGGCTAGGTTGAGTCATGCCCCGAGGCCGAGTCTCCGCCGTCCGCAGTCGCATCATGGCGGCCATCCGCGGCAAGGACACGAAGCCCGAGATGCTCGTGCGCCGCGCGGTACACGCCGCCGGCTTTCGGTATCGCCTGCACCAGGGTGATCTCCCCGGGCGCCCTGACCTCGTGCTCACGCGCCTCAAGACCGTCGTCTTCGTGCATGGCTGCTTCTGGCACCACCATGACTGCGTGAAATCCAAGTGGCCCAAGACGCGCCGTGAGTTCTGGCGCAAGAAGATCGAGGCCAACCAGGCGCGCGATGTCCGCACCACCTATTTCCTGCGCACGGCCGGCTGGCACGTCGAGGTGATCTGGGAGTGCGAGTTGAAACGCGACGTCGCGATGCGCCGGCTGATTCGTAAACTTGAACGGCGACGCGACGCCGTTGATGCGACGAAATAGCCGACTCCCAACATACCTGCACCCCGTGCGGCTAGTGCACGTGCAGACGCAGGCGTATCGCACCGGACTGGTGCAGAGCGAGTATCGCGTGCACGGCTGAGGCGCTGGTCGCGTACGCTGGGACGAACGGTGTGACGAACCGCGTGACGTCTTCGTTTGCCCCGGGGTAGCTGAGGTGAGCGCCTGCGCTCCACGCCCTCCGACGGAGGGCGTCCCCCGCGCGTCCCAAACGACGGACCCTCCTATGCAATCCGCGCGCTTCACGATCACCCTCCTCATCACCGTGGTGCTCGCTGTCGCCTGCACCGACGCGACGGGCCCGCGCAGTCGCTCGCCGCTTGCCGGTCTCGACGCGGGTAGGCAGCTCGACAGCGCCGGCAACCCACTCACGCCGCCGGTGGGACCATTGGCGCCGGGGTACTTCCACGGTACGGTGCGCGGTCCAAATGTCCCGGGCACTGGTGGTGACACCCTCGGCACCTCACCACGCATCGCGAACGTGGCCGTGAAGGCCTTCCCGATTGTCGCGCAGGATGGTGCCAACCTCACGTTGGGTCCGCTCGCGGCGAGCACCACGACGAATGCCCAAGGGAAGTTCACGCTCCCTGAACTTCCCGGTGGCGCGTATGCGGTGACCTTCACGCCGCCTGCCGGCGGCGCCTACAGTGGTGTGTGGGTGACGGCGCAGGCGAACGCCGAGAGCCATTTGTGGCCGTGGTGGGTCACGCTGCAGCGCAACTGAGTCCGTTCAGCAGATCAGGCGGGGCGTGAGAACACTTTCCGCACGGTTTCATCCACGCGCATCACGCGCCCCGTCGCGCGACTGATTGGGCACCAGAGCGTCCGCACCGCCGCGAGCAGTTTGCGATCATGCGCGCGGAGAATCTCCACAAAGCGTTCAAAGCGCACGGCATCCGCAGTGCCAACCCACGTGGACGCGAGCACCGCATCGCCCGGCAGGGCGGGGTGCTTGTAGTCAATCTCGTGGCGCAGGGCGACCCAGGCGAGCGCCGCCTGCTGCTCAGGTGTGGCCGCCGCACTCCAGTGCGCGGTGGCGATGTCCTGTGCCCACCGCAGGTAGACCACGTTGTTCACATGGCCGAGCCCGTCGATGTCCTCGGGGGCAATGGTCAGGGGGCGTTCGAAACGAGAGGCGTCGGCATCGAGAGACATCCCGCAAAGTAATCTCCGCTGGCGCCCCTCAGCGGCGAGTGCGAACTTTGCGCCAATGACCATGTCCTTGGAACGCCTCTCCGCTGCTGTCGCCGACCGCTACCGAATTCTCAACGAACTCGGACAGGGCGGGATGGCCACCGTCTATCTCGCCGAGGACCTCCGGCATGACCGCAAGGTCGCGCTCAAGGTGCTCAAGCCAGAACTTGCTGCGGTGATTGGCGCCGAACGATTCGTGGTGGAGATCAAGACCACGGCCGCGTTGCAGCATCCGCACATCCTGCCGCTCTTCGATTCCGGCAGCGCCGACGGCTTCCTGTACTACGTGATGCCGTACATCCAGGGCGAGACACTGCGCGCGAAGCTGGATCGCGAAACGCAGTTCTCGGTGGACGAAGCGCTGCGTATCGCCATCGATGTGGCCGGCGCGCTCGATTACGCGCATCGCCACGGCGTGATCCATCGAGACATCAAGCCGGAGAACATTCTGATGCACGATGGTCGGCCGATGGTGGCTGACTTTGGCATCGCGCTCGCACTCAGTGCAGCGGCTGGCGGACGCATGACCGAGACGGGAATGAGCCTCGGCACGCCGCACTACATGTCGCCGGAGCAGGCGACGGCGGAGAAGGAGCTCACGGGGCGCAGCGATGTCTACTCCCTCGCGAGTGTGCTCTACGAGATGCTCACGGGCGAGCCTCCGCACATGGGGAAGTCGGCGCAGCAGATCATCATGAAGATCATCGCCGAGCCGGTGAAGCCGGTGACGGATCTGCGGAAATCGGTGCCGGAGTATGTGGCGCTGGCGGTGGCGCGCGCGTTGGAGAAGTTGCCGGCGGAT
>JANLTT010000260.1:0-14528 GCA_031363115.1 Gemmatimonas sp.
CCGGCACGTCGAGGGCCGCTCCTATGAGGAAATCGCCGCGACACTCGACCTGCCGCTCGGTACCGTGAAGACCTACATCCACCGAGTGCGACACCAGCTCCGCGAGGCGCTGGAGCATTTGAAAGAATGATGAAGGTGGGAGGATGGAGGATGAAAGAGACCGAAATAACACCGAACCAACCTCCATCCTCCCCCCTCCATCGCTGTCGAATCGCCGCTGAAACCCGCAGAACACCTCACCCGTAGGGCGCGCAGGAGACCGAATACCAATGAACCATCGCCACCTACTTCCTCAAGAGCTCGACCTGCTCGTCGACGGCGACGTCGGCTTCGGCGTCGCACCGTTGCGTGCGCACGCCGAGTCCTGCGACGACTGCCGCGCTCAGCTCGACGCGCTCCGCGCGATCGCCGTTCGGCTCGATACCCTGCCCCACTTCGTCCCGCGCCACGGCTTCGCCGACCGCGTGATGACACAGGTGCAGGTCATCGAGCCCTGGCACGTCGCGCTCACTGAACAGGCCCGCGCGTTTGTTCCGCAGAGCACCGGGATGCGGGTGCTCGCGGTGGCCGGTGCGGGAGTCATCGCCACGACGATCTCCGGAAGCGCGCTCTGGTTCGCCTTCCGCGCCGACCTGCTCACCCAGAGCTACGGCACGATCGTCAATCAGGGCTCAAAGGGACTCTGGACCGCTCTCGCCGGCACCGCACGAGAGGTGGCAACCTCGCGTGCCGATCTCGGCGCCCTGACGCTCGGCGCCGCGGCGCTGGCCGTCACGTCGTTCGTCGCGGTGATGGCGTTTCGCCGACTCGCTGCCACGGCTCGCGCCAACCGGAGCTGACCGTGCGTCATCTCCTTCGGCTGTTTGCCACCGCCCTCTGCGGCATTGTGGCCTCTTCGGCGTTGCAGGCGCAGGTCAGCAGCGTCGCTCTTCCCGCCGACTCCGCGGCCGAAGCGTTGCGTGCGCTGAGCATTGATGAAGGTGGACTCGCCGTGAATGGGCGCTACGTGCGGGGCAACCATGAAGTCGCCGTCGGCGACACCGTGCGTGGTCCGCTCGTGGTCGTGCAGGGCAACGCCGACATCCGGGGCGTCGTCCTCGGCAACGTCACCGCGATCTTCGGCGATGTCACCGTGCGCGATGGCGCCGATGTGCGCGGTGGCGCGACGGCGTGGCGCGGACGCGTCGTGGTCGAAGGCGGACGTGTTCGCGGTGATCTGCGCGCGGCGCCGGCGACGGTGGCCAAGGTCGAGACCCCACCGATGACACGCGGCGAAGCCCTCCGCCTCACCGCGGGCTGGCTGGCGATGCTGCTCACGGTTGGCTTGTTCGCGCTGGTGCTCGCCTCCGGCAATCTCGACGGCACCGCGCGCGTGCTGGAACAAGACTTTGGAAAGGCTTTCCTTGTCGGCGTTGCGGGACAGCTGGGATTCCTGCCGCTCTTGATTCTCACGATTGTGGCGCTGTGCGTGACGGTGCTCGGCATCTTGCTGGTGCCGTTTGTGCTCGTGGCGGCGCCAATCGCCTTGGGCGGACTAATCACCCTCGGCTGGCTCGCCATGGCGCTGATGCTTGGTCACGCATTGCGCAGCGGGAGCGCACGTGATGATCGGGCCGCGATGATTCGCGCGCTCGTGCCTGGCGTCGTGATCCTGATGGCCCCGTGGGCAATCGCCTCGTTGATGCAGGGGCCGAGCACGAGTGCCCTGCTGGTACGGGCGGCAGCCATTGGCATCACCTGGGTGGCGGCCACTGCTGGCTTGGGTGGTGCCATCCTCTCGCGTGCCGGCACCGGATCAGCCCGTCGCGCGACCAAGCCGATTGTGCCAAGCGGCGCTGGCTGGCAGACACCAACGCCGGTCGCGGGGATTGCGACGGCGCGCCGTCCAGTTCCGGCGCGCCCGACCACGACCCCGAAGTAAGGGTTGTAGCCGCTAGACCGGCGCGCCGACTCCCACGGCCGCCGGCAAAAGCGCCGCGATGGCCGTGAGCTTCTTCGCCGCCGACGACTCCGGCCCCGACACCACGATCGGCGAGCCGGTATCCGCACCCTGCAGCACTGGCGGATAGAGCGGAATCTCGCCGAGCAGCGGCACGTTGATCTCGTCGGCGAGACGCTTGCCGCCGCCGGTGCCAAAGATCGCCATCGGCTTGCCGGTCTCCGGCGACTCGAAGTAGCTCATGTTCTCGACGACGCCAATCACCGGCACACCGACGCGCTGAAACATCTTCGCGCCGCGGAGCGCGTCACCGACTGCGACTTCCTGCGGCGTGGTGACGATCACCGCGCCCGCTACGTTCGTGGCCTGCACGAGCGAAAGCTGCGCGTCGCCGGTGCCCGGGGGCATGTCCACGAGGAGGAAGTCGAGGCGGCCCCAGTTCACATCGCGCAGGAACTGCGTGATGATTTTCATGACGATCGGGCCACGCCAAATGGCCGGCTGATCGCGCTCAATGAGGAAGCCGAGCGAGATGATCTTCACGCCGTGCGCAACGAGCGGCTGGATCTTGTCATCCTGTACCGGCGGCGCTTCGTCCACGCCCATCATGCGCGGGATGTTGGGGCCGTAGATGTCGGCGTCCATCAGGCCGACGTGATAGCCCATCTTGGCGAGGGCAATCGCGAGGTTGGTGGTGACGGTGGACTTGCCGACGCCTCCCTTGCCCGACGAGACGGCGATGATCTTGCCGAGCTGCGGATAGGTGACGGGGGCTGGTACGGCGGGGGCCTTGGGAGCCTGTGCGGCGTCACCCATTACGGGGAGCGCGCGCGACTTGGGGGCGGCGCCAGCGGCAGGTGGCTTGTTGTTGTCGCCAGAGACCGGCTCAGTGGCATCCTTCACGTCCACCCGTACATCGGTGACCCCTTCGACCTTCTCGAGCGCCTGGCGGACCTGGCGCGCGAGGGTCGGGTCGTCCTGCGCAGCAAGGAGCAGCGTGACGCGGACCTTGCCGTCGGTGGTGGTGGCGATGTCGCGGACCTGCTGCGTCTGGTAGAGTGACGCGCCGGTGCGGGGATTGGCGATGGGGGCGAGCGCCTCGGCGAGGCGTGCCTGTAGCGGTTCAGTCATGGAATTGCTCGAGGGCCTATCGTTGGGGGAACCCCTAACGATAGGCCCTCGGACGTCCGGCTCAAAGTGCGTTAGTAGGTCGGGAAGCTATTCGCGAAGGTGCTCTGCACAGGCGAGAGTCCACCTGAACTGACGTTCTGTAGCGCGCGGGTGACGTAGCACGAGTGATAAAGAAATGCCTTCGTTCCGTTGAGGTCCGTCAGTTCATTTTCGCCGAGATTGAAGCCGAGCTTCATGTTGAGTCCGGTGACCGTTGCCCCACGCACCTGATTGGTGCCGTTGGACCGCAGCTTCCCACCCACCAAAATGATGCCATCCCAGCCTGCCGTGTTGCCATTGAGGCGCAGGCTGCCGAACACGATGAGCGTGCCGCGCCCGAAGGCACTCAGCGTATACTCCGTCTCCGGATTCGGGCCATTGCGGATGATAATGGTGGGAAAACGAGTCGTATCCGAGGAAAAATACGTCGAGGCGGGAAATCCGACGCCACTCGCGGGGAGGTCAAACTGCGCGGAAATCGCGTTGTTGTTGACGATCGCGTTCCAGTCAATGGGGATGGCGGCCGCCGCTGCCGATTCCGTCGCGCCAATGTAGGAAATGGTCGGGTTTCCCGTGAGCGGACCCGTTTGCCCGCTGTAGCCTGGATTCGTTGGGACCGCCACCGCTGGCAGCGTCGGCCTGCCGCCCCCATTCCCTGCGGTGCAGGCATCGACACCGGAAATGGCGCCGGAATTGCCCGCCTTTGAGATGCCATTGGAGCTCGTCATCGCCGACTGCACCGACATGTTCACGGTGTTGAACGAGGCGAAGGAGGAGGCCGTCGCCACGGCGTTTCCCGAACCGGACACCCCCGTCCTCGTGCGCACGCCTCGCGTCCGCACGAAATAGTATCCCGGGTTGGTGCCGGCTTGGGCGCGCAGGAGCGTGGTCACGATGTCCACGTACCCGCCCGCTAACGTCACTCGCACGGAGTCCGTCCCCGTGGGCCGCGCAGCGAGGCCGAGGCCAACGCGATTTCCGAGCCCCTGTTGCAACCCCGTCTCCGCGAGCGCCGCGGCGGCATTCGCCTGCACCGTCGCATCGTCAGCCGCGCGCTCGCCACGAAGCATGGCGAAGCCCCCGGCAAGTGCGCCGGTCAGAATGAAGAGCGCCATCAGTACCACCGGCAGCGCGAAGCCGCGTCGGGTCCCACGTGCGAATTGCGTCATGGTCACTGCACCGCGTTGCGGAAGAGAATAGGGACGCGCAGTGTATCGCGCTCAACTGCGCCGGTCCCCGACGAGCTCCGCTCACTCTCGCCGACCAACACCAACTCAACCCCCGTCATGGTGCCCAGCGTGCCGGGTACTGCGTCCTGCGGAGACATCCCACCACTGACATAGAAGCGGAACCGAGTACCGGTGCCGAACGGGACCGCGACCTCTTCATTGGTCCCTCCCGCAACGCGCCGCCAGAGCGCCGTCCGACCCGACACCAACGTCGACGCCGCGATCTTGTACGTCACCGTTTGAAAGAGCAGGACTGGGGCACCCTGTGTGGCGATCGGCAGCGCGGGCGCCAGGGTCAGTACGCGCCCCCCGGGCACGACGGCCATTCCGGAGGCGGTGCAGACGGTCGCCAGCGCGGTCGCGAGCGAACTTCCTCCCGCTGCGACGTAGGTCGTGACCGCTCCCGCGGTGAGAGCGCGATACGCATAGCCTGCGTACACCGCCTGCGCCCAGACGAGGGAATCGACCGGAGCGAATGTCACCGTACTCGCGATGCAATGCAGTCCAGCGGCGTACGGTACGCGCACCATGAACGAATCCGCACTCGCCGCCACAATGCCGAGTGGCTCGATCATCCGCATCTCCGCCGAGACGAGATTCAGCGCGTTCCGCGTCACGGCCCGCGCATCCTTTGCATTCGACGAACGCGCAAAGAAGCGCATCTGCGACTGGAGCAATCGCGTGATGCCGACCCCGACAATGCCAAGGAGCACGACCGCGATCATCACTTCGACCAGCGAGAGACCTCGGCGGCGCATCATTGGAATACCTGGGTGGCAGTGCTCGTGACCCGATCCACAAACACCGTATCGGGTTTCAACGCGGTGTTGCTCGGCGTGATGACAATGCGAGCCCGCGTGATGGTGCTCGTCGCTGCGGTGGTGGTAATGCAGCGCGTGTGCGGGAAACCGGAAATCGTGGTGATCGTGGTACACCCCGTGTTGGTCGCGATGCTGGCCCGCGGCAGCGTCGAGTAGAGCTGCACCGCCGTCGAGATGGCCATCGAGCGCGCCGTCCCAAGCGCCGCGGTGCGCGCACGGAGCCCATAGCGCATCGTGGCCACCGTGTGCACCGTCGCAATCAGCCCGAAGAGCGTGAGAGCCACCATCACTTCAATTAAGGAAACGCCGCGTCGTGATTTCATCATTGCCGCCTGAGGATGCCTGTCGTCGTGCGCGACACCACCACGGACTCACCACTGCCGGACAGCGTCAACGAAAGCGCCGCGTTGGCGCGTCCGTTCGGGAAGATCGTGACCCCGCCACTCGGGCTGATCACGAGCGCCGCATTCAAGTCCTGCCCCGCCCCAAAGCTTCGCTGACGAAGCACCGAACTCGAGGCCCGATCGCTAATGCGCAGAAACGACCCGCTCAGCGTCACGGTCACCGGTGCCCGCCGACGCGCGGCGAACAGCGCCGCCTCGTCAATCATGCCTTGGGCGACCATCGCCGCACGATTCACTCGATCGCGCCGCACCGACGTCCCGACACGCGGAATGGCTGTGCCCAGCAGAATGCCGACAATCGTAATGACAATCAGCACCTCGATCAGCGTGAAACCGAAGCGGCTGCGGGGCAATCGGGATGGGGAGCGGAATGCGGCCACTACGAACTCCTGGATGGCTATCAAGGTCTAGACGATTGGAACGGCTCGCCAGTCAGCACATCACAGTGTGACAGTCAGTCGGCCAATGCGCCAGTCTCAAGGAGGTGACGTGCCTCACCAAGGACCCGCGCCTCGACGTCGGCGGCGGTCCCAGCAATGAGTGCCCCAGAGGCCCGGGCATGCCCGCCGCCGCCAAACTGCTTGGCCAACGTGTTGACGTTCACGCCCGCCAGGCTCCGGAAGCTCGCCTTCACCTTGCCGTGGCCGAGGTCGCGGAACAGGATGGCCAAGCGCACCCCGGCGATGCTCCGAGGATACTCGGACACCCCGTCGAGATCCTCGCTCGCCACCCCATGCTTCTCCAGCGCCCCGGCGGCGATGCGCACCCACGCCATCCCGTGCGCGAGATCCACCTCCAGCGACTCGAGCGCATCCCGGAGCAGGTGCAGTCGCCCCAGCGGCACACTCCCGTAAATTCGGGCGTACATCTGCTCGGGATCCACCCCCACCGTTAGCAGCTCGGCGGCAATCGCCAAGCAGCGCGGCGAGGTGTTTCCAAAGCGAAAGCCACCCGTATCCGTCACCAACGCCGTGTAGAGCGACTTGGCGATCAGCGTTGAGATGCTGAGGCCGCGCTCCCGCGCGAAGTCAAACACCAACTCCGCCGTGGCGCAGGCAGCCGTATCACTGAGCATCGTCTTTCCCGGGGGTTCGTTCCCCGGCAGATGATGGTCAATCACCAGCGCGTCCTGCGGCATCGCCCGCACGGCCTCCGCCAGCTGTCCCAACCGACCGATATCGCTGATGTCGAGCACAATGAGGCGATCAACGCCCTTCAGCGCCTTTGCCCCGTCCGACGACCGCTCCTCGACATCATCGCCCAGGAGCCAGCGAAAGAGCTCGGGCCAGGGCGTGGGGTTCACAATGATGGCGCGGACCCCCATCTGGCCAAGCAGGCGCGCGAGCGCCGTCTGCGAGCCGCAGCCGTCGCCGTCGGCGTTGATGTGCGTCGAGAGCGCGACGGTCATCCCGGGGCGCAGCTCAGCCGCGATCCGTTGGATGGCGTCACGTCGCGCCGCCGGGACGGCGAGTAAATCACTCACCGGCACGTCCCAACTTGGAGTGATGCCGCCCGTACACGAAGTACAGGAGCAGACCGAGTGCCATCCAGACGCCGAGTCGAATCCAAGTGTCGGCAGGGAGGCTGTACATCAAGAAACCACAGACGACGAGTCCACCGATGGGCACAAAAGGCACAAGCGGCGTGCGGAAAGGACGGACGAGATCGGGCTGCGTGTAGCGAAGTACAAGGATGCCTGCACAGACGATCATGAAGGCGAAGAGCGTCCCGATGGACACCAGATGCCCGAGAATCCCGATTGGGAAGAGCCCGGCGAAGAACGCCGCGAACAGACCGGTGATGATGGTCGCCAACCACGGCGTCTGGAACTTGGGATGCACCTTGCCGAACATCTCCGGGAGCAATCCATCGCGTGACATCGCGTAAAAGATGCGCGGCTGGCCCATCAGCATCACCAGCACGACCGACGCGAGCCCGGCAATCGCGCCAATGCTCGTGAGGTACTTGAGCCACGCCAACGACGGCCCCGCGGCGTCGAGCGCCACGTACACCGGCTCCGCGACGTCGAGCTGCGCGTAGGGCACCATGCCCGTCATCACGAGCGCCATCAGGATGTAGAGCACCGTGCAGACCGCCAGCGAGGCGAGGATGCCGATTGGCAGGTCGCGCTGCGGATTCTTGGCCTCCTGCGCCGCCGTCGAGACCGCATCGAATCCGATGTACGCAAAGAAGATCACGCCGGCCCCGGCGAAGATGCCGCTCCACCCAAACTTGCCGTCAATCAATTGACCGCCGGCATCGGTGAGCTGCGCGGGAATAAACGGGCTCCAATTCGCCGTGTCGATATAAAAGAATCCGAATCCGATGACCAGCAGCACGATCGCCACCTTCACGAACACGATCGCATTGTTGAGCTTTGCCGATTCCTTGATGCCCACCACCAGCAACGTCGTCATCAGCAGCACGAGGATGACGGCCGGGAGGTTCACAATGGCCCCGGTGCGCACCAACGTGTGCGTGCCTTCGACGGCGAAGGGGGCATTCGTGAGCGCGGTGGGGAGCACAATCCCGAGATCACCCAAGAACTGCACGAAGTAGCCGGACCAACCCACCGCGACCGTCGAGGCGGCGAAGAGATACTCGAGAATGAGGTCCCAGCCGATGATCCACGCGAGCAACTCACCGAGCGTGGCGTAGCCGTACGTGTACGCCGATCCCGCAATGGGAATCATGGACGCGAACTCGGCATAGCAGAGCCCCGCAAAGCCGCAGCCAAGCGCGGCGATGAGGAACGAGATCACGATGGCCGGGCCGGCGTGCTGCGCCGCCGCCGTACCCGTGAGCACAAAAATGCCGGCGCCGATGATGGCGCCAATGCCGAGCAGCGTGAGGTTCATGGCGGTGAGCGAACGCTTGAGCGTGTGCTCCCCCTCCACTCCGGCCTCGTTCATGAGCACGGAGAGCGGCTTCGTGGACCAGAGTCCCATCAGTTAGACCGAGTAGTTAGGCGCTTCGCGCGTAATCGTGACATCGTGCGGGTGCGACTCGCGCAGTCCCGCCGCAGTGATACGCACAAACTCGGCTTCCGTTCGGAGCGCCTCGATGTTCTGCGTGCCGGAGTAGCCCATGCCGCTGCGCAGGCCACCAACCATCTGGTAGAGCACATCGGCCACGGGGCCCTTGTACGGCACGCGCCCTTCAATGCCTTCCGGCACGAACTTCTTCGCGGACATCTCGCCGTCCTGGAAGTAGCGATCCGCCGAGCCGTCCTGCATGGCCGACATCGAGCCCATGCCGCGGATCATCTTAAAACGACGGCCCTCGGCGAGGATCGATTCGCCCGGCGATTCTTCGGTGCCGGCGAGCATCGAGCCCATCATCACGGTGTGGGCACCGGCGGCGATCGCCTTCACGATGTCGCCCGAGTACTTGATGCCACCGTCGGCGATGACCGGAATGTCGCTGGCGCCACGGACGGCGTCGAGCACCGCGGTGAGCTGCGGCACGCCAATTCCCGTGACCACGCGCGTCGTGCAAATGGAGCCCGGGCCAACGCCGACTTTGAGACCGTCCACGCCGCGCTCAACGAGCGCCCGCGCGGCGGCTTCGGTGGCGATGTTGCCGGCAACGAGCTGCACGTTCGGGAACATCTCCCGCACCTTCGCGGTGGCGTCGAGCACGCCCTGGGAATGGCCATGCGCGGTGTCCACGATGAGCGCGTCCACGCCGGCGTCAATCAACGCCTTCGCGCGGGCGAGGTAATCACCCCCGGCGCCAATCGCCGCCGCGACAATAAGCCGGCCCTCGCCGTCCTTCGCCGCGTTCGGATACTGCCGACGCTTGTGGATGTCCTTCACCGTGATGAGGCCGATCAGGGTGCCGTCCTTCTCCACCACCGGCAGCTTCTCAATGCGATGCTTGCCCATGATCTGCTCGGCTTCGTCGAGCGAGGTGCCGGCCGGGGCGGTGATCAGCTTGTCCTTCGTCATCGCGTCGGCAAGCGGGCGATCGAGCGAGCGCTCAAACTGCAGGTCGCGATTCGTGATGATTCCCACGAGGCGGCCGTTTTCATCCACGACCGGGACGCCGCTGATGTGGAAGCGAGCCATGAGCGTGACGGCTTCGCGCAGCGTCGCGCTCGGCTGCAGCGTGATCGGGTTGCGGATCATGCCGCTCTCCGAGCGCTTCACGCGGTCCACTTCGGCCGCCTGGCGGTCAATCGCCATGTTCTTGTGGAGGACGCCGATGCCGCCGGCGCGGGCCATCGCGATGGCCATCTCCGACTCCGTCACCGTGTCCATCGCCGCCGAGACGAGTGGGACGTGGAGCGTGATGCCGCGGGTGAAGCGGGTGGCGGTGGAAACGTCTTTTGGATGCACGAGCGAATGGCGCGGGACGAGCAGAACGTCGTCGAAGGTCAGCGCGGGCTCGGAGCGGATGCGATCAGGCAGGTGTCCCATGTCTCAAGTTAACAGCACGCATGGGCCCTTTTCCAGCGCGAATCAGCTCGGCGTCACCAGATCGTCAGGTGGCGTTGGCGCGGAGGGAGGCGTGGAAGGCGGCGGAGACTTTGCCGCGCCGACGATGTCGCTGGCAACGGAGGCACCGGCCGCGGCCACGCCGCTGGCCACATTGGCGCCCGCAGCGGCGACGCCGCCCAGCACCCCAAGTGCCTTGCTCATGAAGCCCATCGCCTCCGCCGCCGTCTTGGCCGAGACGTTGCCCGCCCGGAGCGTGTCCTCGATGCCCTCGGCGAAGCGCTGCAGCACGCTCGGCGCAGGGGCCTGTCGCTGGGCGTACTTCGATTCCAGGAACTCGATGTAGTCGAGGACGTGGTAGAGGCGCTCCTCGGGGAGGGTCTCGAGGCGGCGGAGGATGCGGTCTTTCAGGATGTCATGCATACCGGAACATACGCCGAGCGCGTCGAAAGGTTGCGGCGACTGACGGCAGCTTACGGCAGGCCCCAGCGGACGCTGGTCCCGCGCGCGTCAACATGGACGAACGGACCACGGACGCTGCCGGTGCGGTACATGCCGATGCCGCCCACCAACTCGGGGTAGCGGGCCTCGACCGTCTGAATGGCGGTGATGAGGACGCGGGTGTCGCGGACGTCCACGCGCGCGTCGCCATTCAGGTCATCCATCCGCCCGTCGCCATTGCCGTCCACGATGATGTCGGCGGCGTCGCCATACTGGTGGCGTGACTGCGGGCTCCGGCGGGAGCGAGCGCCGCCGGCGGTCGTCACCGGGGTGCGGAAACCGGACATTACCAGGAGCCTGGCGCGGACATTGCCGATGCGCTGCAATTCGGTCGTGATGAGCTCGAGTTTGTCGATCAAACGTTCCTCGAGCACCAGCGCCTTCGGCCAGACGTTGGGCTGATTGCGATCGACGAAGTCGCGGAGTCGGAAGTTCTCGGAGATCGGGAGATCAGCGTTCTGCTCCGTGACCTGGATAAAGCCGATCGGGAGACCGTAGGCGACGCTGCGCGGGGCGCGGATCTCTCCGGGCCAGCGACCGACGTTGTAGGCACCGACCCGTCCGTCGCGCTTGTCGGCGAACCGGACCACGGTAAGGAAGGCGAAGGGCTGCCGGGAGGCCGAGTCCCGCACCATCCAGACATCGGGGCGGCGGGCCGCTTCGGCGCCAAAGATGTAGGCAACGGGCTCGGGGGCGGCGAAAGTATCGACCGGGGGCGGCACGATCTTCATGCGCAGCTTGCCACTCAATCCGCGAAGCGCGCTCGGAATCGGGATGATTGGATCGTCCAGCGAGGCATCGGCGGAATCGCTGGCACCCACCAACGCACCGCCGACCACTGCGAACAGCAGGGCGACGCGAGCAATGGAATGAGCGAAGCGGCGAGTTCCGAGCATTGGATCGGGCTGGAGATTCTAGCTTGGGACCAGCAAGGTGCTGTCAGACTCATGTAACCAAGAGAACGAATATGGGGTTCCCGCCCCATGGACGCGAGTGCTCGGCGAACATTCCTTCGGTCAGGTTTTTTAAGTGACATGCTGAACATTCGGTCAGCATAGTATGGACTTGGATCGTGTACTTCTTTGACCTTTTGGTCAGCGATTAATAAAAGAGAGTAGGTCCAATATCGGGGCACCCGTAGGGCGAGATCTCCCCGTTCTTACCCGAGCGGTCAGGATTACAGATTGCATTGAGGGGATCGCTTTCGCCTCGTTCAGCAGTGACGCGGGAATCGCCACGTATAGAATCACGTTCTCGCCCTTTGGACCGATCGCGAGGAGGAATGGTTCGTCCGGTTGAAGGTCGCGTCGCAGGGGGTCTGCGCGCTGGAGCCCCACCACCTGCACTTCCCAACGAACAATCCGACCGCGCATTCCATCCGGATTGAGCCGCAGGTCAATCGCGGTGAGCTCCGACCGATACGCCGTGTCGGCGGGCACAAAGAGCGATTCCGGGACCCAAGCATCCACCCGCACCTTCACCCAGCCGCGATCGCGGGCGAGGGGCTCCACCACGGTGCCCTGAGCAAGCTCGCCGACCGCAGCGCCTCCCGGTGCTGTGCGCAGCGAAGCCGGGGCGTCCGCGCGCAGGGCCCCCGCCGGCACGCTGCTGGCAACCGGCTCGGTCGTCGTCGCGGCGTTCCCACGGGCGGCCACAGCCGTCGGTCGCGTGGCAGGGGTTGGCGTGGGGCGAGCGGGAGAACGCGCCGCCGCCGTCGTGAACGACCCCGCAGGGAGCCAGGCATCGCGCCGAATCTTCGCCCAGTTGCCGCGCCGTTCAACAATCCGCAGCCCCGCCCCGCCCCGGAACTCGCCGAGGATCCGGCCGTCGAGGGAGGGCTCCTCACGCACGCGAAGGGTGGCCGCCCCGCCGATGCTCTGCGGGAAAGAATCGCGCGGTCCGGCGAATCGCGACGACTCCACCCAGCCCAGGATGCTCACGAGGGTCCAGCCATTGCGCGTCGTGCCGGTGCTCCAGCTGGTCCCGCCCTTGAGCGTTGCGACCGGGTTGCCGGTGGGCGAGGCGCGCACGTCGGTATCGGCCGCGAGGCGCGACTGCGCGCCGAGCGGCAGGGCCGCGAGAGATAAAAACAAAAGGGTCCGGAGCACACGCATCGCTGGTAGGGGGGCGGGAGCGAGAATAGATTGCGCGAGCGGTGGTGCCGCAGTGTCGTGCCGCATCGTCGCGCGTCGCCTTGTCGAAGTTATAACCCCCTACACGTACCGGCCAAGCCATGGCATCCCGAGTGGATCGCCCCGTTGTCCTCGTCGTCCTCGACGGGTGGGGGTATCGCGAGAACCCAGAAGGCAATGCCATCCTGATGGCGCGGACCCCGACATGGGACCGTCTCTGGGCGCGCGCGCCACGCACGCTGCTCGACGCGAGCGGCCTCGCCGTCGGTCTTCCGGCTGGCCAAATGGGCAACTCCGAGGTCGGCCATCTCAACCTCGGCGCCGGCCGCGTGGTCATGCAGGATCTGGTCCGCATCGGCGAAAGCATTCGCTCGGGGGGCTTTTACCAACTCGACGTCTTCCGCAATGTCTGCGCGCAGGTGCGCAAAAACGGCGGCACGCTGCACCTGCTCGGCCTCGTCGGCGACGGCGGCGTGCATGGACATGATGAGCATCTCCTTGCCCTGATTGAACTCGCCGCGCGTGAGCAGGTGCCACGCGTGGCGCTGCATCTCCTGCTCGACGGGCGCGACACGCTGCCGAAGTCGGGACTCGGATTTGTGCGCACGTTGATTGCGAAGTCGCAGGGACGCGCGGTGATCGCCAGCATCGGCGGGCGCTACTACGGCATGGATCGCGACCAGCGTTGGGCGCGCACGGAGAAGTGCTACAACGCCGCAGTGCGTGGTGTTGGCCCCTCCACCCCCGATGCGCTCGCGTTCATGCAGGAGAACTACGACCGCAACGTCACCGACGAGTTCATGGAGCCCGCGGTGGTCGTGCGGGACGGCGCGGCGGTGGCCCCGATGCGCGAAGGCGACGGACTGATCACCTGGAATTTCCGTTCTGATCGCATGCGCCAGATGGTGCGCGCGCTGGCGAGCGAAGGGTTTGATGGCTTCGACGTGAAGGACCGCCCGCGGCTGCACGTCGCGACGATGACGCAGTACGATCAGACCTTCGGACTCCCGGTGGCCTTCGAGCCCTTCTCGATGGCCAAGATCGTCGCCGAGGTGCTGGAGTCGGCGAACATGACGACCCTCCGCACCGCGGAGACGGAGAAGTACCCGCACGTTACGTACTTCTTCAATGGCGGCAACGAAGTGCCGTATCGCGGTGAGGAACGCCAGCTCGTGGCGAGCCAGAAGGTCGCGACCTACGATCTCATGCCGGAAATGAGTGCGCCGGGTATCACCGACGTGCTCACCCGCGCCATCGAATCGAAGTCGCACCACTTCACGCTCTGCAATTATGCGAATGGCGACATGGTGGGCCACAGCGGCAACATCGCGGCGACCATTCGCGCCTGCGAAGTCGTGGACGAGCAGTTGGCGCGAATCATCGCCTCGGCGGAGAAGTCGGGAGCGCGGTTGCTCATCACGGCCGATCACGGCAACTGCGAAATGATGCTCGACCCCGAAACGGGGGGGCCACACACGGCCCACACCACCAACCCGGTGCCCTTCCTGCTCGTCGAGGACGGCCAGGCTGTCTCGCTGCGAAGCGGCGGCGCGCTCTCGGACGTGGGCCCCACGGTCCTCGCCATGCTTGGCGTGGAACGACCGGACGAAATGACCGGTCGCGACTTGCGACTTACTGGAGTGAACGCGTGATCCGTCGGACCCTCGGAGCCTGCGCGCTCCTTCTGCTGGCCACCCCGCTCGCGCTCACCGCGCAGGTCGTTGGGCATCTGCCCGAAAACAGCCCCTTCACCGACGCGACGGGACGACACGCCGTCTCGGTGCAGGCCGGCATGATTTTCCCGGGCGGCGATCCCGCCGGAGTTGGCCCGAAGTCCGGGCTGATGTTCATTGGGCGCTACGAGTACGACGTGCCGGGGCCGCTCTGGATGAC
>JANLTT010000028.1:0-15742 GCA_031363115.1 Gemmatimonas sp.
TCCATCCTCCATCCTCCATCATGAGCACGCCCTGGTGGCAGTCGTATTTCGACGAAGGCTACGTCCGCGAGTATGAGCCGTTGTTCGACCTGCGCGAGGACCGCGCGCAGGTGGGGCGGCTTCTGGAACTGCTCGCGCTGCCGAGCGGAGCGCGCCTGCTTGATCTTGCCTGCGGGCAGGGGCGCCATGCTCACCTGTTCGCCGAGGCGGGCTTTGACGTGGACGGGCTCGATCTCTCGAAGGACCTCCTCAAGCTCGCCAAGAAACGCGGCACCTCCAAGTCGCTGCGCTACACCCGCGGCGACATGCGCGCGCTTCCGTTCACATGGCGTCGGAAGTTCGATGCCGTCGTGAATCTCTTCACGAGCTTCGGGTTCTTCGACGATCCGAAGGACGACCTCAAGGTCATCAAGGAGTGCGGGCGCGTACTGAAGCCCGGCGGCGTGATGATTTGGCAGGGCGGGAGCCGCGATGGCGTGATGGCCCGTTTTCTCGCTCGCGACGGATGGGAGACGACCGACGGCACGATCGTCGTGCAGGATCGCTCGTTCGATCCGCTGAGCGGCTTCCTCACGATCGCGTCCACCTGGCAGGGGCGGAAGAAGACCGAGCACCGCGAGCATCGTATCCGACTCTACACGGCGTCACGCATGGCGGAGTTGATGCTCGAGGCGGGGCTGATCGTGGAGCAGGCCTACGATTCGTTCAACGACAAGCCGCTCACGCGCAAATCGAGTGAGATGCTGCTGGTGGCGCGGAAGACGCGGTAGGGCGCTGGAGCGTGATGGGGTCAATTCCGACATTGTCTAGGGGAATGCACGATAGCGCGGCTCCGTGAACGGGACGTAGGCTTCAACAATCCCAATTCACGGAGCCACCCGTGTCATCCACCATCGCCCTCTTGGTCGCACTGCAACTGACGGCAATGTCCGCCCCCTCGGCGCCGATTCTTCCCTCCCGTCTGGTTGATCTGCGTATGCCGGTCGCGCAGATCGCAATCCTCGGTGAAAGTGAGTTGCACGCGCCGCGGCATGCGACCGTGGACTACTCCGCGTGGTACTACCGCCGCCTGGATATCCACCGTTGGGGCAGCTATGCCATGTTGCCCCTGTTCGTTGCCCAGTACGTCGCCGGCACGAAGCTGGAGAGCGGGGGTGAGGACAACTGGGCGGAGGACGTCCATCCGCTGCTCGCCGGAGGTGTGGCGGCCCTGTTCGCCTCGAATACCGTGACCGGCGTCTGGAATCTTTGGGAAGGCCGGCAGGACCCCAACGACCGCAAGCGCCGCTTCTTGCATGCCGGACTCATGCTCCTCGCCGATGCGGGCTTCGTGGCCACGGGGATCCTCGCGGATCAAGCCGAGGACGGCGGCGGTGGAGTTGGCGCGCACAAAACGGTCGCCATCGCCTCCATGTCCGTGGCCACGCTGAGCTGGGCCATCATGCTGGATGCCTTTCGGCCGGACTGACGGCGCAACATCCGGAGAGGGGCGGACGTAGAGGTAATGGGTAGCGTTCCGTCACCTTGGCCCCCCTCCTGTGTTTCGATTCGCCTCGCGAGCACTGCGGTTGCTCTTGGCGCTCGGCATCTCGTCCGCAATCCTCCGCGCGCAACCCTCCGATCCGAACTCGCTCTCCGCACGCGCCGTGCGGACGAACGAGCCGATGATCGTTGATGGGCGCGATGCCGAAGGAGTGTGGGCGCACGCTCCCGTGTCGAATGATTTCTATCAGTTCGCCCCCGCCGAAGCGGCACCGGCGCGATTCCGCACCGAGTTCGCCGTCGCGTACGATGATCGCACCCTCTACGTGTTCGTGCGCGCCTTCGATCCGGTCCCTGACTCGATCGTGGCGCTGCTGAGCCGCCGCGATATCCGCACGCCGTCAGAGTGGATCAAAGTGGTCATTGACGGTTTTCACGATCGCCGCAGTGCCTTGCAGTTCATGGTGAATCCCGCAGGAGTGAAGCGAGACGGCACCGTCTTTTCCGACAATGGCGAGGATCTCGCATGGGACGGCGTCTGGGACGCGGGGGTGCAGGTGGACTCCAGCGGGTGGACGGCGGAGTTCGCGATCCCGTTCAGTCAGCTCCGGTTCAACGTGGGCGAGGCCCCGGTGTTTGGCTTCGGCATTTGGCGTGACATCGGGCGTTATGGCGAACGCGACGCGTGGCCCGTGTACCGGCCGTCACGGCAGACATTTGCCTCACAACTCGGCGATCTCGTCGGCATCGAAGGGCTCGGCCGCAGTCGTCGCCTTGAGGTGATGCCGTACTTCGTCACGAAGAATGTCACCGAGCCTGTCGCCGCGGGCTGGGCGCACCCAATGCAGCAGAGCATGGGGCTCGATCTCAAGGCAGGCCTGACGCCGAACATCACACTGGACGCCACGGTCAATCCGGACTTCGGGCAGGTCGAGGCCGATCCCGCCCTCATCAATCTCAGTGCCTTTGAAGTCCGCTTCGAGGAGCGGCGCCCCTTCTTTCTTGAGGGCACGAACCTCTTTCGCTGCGGCGGGCCGTGCGAAGGCATCTTTTACAGTCGCCGCGTCGGGCGCACGCCGCAGTTGCGTGGCGCCGCGACCGATCCGCGCTTTGGGCGCATTCAGGCCGCCGCCAAGCTGACGGGGCGTCTGGAGGGCGGGGCCCAGTTTGGCCTCGTCGCGGTGTCATCGGCGCGGGAAGTCGGGGCGGCAGGCACCACGATTGAGCCGCAGACTTCCACCTTCGTGGGGCGCTTCGTGCAGGACTTCCGCGGCGGACGCTCGCAGCTCGGCGCGATGATCACGGCGCTGGTGCGCGACCTCGATTCCGATACCGAAAATCTGCTGCGCCGCGATGCGTACACCTTGCTGTTGCAGGGCTATCACCGATTCGCGGAGCGCTGGGAGGTGTCGGGCTACACGGGTCAGTCGACGGCCCGCGGGAGCGCCGCCGCCATCGCGAGGACGCAGCTCTCTAGTGTGCACTTCTTTCAGCGCCCCGATCATGAGATGACGTACGATCCCACGCGCACGAGCATGAATGGCGGGGTGAGCTCGCTGACGCTCCGTCGCTTCGCGGGGCGCGTGCGGTGGGAAACCACCACGCGATACGCCGAGGCAGGGACCGAGCTCAATGACCTCGGCTTCGTCACGCTGGTGAACGACGCGATGCTGAAGAACCAGCTGGTGCTGGTCGCCCTTCGCCCCGGCCGTTGGCATCGCCGCGTGAACGGGGTGGTCACATCCGAGAATCATTGGACCACGGGTGGACTGCCCACTGGCGCACAGGTACAGCTGCACGGCTCCGCCGAGTGGAAGAACTTTTTGGGAACGTCGTTCACGTACACGGCGTCGCAGTTGGGCCCGACGCATTGCGTCTCCTGCGCGCGCGGCGGGCCGGCGCTGCGCCTCTCGCCCGCGCATCGCGTGGCGTTGACCCTCGATGGCGACACGCGAAAGTCCCTGATTCCTGAACTCGATCTCACCTTCACGACCGCCGACAAGGGGCGGAGCTGGTCGCGCGAGGTTGAGATTGGCTTTGAGGCACGTGTGGGAGCACGCACCTCGTTCGAACTGGCGGCGGGATATGAGCAACGCGTGCTCGACGCGCAGTGGGTCGCCAATGCGGGCTCGACGTTGAGCGATACCGCGCACTTCACTTTCGCGCGGTTGGCGCAGGACCAGCTCAATATCACGGCGCGCGCAAACGTGACCCTGAGCCCGACCCTCAGCGTGCAGGTCTACGCGCAGCCCTTCATTGCAAGTGGCGACTTCAGCGACTGGCGTGAACTGGCCGACCCTCGCGCGAAGGAGTACGCCGCTCGGTACACCACGTACGGGGGCGGGGCGAATCCGGCGGGGTTCAACAGCAAACAGTTCAACTCCAACGTCGTGATGCGGTGGGAGTATCAGCCCGGGTCGGTCTTCTTTGTGGTCTGGCAGCAGGGGCGATCCGATGACCGCAACCCCGGGTCCTTTGAGCCCTCGCGTGACCTGCGCAACCTCTTTGGTACGCACCCGGACAACACGATTCTCGTCAAGCTGAGCTACTGGTTTAACCCGTAGGCGCGAGTGCCCCTCGCGCAATCGCGCGGGAGGCCACTCTGGTGGCTCAACATCCTCCTGCGAGCTAGTTTTCAACCATGTCCCGACCCATTCGTGTTCTTGTTGCCAAGCCCGGCCTCGATGGCCATGACCGTGGGGCGAAAGTCGTCGCCGCCGCGCTCCGCGATGCCGGAATGGAAGTCATCTACACCGGCCTCCATCAGACGCCCGAGATGATCGCCTCCGCTGCCGTCCAAGAGGATGTGGACGTCGTCGGGCTCAGCATTCTTTCCGGCGCTCACATGACGCTCTTCCCGCGCGTCTTGGCCCTTCTGCGCGAACAGGGGCGTGATGATGTGCTCATCACGGGCGGCGGCATCATTCCGAAAGAGGACATGGCCGCGCTTGAGCAGCAGGGCGTCGGCAAGCTCTTCGGTCCGGGCACCTCGACGGCGGATCTCGTGGATTACATCAAGGCCTGGTTCGGCGCGCGGCAGTCGCAGGACGCGTGAGCGCTCCGAGTCGTTTACGCGCCCTCGCCGAGGAATGTCGCGCCCTCGAAGCCACGCTTCGCCTCGGCGGCGGTCCAGAGCGCATTGCCAAGCAGCATGCGCAGGGAAAGCTCACGGCGCGTGAGCGTGTCTCGACGCTGAAGGACCCTGGCTCGCCCTTCCTGGAGTTTGGCCTGTTGGTCGCGTACGACCAATACAGTGGCGAAGCCCCGGCGGCCGGTGTCATCACCGGAATCATCCAGGTGAATGGCCGCGAGTGCGTCGTGGTGGCCAACGATGCCACGGTGAAAGCCGGTTCCTGGTGGCCTGAGACGATTCCCAAGATTCTCCGCGCGCAGGAATGCGCGATGCGTTCGCGGCTTCCAATCATCTACCTGGTGGACTCCGCCGGTGTGAACCTCCCGTATCAGGGCGGTGTCTTTCCGGGGCAGTACGGGGCCGCGCGCATCTTCTACTACAACTCGCTGATGCGCCGCTATCTGCGCATTCCGCAGATTGCCGCGGTGATGGGGCAGTGCGTGGCGGGTGGCGCGTATCTCCCCGCATTGAGCGACGTGATCCTCATGGTGAAGGGCACGTCGTTCATGGGACTCGGCGGGCCGAATCTCGTGAAGGGTGCGACGGGCCAAACGGTCGACGGCGAGACGCTCGGCGGTGCGACGATGCACACGCAGGTCAGTGGCGTCGCGCACTACGAAGCGGAGACCGACGAAGCCTGCCTCAAGATGGTGCGTGAGCAGGTGGCGCGACTCGCGCCACCTGCCCGCGTGGCGCCGCATAATCCGGCTGCGTTGCCGGGCACCGATTCCGAAACGCTCTACGACATTCTCCCCTCCGATCATCGCATGTCGTACGACACCCATGCGATGCTGCGCGCCCTGCTCGATGCGGGTTCGCTCGACGAGTTCCAGCCGAATCTCGCAAAGGAGATGATTTGCGGGGATGCGCGCATCGAGGGCATTCCCGTTGGCGTGATCGCGAATGCGCGTGGCCTGATCAAGGGACGCGCGGGTGAGCAGCCGCGCTTTGGAGGGATCATCTATGCGGAGAGCGCGGAGAAGGTCGCGTTCTTCATTGACCGGTGTGATCGCCAAGGCATTCCGCTCCTCTTCGTGCAGGATGTGTCCGGCTTCATGGTGGGCAAGGAGGCCGAACACGAGGGCATCATTCGCGCTGGCGCGCGCTGGGTCGAGGCGATGGCCACCGCCACGGTGCCGAAGCTCGTGCTCACGGTGAATCACGCGAGCGGCGCCGGCTACTACGCGATGGCGGGGCAGGGATTCGATCCCGATTTCATTCTGTCGTGGCCCACCGGGCGCATGGCGGTGATGGAGGGTGAGTCCGCGGTGGCGGCGGTGCATGGGCCGGCCGTGGCGGCGGCGAAGAAGGCAGGGACCGAGCCGAGCGCTACGGTGCAGGCCTCCATGGATGAGATGCGCGCCGACTACGAACACCAACTCGATGCACGCTACGCGGCCGCACGTGGATTTGTGGATGCGATTGTGTATCCCGACGATACGCGCACGATGCTCGCACTCGCGCTGCGCGCCGCATGGCAGAACCCCGGCCCGCATCTCGGCCCCTATGTGATTCCTCCAACCATTGGACCGGTGCGCTGATATGGCTTTGATGATCTATGGCGCCACCGGGTACACCGGGCGTCTCATACTCGAGGAGGCGCTCGTGAAGGGGCTGCGTCCCATCCTCTCCGGCCGCAACGCCGATGAAGTGCGGGCGCTCGCCACCGCGCACGGGCTTGAGGCGCGCCCCGTCTCGCTCACCGACGCGAAGGCGCTCGACGCCGCGCTGCAGGGGGTGAAGGTCGTGCTGCATTGTGCCGGCCCCTTCTGGCGACTCGGTCCCCCGATGATTTCCGCGTGCATGCGCACGGGTGCACACTACTTGGACATCACCGGGGAAATCGCCGTGTTTGAGCAGTGCGCCGCGTCGGGTGCCAAGGCCAAGTCACTTGGCCTCACCCTGCTGCCGGGTGTGGGCTTTGACGTCGTGCCTTCTGATTGCCTCGCCGCGCACCTGAAGCGCCGACTTCCGACGGCGACCGAGCTGACGCTGGCCTTTACCGGCGGTACCGGGCTCTCGCGCGGCACGGCGACCACCATGGTGGAAGGCATCGCGCAGGGCGGGGCCGTGCGGCGTGGCGGCAAGATTGTGCGCGTCCCCTCCGCGTGGAAGTCGCTCGAGGTGGACTTCGGTGATCGCGTGCGCCACTGCGTCTCCATTCCCTGGGGCGACGTCTCGACCGCATTCCATTCGACGAACATCCCCGACATCACGGTGTACACGGGTATGCCAAAAAGCACGGCACGTTGGATGCGGTGGACCCGCCCCATCATGCCACTTCTCGGCACGGCCCCTGCGCAACGTTTCCTGAAGGGCCGAATTAGTGCCGGCACGCCGGGGCCGAGTGCGGAGCGGCGAGCGGGCGCGCAGAGCCGGTTGTGGGGTGAGGCGAAGGACGCGAGTGGCAACGCGGTGCGGACGTTGCTCGTGGCACCTGATGGCTACTCGTTGACCGCGATGACGGCGGTGGGGGCGGCGGCCCGGGTGCTCGCGGGTACGGTGGCTCCGGGCTTCCAGACCCCGTCGACGGCCTTCGGTGCGGACTTCATCCTCACCTTCCCGCGCACCGAGCGTGAGGACCGCGCATGACGGCGGTGCAGATCGCGAAGGTGGTGTTGGCTGTCGCTGGGCTTGTGGTCTTTCTGTTGGGCATTCGAAGTGGTCAGGACCTGTTGCGCTGGATCGGCATCAGTCTCGTCGTGGTGGCGTGGCTGCTGCGTTTTATCAAACCCAAGACACCCTCGGAGAATTCATGAACACGTTTCGTCATGCTGTTGCTGCGCTCGCGCTGTTGGCCGGCGTTGTTGGTGCCCAGAACCCCGCAGATCCCGACGTTGCGGCGCGCCAGGGCGCGGCGGCGGCGCCCGCCGGCTGGAACGTGCGGCTCGATCGTGCCAACGCGGATCGCGCGCAGATTGCGTTCACGAACATGGGACCCGGCCTGCACGTGACCTCCGGCCCGGCTGCCATCTTCTGGAACGCGAGCAACACGAAGACGGGCACGTACACCGCTGAGGTGACCTTCACGCAGATGAAGGCCCCGACGCACCCGGAAGCGTACGGCATGATTTGGGGCGCGAATGCGCTCGACGGCGAGGGGCAGAACTACCTGTACTTCATCATTCGTGGCGACGGCAAGTACCTCGTGCGGCACCGCGCCGGCGCCGCCACCCACGACGTACAGGCGTGGACGGAACACCCGGCCATCACGAAGCAGGGCGCCGATGGCAAGCAGACGAACACGCTTCGCGTCGAAGTGACGGCCACCGCGAGCAAGCTCTACGCCAACGGGCAGCTGATCAAGGAGATTCCGCGCACCGGCATGACGAGCATGACCGATGGCATCGTCGGCCTGCGCGTGAACCACAACCTCGACATGCACATCGCGGGCTTTTCGGTACGCTAAACACCTCGCTGACTGGCGCTGAAGCCGTGCAACGGCTTCAGCGCCCGTCGGTCAGTGTGTAGCCGTGCTTGACGTCATGCCCGCCCGCGCGGGTGCCGAGACCGACCGCGATCCCGAAGGCGAGCGCCGTGCCGCCCGTGACGAGCGGAAGAATCCACGCCACCGGCCACGCAATCAGCGTGGCCCCGACGGCGGCTACGACCGCCGCCCCAGACGATAGCGCGCCATCGACGTAGCGCAGCCGTTCGCGTACAAAGCGTCGGGCGGTTCCGTAGCCAATCCAGGCCGCGCCGAGCGTGATGACCAACGAGAGAAATCCAAGCATAAGTGCCTCCGTGGCCATCCGTACGTGGGGCCGGGGCCGGTTGTTTCGGCGCGCGTCACTGACTCCGGTGGGCTCGCCTGGGGACAGCCCCTTGTCCGGCGTCCTGCACCCTCCGAGATTCCCCATATATGCAAGGCACTGACAAGCGGGTCCAAGCGCTAGAGGGCGAACTCGCGCGCGTTCGCGACGAGTTTATGGCGGCGCTCGACGCCGTTCCGTCTGATCGCCTGCACCGGGCCCCCGCCGGGCAGTGGACTCCCGCGCAGATCATCTGGCACGTGGCCAAGGTCGAACGCGGGGTGGCGCGGATGATTGAGCTCAAGGTCGCCGCCCTCGGGCCGATGGACACCGTGCCCCCAGGGCCCTCCCCGCAGTCGGTGCTCACTCTCCTCGACAAGTACCATTTCCTCGATCGCTCCCAAAAGTTGCAGGCCCCCGAGCCCCTCGGGCCGCCGGATCGGGTGGACCTCGTGGCCGAACGCGGGCGCTGGATCGATGGCCGCTCGCAGCTGCTCCATGCGGCATACGATGCCGGGCCGCGGCTGGCCATCGTGCGGCACGATCATCCCTTCTTTGGCTCGTTCGACGGGTTTCAGTGGGTTCTGATGATTGCGCGGCACGAGCAGCGCCACCTCTTGCAGCTGCGCGAAGTCGTCACCGCGGGCCTGTAAGTCGCGGCAAAGGGTCTCCTGGGCCATGGGCGGTTAGATTTCGCCCGTGCCCCGCATTCCGATCCCTGAACTTCTCGCGCCCGCCGGCTCGCTCGACGCCGTCCGTGCCGCCGTCGCCAATGGCGCCAACGCCGTCTACCTCGGTGCGTCCCAGTTCAACGCCCGCGACGATGGCGCCCAGCTCACGCTCGATGAGCTCGAGCAGGCCTGCCAGATCGCCCACAAGCGCGGCGTACGGGTCTATCTCACCTTCAACATCCTGATCAAGCCAGCCGAGATGGCGGACGCGCTCGCCTACCTCGGCGAGTGCATTGACCGCGGTATTGATGCGGCCATCGTCCAGGATGTCGGCGTGATTCGCATGATCCAGCGGGTGTACCCGGATTTTGAGATTCACGGCTCCACGCAGCTCACCGTCCATGATGCCTCGGGCGCCAAGGTGATGGAGCGGCTGGGCATCGACCGCGTTGTGCTCGCGCGCGAGAACTCCCTCGAGGACATTCGGGCCATTCGCGCGGCAGTACCCGATCTTGGGCTCGAGACCTTCGTGCACGGCGCGCTCTGCATCTCGTATAGCGGCCAGTGCTACATGTCGGGGATGATTTCCGAACGCAGCGCGAATCGCGGCTCCTGCGCGCAGTCGTGCCGCAAGGACTACGTCCTGCGCGACGCGGCGAACGGCGAGGAACTGGATCGCGGGTATCTCATCTCGGCGAAGGACCTCGGCGCGTGGGAGCACCTTGCGGAGATTGCCGAAGCCGGCGTGGGCTGCCTCAAGATTGAAGGGCGAAAGAAGAAGCCAGAATTCGTGGCGACCGTCACCAAGGGCTATCGAGAGTTCCTTGAGCGCGTGGAGCAGGGGACCTTCGCCGAGCCGACCTTCGAGGAAGTGCAGCCACTGGTGCAGATCTTCTCGCGCGGCTTCACCGGCGGAATGTACGGCGGACGTGAGGGACGCGACTACATCACGCGCACGCAGCCGGACAATCGCGGCCTGGAGCTTGGCACCGTGGTGGGCTTCGAGAAGGGCGAGGTCATTGTCGAGGTGCGCGCCCCCATCTCCGAGCGAGATGGCCTCGGGTTCGAGCCACCCGCTGGCGGACACCTCGAGAGCTTGGGGTTTAGTGCTGGTCCCGTCCGCACGCTCTCGCACCGCCCTGGGCTCTGGAAACAGGCCATCAAGGCGCGCAAGACAATCCCCGTGGGGTGGACCGTCGTGCGCAATCTGCAGCTCTCATTGATTGAGAGTGCGCGCGAGACGTACGAATCCATTGGCACGGGCAAGCGTCGACGCGTCGGGCTCGCCGTGCGCTGCTTTGGTGCGGCCGGCGGAGATCTGAAGGCGATCTTTACCGCAGGTGAGGACATCGTTGAGGTGCGCAGTGAGATGTCACTCGCGCCGGCGCAGAAGCGTTCGCTCGACATCGTGCAGTTGCGCGAACAGTTTGGTCGGTTGGGCGAATCACCATTCGTACTTGGCGAGTTAGACGCCTCTGGGCTCGGCGAGTCGCTCTTCTTGCCGGTGTCCGAACTGAATCGCATGCGACAGGAGGCCGTTGAGCAACTCGCCGAACGCCTCGGCTGGGCGCACGATGCCGAAATCGCCGAGCGCCACGAGCGGATTGCCGCCGTGATCATTGCGTCCAACGCGCCAACGGCTGTCGCCGCGACGACCGAAACGACGCCAATGCTCATCGCCGAGGTGTGGCGCATTGAGGATGCCGACGCCGCACTTGCTGCTGGTGCCGATGAAATCGTCCTTGATCCCTTTCTGCGGCATCCCTTTCCCTCCGTGACGGCGGTCGCGGGCCTGATCGCTCGCGTGCGTGCTGCCGGAAAGTCTTTCCGGCTACGCCTGCCGACGATTGTCCGTCCGGAAGAGCGCAAGAAGCTCGACAAGTGGCTCGCGTTGGACACGCCGCTTTTGAGTGGCCACCTCGGCCTGCTCGCGGAGTTCGCTGCCGCCGGTCGCGACGTGCGCGCCGACTACGCGGTGAACTGCTTCAATGTGCCGACCGCGCACGAGCTCTTTGCGCTCGGTGCATCGGGCATCACGCCGTCAATCGAGCTCACCGCAGAGGAGATCGGCCAGATCATTGCGCCGTGGGGTGGAGGCCGGTTCGAGGTGCTTATTCACGGACGCACCGAAGGGATGACGCTTGAGCACTGCGTGCTGAGTGCGGCCTTTGATCGCACGCCGACGCATTGCCGCGATCTCTGCACCAAGACGCATCTGGACACCCGCCTCGAGGATCCGGCGGGCTACGAGTTTCCCGTCGCGACCGACTTTGCGTGTCGGAATCGCCTGCTGCATTCGCGCCCGATTGAGGGGAGCGAGTTCCTGCCAAAGTTGTGGGGGCAGGGAATTCGTCGATTCCGTCTGGTGTTCAATGTGCCCGGCGATGCCGTGGCCGAGCGCGTGGCGGCGTATCGAGAGGCAGTGGACACGGCGGCGCAGCACGGGCGGCTCTCACGTCGTCCTCGCGAGGTACTCGGCGACGAAATCACTCGCGGACATTTCGCGCGCGCGGTCTGAGCGGACGTCGTCGCGCGCGCGGCGAACGCGCGGCGGGCGCGCGGCGGGCGCGCGGCGGGCGCGCGGCTGACCAACTAGCCGTCGATTGCCGTCCGCACCGCGCGGGCGAGATCATCCACGCTGAACGGCTTCTGCAGCAGCTTGCCTCCACGCGGAGCGCCATCCGTCCAGCGGAGTGCCGATTCGCTGTAGCCAGAGACGAAGAGCACCGGCAGCTCTGGGCGCCGCTCGAGAATGCGCGTGACCGCTTCAATGCCGCCAAGCACGGGCATCATGAGATCGCTGACCACGAGGTCGAGTCGTCCCGTGTGCGCCGCGGCCTTTTCGACGCCGTCGAGTCCGTCCACGGCGGTGATGACGGTGTAGCCGAGCCTGCCCAGCAGCTTCGCGGTCACATCGCGCACGCTGGCCTCGTCCTCAATCAAGAGCAGCGTTTCGCCCGGATTGGCCTGTGGGCGATCCGGTTGGGCCGTCGCGGGCGTCTTCTTGGGTGCGGCAAACTCGCGCGGAAAGAAGAGCGAGAAGGTTGTACCGGTACCGGGTGTGGAGCGGACGCGCACCTGACCGCCCGCCTGCGTGATTGCCCCGTAGACCGTCGCGAGTCCGAGCCCGGATCCGCCGAGCGGCTCCTTGGTGGTGAAGAAGGGCTCGAAGACCTGTCCGACAATCTCTGCGGGAATCCCAATCCCGGTGTCTAGGACATCAATGCGCAGCCAGTCGCCCGCAGGGACGCTCATCCCTTCGATACCGGCATCGCCGACCTGCACGTTGGATGCACGGACGGTCATCACGCCGCCGTCGGGCATCGCATCGCGTGCATTCACCGCGAGGTTGACGAGCATCTGCTCAAGTGCGGCCGGATCCACCAGCACCTGCCAGAGCGTCGCCGGGAGGTCGAGTTCGAGCGTGACGGAGCTGCCCAGGAGTCGCCTGAGCAAGCGTTCAAGTTCCTGAACCTCTATCGCGACGTTGAGCACGCGAGGCTCCACACGCTGCCGTCGCGCGAAGGCAAGCAGGCGTCGCGTGAGTTCCGCGCCGCGCTGCGCCGCCGATTCGGCCTCGTCGATATGCTCCGCGAAGTCTGGGAGGTGGCGCGCCCGCTCGCGCATGAGCGAGAGGTTCCCCATGATGGCCGTCAGGAGATTATTGAAGTCGTGCGCGACGCCTCCGGCGAGTCGACCGATGCTCTCGAGTCGGCGCGCCGAGAGCAGTTCCGATTCCAAACGGCGGCGCTCGCGCACATCGCGAATGGCGACCATGAGTCGCGTCTGGCCATCGGTCTCGGTGTAGGGGCGGGAAACGGCCTCGAGATGCACGTACTCCCCATTCGCGTGCCGTGCGCGGAACGCGACGGTAATCGGCATCGTAGGGTCGCCCGCGAATGAGCGCTCCAATGCATCGCGCACGACGCCCTGGTCATCCGAATGAATCAGCGCGAACCCGTTTGTCAGCGTGATTGCACTCGGCAAATGGCCGAGGATGCGCACCACCGACGGGCTCGCGTATTCAATCTTTCCTTCGCGGGTGATCTGCAGGATGATGTCGTTGGCATTCTCGATCATCGAGCGGAACCAATCCTCGCGACGGGCCATCTCCGTACGGAGTTGCTCTTCCTCGGTCGCATCGTGCGCGACCACGAGGACGCCGACGATGCGCGTGGACTCAATCACTGGGGTGATGCGAATCGAGAAGACACGGTCGAGGCCGTGGCCGAGATTGAGCCGTATGGCACGACGGTCTCCCTCGCCGGCGAGGGCCGTGGCAAACATCGCGGGCCACTCGGGAAATGCGCCCTGCTTGATCAGATCGGTGACCGGCATACCCGCGCGGACCTCAATGCCGCGGACGTCGCGCAGCAAGGAAGCGAAGCGGGGATTGAACGAGACCAGGCTGCCGTCCGGATCGATGATGAGCACCGCGTCCAAGCTGCTGGCCAAGGCGGTGGCGAGGCGCGCCTCCGATCCTTTGGCGGCCGTTTCCGCTTCCGCCTGTGCCTCAAGCGCGGCGATTGCACGGTCGCGCTCCACTTCCAGAAGGACGATGATCATCCCGGCGCCGAGGCCAACCAAGAGCGGCAGTCCGCCAAAGGTCAAAAACTGCGCGAAGATTGGCGCGGGCCCCATCAGGTGCGAGAGCGGCTCAAGGAGACGCAGCAGGCCGTACGTGCCGAGCGAGATGATGAGTGTGGCTCGTCCAATGCCCGCAGAGGCGCGATAGCGCCGGCGCACGAGCAGGCCAGCGGAGAAGTAGACCACACCCCACGCAAGCGCGAGCAGCAGGATCCGCGCGAGATAGGCCTGCAGGCGCGCCTCAGGAGCCGCAGCACTCGGCGCCACCACGAGAACGCCCGCGACGCCCGATGCACCCGCCACGAGTAGCGCGCGCCAACGCGGCGGTGGCTCGCCCGGAGCGCAGAGCGCATACATCCCGAGTTCCAGCTGGCGAAGGTGCAGCCAGGCCGCAGCGATGCTCAGCAGCGCGAACGCGGCGCGTGTCCCGGCAAGCGCCGGCACATTGACGCCCAACAGGGCGAATGCCGCGGCAAACGCATAGACGCCCAATGCGGCCCACGCCAGCGCCCAATGCTCGACGTAGCGGCGCCCCGGCGCACGCGCGAGCACTCGCAGCCCAAGCGTGAAGCCAATGGCGATGACCGTGAGGATGCCGGCCGCGGAGACGAAGAGGGGAATGCGCACGATGGAAGAATACACACGGCAATGAAGCGATGCGAAATCGCTGGTGCAGGTCGCTATTCTTCGGGGTGTCCGTTGCCACCCTCGAGCATCCTCGCCTCGCCGACGCCCGCGCCCTCCTGCGCGATCGCTTCGGCTACCCCGACTTCCGCCCCGGTCAGACCCAGGCGGTCGCCGCCGTCCTCAGCGGGCGCGATACGCTCGTGATTCTCCCCACCGGCGGCGGCAAATCGCTCTGCTACCAGGTGCCGGCCCTCGTGCTCGATGGGCTGACCGTCGTCATCTCCCCGCTGATTTCCCTGATGAAGGACCAGGTGGATGCGCTGAACGCGCGCGGACTCCCGGCCACCTTCCTCAATAGCACGCTTTCTGCCGGCGAGATCTCGGCGCGCATGGCGCGCGTGCAGTGCGGCGAGATCAAGCTCCTCTACGTGGCACCCGAGCGCTTCGACGTGGGGAAGACGGCGGAGCGACTGCGCGACATCGGGGTCACGCTGCTGGCGGTGGACGAAGCGCACTGCATCAGTGAATGGGGCCACGATTTCCGACCGAGCTACCTTCGCGTCAAGGATGTACGCCAGCGGTTGGGAGCGCCGCCCACCGTGGCGCTCACCGCCACGGCGACGCCCGAGGTGCGCGAGGACATCGCGCGGCAACTCGGGCTCAACGACCCCGAAATCGTCATCACGGGGTTCGATCGCACCAACCTTGCCTATCATGTGATTCCCACCAAGAACGACGCCGCCAAGGACGAGACCATGGTGGAGTTGGTGCGCGAGCATCGTGATGGCGTGGCGATTGTCTACGCGAGCACACGCAAGACGGTCGAGCGAATTGCGCAGGTGCTGACGAAGGCCAAGATTCCCGCGCTCGCCTACCACGCGGGGCTCGACGACGACCATCGCGCGGATGTGCAGGATGCCTTCATGAGCGAGCGGGTGCGCGTGATTGTCGCCACGAACGCCTTCGGCATGGGCATTGACAAGCCCAACGTGCGGCTCGTGGTGCATCACGCGATGCCGGGAACGTTGGAGGCGTACTACCAAGAGGCGGGACGCGCGGGGCGTGACCGCGAGCCAGCCACGGCCATCCTCCTGCATGCGTTTCCCGATCGCTTCATGCATGAGTTCTTCATCAAGGGTGCGCTGCCCGAGCGCGAGACCGTCGCCGCCGTGTACGCCGCCATGCAGCGTCTCGCGAGTCGCGAGGGCCTGGTGACCGAAACCGCTGTGGGTATTGCCGCCGAGGCGAGCGGCAAGGTGAGTGATCGCGAGGCCGATGCGGCGCTGCGCATTCTGGCGCGCGGCGGGGCCGTGGCGATTGCGGACCCCTCGCGGTCGCAGGTGCACGTGCGCCTACTCGCCACCCCCGAGCGCATCAAGACCGAAATCCTCGAGCACTCGCATGGCCTCGAACTCGCCTTGCTCCGCTCGCTCTGGAAGCGGGCGCGCGGTGCGATGCACCTCGGTGTGGTCGCCGATCTCGATGCGCTC
>JANLTT010000266.1:0-3807 GCA_031363115.1 Gemmatimonas sp.
CTCCGCCGCGGCGCGCACGAAATCGCGCTCCTGCGGGTGGCCCTTGGCTTGGAGCAGTGCCGTCACCTTTCGCCTCACCGCTGTTGGCCAGCGGCTGAGATCCGGCACGAGGTCAACGAGCGGTGCGAGGTTCGTGAACGCGGCGCGCTCATCACGCGTCCACCCGCTGCGTCGCGCGCCGAGTGCCTTGGCCACGCGCGTGACAATGCGTTCCACAGCAACGTGGCGGTGCAGATGCCCTTCCTCGGCGATATGCGCGGTGTCGCGCAGGGCGAGACGCGGGAGCCAGCGTTCATCGAAAGCATCGCGCGCGTCGAAGCCTGGCAGCGTGAGCACGAGATCCGCCCCAGCGAGTTTGCGCAGCACCGCAGTTGAACTGCGATGCGCACGATTGCGCGTCCGTTCAGCCACTTCGGCGTCGGAGAGCGCTGCCAACTCGGGCGACGTCGGACGAAAGCCGAGTCGATGATAGAACCAGAAGGCGCCGCTCTTGAGGGCCTCCGTGTTGCCGCCGCCAATCTGATACGGATTCGCGATGAAGCGCTTCACTCCGAAGAGCGCGTGGAAGGCCTGGAGCGCGCGCGCCCAGAGCATCCCCGCTTCGGTGCCACGGAATGGCGCGAAGATGTTGATGCCGGTGTTCGCTTGCCGAAAGAGCGGGCTCACGCCGCCGTAGCCGATCGGGACGCCGTTGGCAAAGAGGAAGTATCCGTAGTTGGCCTCGAGCGAGAGCCGCATCTCCGGCATCACGCCAATGATCGCGATGCTGGTGCCGGCGCCGAGATCGGCGAGCCACACTTCGTGGCGGTTCGCATGTGAGATCGCGTGCACCTCGCGGCAGCGCACGGCGAGCGTTTCGCGCGCCACGTGGATCACGCGATCGGCTTCGCCGAGCGTGAGCCGCGAGATTGCAGTCAGCGGCGCGGCGATGGCGCGGCGTGGCTGCTTTGGCGTCGCACGGAAGGTTGGACGCGCTGTTGCGACGTCAACCGGAAGTCTGGCGTGCATCATCCCCGCGTCGCGCAGCTTCCAGACAATCGGCAACGACGCGCGATCCCACGCCGCGGCGCGTCGCGCTCGCGAATCGCCGGTGTCGCGGAGGGCATCGAGCACCCACGCGAGATCAGAGGGCCACGCCGCACTTCTCGCCGCGCGCACCCAATCGTGGAAGGTCAGGGCGTCGGATTCGTAGCCATCCTCCTCAGCGCGCAGAACGGTTGGGCGCAACAGATTGGCCAGCGCATCGTTGGTCCGGGCGTCGCGCCAATCAATTTCCACCTGATCCGGGAAACGCTCCACCAGCCACTCGGCGATGCCGAGATCAAAGGTGTGGCGAGTCGTCGTGCCATCGTGGCCGGTGTCGCCTCCCTTCTGCAGCGTGCCGGCGGGGAGGGAGTGACGCAGGCGCGCGAGATCGGCGGCAAGTGCTTCCGCGCGCGCATGGTCGGCTGGCGTGAGCGGAAAGGCGAGGGTGGCGAGAATGGCATCGGCGCGGGCAGCGAAGGCACGCCACGTGCGCGGTGTGCGCAGTGCGGTCGTGTCGAGGCGCGCTCGCGTCATGCCGTCAGCCGTTGTAGACAGGACCACCGAGCGCCTTGTAGCGCTCGAGTGCTTCACGGCCTTCGGCGCGGAGCACCCCTTCCACGATCTCCACGCCGCGCTCGCGCAGGTACGCGAATGATTCCGCAAACACCGGCCCTTCATCGAAACCAATCGCGATGGCGTCATCGCGCGACGCGGCAATCACCACGCGTTGCACTCCGCTCCAGAGCGTGGCACCGAGACACATCGCGCAGGGCTCGCAGCTCGTGAAGAGTTCGTGCGCCGGGTGACCGTCGGCGGCAAGCGTGTACGAGGTGATGCGCTTCTGCGCGAGCTGATACGCCACCATCTCGGCGTGCAGGGTGCAGTTGTTGAGACGCACCACGGAGTTCACACCGACGCTGATGAGCAATCCCGTATCGCGCTCAAAGATTGCCGCACCAAAGGGGCCGCCACTGCCGCGCTCCACATTCTCGCGCGCCAAACGCACGGCGAGCTGCATCTTCTCGCTGTCGTTGGCGTAGTGGGCGGAAAAGTCCACCGAGTCGCCCACCCAAGAGGGGAGCGACACGGTGGCTTCAAGCATCGGTGGGCGATCCCAGCGCATGACGTTCGGGTGAGAGGACGTCGTGTCGCTGGCTCTCAGTGCGAGAGCGCAGCGACCTGACGACTCTCAAGTTGCACATCCTGCCGTGCCGGCACCACTGCGAGTCCCTGTTGCAGGTCGCGCCAGAGGTCGCGAGCATCCTCAAGCCCAACGCTCAATCGCACGAGCCCCGGGGTGATTCCGGTGCGCGCGCGCGTCTCTGCATCCAGCACGCGATGCGTCAACGCCGCCGGAGGCTGAATGAGCGTGTCGGTCGAGCCGAGGCTCACCGCGGGGGTGATGAGCGTGAGCGCGCTGATGAACGCCTGCATCACGGCGGGATCTTCGCTTGCGAGCTCAAAGCTCATCACGCTGCCAGCGCCATGCAGTTGCCGCCCGAGGAGGCCCTTGGGGTCCTGCCCGGGGAGTCCAGGATAGTGAATCGCCGCGACGCGCGGATCTTCGGCGAGTCGTTCGGCGAGTATCTGCGCTGTGGCCTGCATCCGCAGCACACGGAGTTCCAACGTCGGGAGTCCGCGATGCAGGAGGTACGACGCCATCGGGTGGAGCATCGCGCCGGTGGCGGCGCGCACATGCTTGATCTCACGAATCATCGCGTGCGGTCCAGCCACCACGCCCGCGAGGACATCACCGTGGCCACCGAGGAACTTGGTCGCTGAGTGCAGCACGAGTGCGGCGCCGAGTTCGAGAGGGCGCTGCAGCACGGGGGTGGCGAAGGTCGAGTCCACGAGGACCGGGACCTTTCCCGCCTGTTCAACAACGTGCGCGATGTCCACGAGTTGTAGCGTGGGGTTCGCCGGCGTTTCGATGATCACGAGTGCCGTGTCAGGACGAATCGACTCGGCGATGGTGTCTTCCGTGGCCCAGGTGATGCTCATGCCGAGCAAGCCCGATGACAGGAGGTGATCGGCGGTGCCGTACATCGGGCGCAGCGCGACGACATGCGTGCCGCGCGACTTGGAGGCGAGGAGCACCGCGGTGAGCGTTGCCATGCCCGACGAAAATGCGGCCGCATCCTCGGCCCCTTCGAGTTGGGCGAGGGCGCGTTCGAAGCGGTCGGTGGTGGGGTTGAAGAGCCGCGAGTAGATGAAGCTCCCTTCGGGGGCATCGCCGGAGACGAGGGCGTCGAACGACTGCGCGGCGCCCGCGAGGTCGGGGGTCGGATAGGTGGTGCTGAGGTCGATTGGCGGCGCGTGGACCCCGAGGGCAGCGAAATCCTCTCGGCCAGCGTGGACGGCGCGGGTGGCGAAGGTGTGTTCCACAAAGGGCTCCTTGTGCGGTGTCATAGCTGTATATTGGTGAATACAGCGACAGGAGCCTATAAATGCCGCAGGAAATTCGGCCAAAGCCGGATCCAGCCACAGTAGACCGAACGGATCTCGATATTCTCGCCTATCTACAGAAGAATGCGCGGTTATCGAATAAGGAGCTCGCCGCCAAAATCGGGTTGGCGCCGTCCACCTGCCTCGCGCGCGTGCGGCGACTGGAGCGGAGCGGGGCGCTGCACGGCTACCACGCCGAGGTGGATGCGCGGGTGTACGGCGTGACGCTTGAGGCGCTCGTCGCGGTGCGGTTGGAGAAGCATGCGCAGCAGGCGATTGCGGGGTTCGAGCGCCATCTCGCGACGTTGCCTGAAGTGCGCGGCTGGTTTCACCTTG
>JANLTT010000029.1:0-8416 GCA_031363115.1 Gemmatimonas sp.
ACTCCTCGAAGGAGTCTGGACGGGAGGGGGAGGCGCGCTGGGGCTCGACGTCGCGCGCAACGGGACGATGGCAGTGCAGGGCGCGGCGGGCTCATCGAGCGTCTCGCAGTTGGTGATGGTGACCGCCGCGACCGGCGAGAGCAGCGCGCTCGCACTTGAGCCCGCACTCTGGGCCATCCCGCGCTTCTTGCCTGATGGGCGTCAGATTCTTGTCGAACAAGGATCACCGGTGCGATCGGGGCCGCAGGGACCGCTCATCGTGATCGATCGGACCACCGGAGCGACGCAGCAACTCACCGAGGGCACTGAGGGGCTCGCCGGCGCGTGGACGGCCGATGGTCGCCGCGTCCGTTTTGTACGATTCGGCCAGGGCTACTCCGAAATCGTGGAGCGCGCCTGGGATCGTAGTGCGCCAGACCGCATCGTCCGCACGGACAGCGCGAATTTCTTCTTCGAGCTGGAACGCGGTCCTGCTGGGGGATGGTCGGCGCTCCGTTTTCAGGCCAGTTCTACTAATCGCGACATCTATATCGCACGCACGGATGACCTCTCGGACTTCCGTCCCTTCGTCGCCAGCGAGGCGAATGAGGTCCAAGCCGCCCTCTCGCCCGATGGACGCTGGATTGCGTACACGTCCGATGAGAAGGGGCGAGACGAGGTCTATGTGCAACCATTGCCAGGCCCGGGACCGAGACTGCCAGTCTCCATCAGCGGCGGGTCGGAGCCGCTCTGGTCGCCCGATGGTCGTGCCCTGTATTTTCGGACCACGACGCACATCGTCTCCGCGAAGATGTCGTTCTCCCCGCTCTCGGTGGCGGCGTACGATACGCTCGTGTCCGACCCCTTCGTCCGCTCATTGTCCACGCGGACGTGGGACGTTTCTCCCGACGGGAAGTACTTTCTCTTCGTTCGGACTTTGTCGCAGCGCGGGGCCCCAGAGGTCATCATGAACTGGACCGCTCTCCCCGCAATGCGCGCGCTGACTGCAACACCCTGATTCCCTCACCGAGACTCCGATGCTCCGCACACTCCGCACTCTCGTCGCGCTCCCGCTCCTCGCCATCTCCCTCGGCGCCCAACAGCCGAGCATTCCGCCCGCGGCGCAGCAGATCGCCGCGGCGGTGCTCCCGCTCCCCGCCGATCTCCGTGCCAACGCCACCGTGATGGGGTACCGCGAAGCCAATAAGCTGGTCGTGCTGCGTCAGGGAACGAACGGCATGACCTGTCTCGCGCTCTATGTGGTGCGCGGCAACTTTCACGTGGCCTGCTACTCAGATTCGCTGGAGCCCTTCATGGCGCGCGGCCGAGCGCTGCGCGAGCAGGGCGTGAATGCGCAGCAGGTGGACACGGTGCGATTCGCTGAGGTTGCCAGCGGACGGCTCCGGATGCCCGCGATGGGGACGCTCTACTCGCTTTCGGCGCCGAAGGAGAACTTCGACCCCGCCACGAACACGCTGAAGGGCGCCGCGCCGCTCACGGTGATCTACGTGCCGAACGCCACGCCGGCGACGGTGGGAATCACGGCGGTGCCGACCTCCAATGGCCCCTGGCTCATGTTCCCGGGCACGCCAAAGGCGCACATCATGATTACGGGCTCAATGGCCCCGTAAGTACTGGTGTCTCGTCGCGCCGATTAGGTCGGCGCGACGTGCACCCGCACACCGCTCAACGCCGCATTGCCAGTGAGTTCATCAACGAGTTGATCATCCGTCAGGTCGTTGATGCTCACGCCGGGATGTTGCGCCGCGACTCGTAGCTGTGTCCCCGCGCGCCCGTGGCCCCACCCGTGCGGAAGACTCACGACGCCGGGCATCATCTCGTTGCTCACCTTAAGCTCGGCGTCCACGCTTCCGGCGCGCGCGGAAATCTTCACGACGGCACCATCGGTGAGCCCGCGCGTCTGAGCATCGGCTGGATGCATCAAGAGCGTGCAACGATTCTTGCCGCGCACCAGACGCTCCACATTGTGCATCCACGAGTTGCTCGAACGTGTTGCACGTCGGCCAATCAGATCGAGCGCGTCATCGCGTGCGCCGTCGACCACCTCACCGGGCGCTCCACTCGGCACGGCTGCAAGCCAGCGCGCCTCGAGCCGCGCCACGTCGGCGATAAACGACGCCGGGGCCAAATGAATGCGGCGATCCTTCGTCCGCAGGCGCTTCGGCAGGCAACTCTTGAGCGCGCCGAGATCAACGCCGTGCGGCGACTTCCGCACCGCAGTGAGCGAGAGGCCCTTGCCGAATGGATTCATCCCCGCGCCGTACGGTCCGGTGCGGAGCCCGAGGTCCAACAGGAACGCGGGTCCTGCCAGCGCGTGCCCGATGCCCTTGAGCCGCGCGCGCACGCCACCAGATAGCCGCGCGGCAATCGCATTCATGATCTCCCACTCGTGTCGCGCGTGTGCCGGCTTGGGAAAGACGGGCGCCGAGTACTTGGCCGTGTCGCGGACGGCGAGCGCGTGGAAGATGATGTCGTAGTGCTCACGCTCCAGCGGGGAACTCGGCGGGAGAATCAGGTGCGCGTGTCGCGTCGTCTCGTTGATGTAGAAGTCGATGGCAACAAAGAACTCGAGACCTGCCAGCGCCTTGTCGAGCCGCACGCCGTTCGGCGTGGAGAGGACAGGATTTCCGCCGTGCGTGACGAAGCCGCGCACTTGGCCAGGCCCCGCCGTCTCGATCTCCTCGGCCAGCGCCGCGACTGGCAGCTCGCCCGCAAACTCGGGGAGCCCACGCACGCGGCTCTTCCAGCGTCCGAATCGCGGCACGCCGTCGCGCTTCTGATCCGCACGCAACACATCCACGGCCGGCGTGGTGAACATCACGCCGCCGGGGGTATCGAGTCGACCGCACACGACGTTGAGCGCGTTGATGAGCCAGGTCGCGAGGCCGCCGAACTCCTGCATGGACACGCCGACGCGCCCGTACGCCGCCGCCGTCGGGGCTGCGGCGAAATCGCGGGCGATAGTGCGAATCGTCTGCGGCGCGATACCCGTGGCAGCGCTGACTCGCTCCGGCGTGAATCGCGCCGACAACTCCCTGATGGCATCAAGGCCATCTGTGAAGGCGGCCACGGCATTCGGCTTCGCGAGCGACTCGGAGAAGATCACCTGCAATAGCGCAAGGACGAGCAGGGCATCCGTGCCGGGACGAATCGCATGATGCGCATCGGCGAGATCAGCGGTCTCCGTGCGGCGCGGGTCAAGTACCACGACGCGCCCGCCGCGTGCTCGAATGGCCTTGATCCGCTCCGAAGCGCCCGGGGCGGTCATCAGGCTGCCATTCGATACCGCCGGGTTCGCGCCAAAGATCAGCAGATGGTCCGTGCGATCAAGATCGGGAATGGGAATGAGCAACGCGTGCCCAAACATGTACATCGCAGCGACATGCGCGGGGAGCTGATCAACGGACGTGGCGCTGTAGCGGTTCTTGGTGCGGAGCGAGCGCAGGAAATCGCCCACAAAAAGCATCGCGCCGAGCGAGTGCACGGTCGGATTGCCAACGTAGGCTGCCACGGCATCGCGGCCGTGGCGCTGCTGCACGCCCTGAATGCCCTGAACCGCGAGTGCGATGGCCTCGTCCCAACCGATCTGCTTCCACTCCGAGCCCACGCGCTTCATCGGATGACGAATGCGGTCTGGATCGGTGTGCACGTCCTGCAGCGCGACGGCCTTGGGGCAGATGTGGCCCTTGCTCAGTGGATCGTCCGCGTCGCCGCGAATGTCGACCACCCGGTCACCCTCGGTGGTGATGACGAGGCCGCACATCGCCTCGCAGAGGGTGCAGGTCCGGAGTGAGGTTCGCTCGGAAGGCGACGACGTCGCGCGCTGTGGTGCAGTCATTAGGTCACCAATACGTTGACGATGGCGTTGCCGATGCCAATGAGCGCGGAGCCGGAGATGAGGCCGGCCGAGATGGACTCTTGGCCCTCAACCCAGATGGCGTGCTGCTTACTACCGACGTCGTACTTCTTCCGCCCCATCCACCAGAACATCATCGCGCCCACCCACATGGCGAGGCAGGATTCGGGTGGGAGAACAGTGCCAAGTCCGATCGAGACGGCGGAGAGTGGAAACCTGCCCTTCGTCTTGATGCGTGTGACTTCGAACACGAAGGCGACAATCGCGGCCACAATCATTGAGATGACTGCAGACTGCGGAAGCCGAGAAACGCCATTGGTGATCAAGTCGGCCACGCCCTTCCACTGGACCGCCGATGGCATGGGGAACTGCTCGGAGATGATCGAGCCAGCCGCGCGCGTGCCGTCCGCCGCCGGCGGGAGGAAGAGCAAGTAGAAGAGCGGCGTCGAGGCTGCCGCGCCCGCGATGATGCCGATCACATGCCCGATCGCCTGCTGCCGCGGCTTCGCGCCGAGCATGTAGCCCGGTTTGATATCGCTCAGCAGGTTCGACGCGTTGGCGGAGATCTCGGCTGTCATCGTCGCAGGAATCAGATTGCTCGCCGGGTTTGTGCGATCAATCGCGCCCATGGTGAACTGCGTGATCTTGGAGAGCGCGCCGGTCGGCGTCCACGACGTCAACGCCATGGAGTTCGTGCTGATAATCGTCAGCACGAAAATCAACGGCAGTGATATGAAGGTCAGAAGCCAGGGCACGCCAAAGAAGGCATGCGTAAAGTACGCACCTACCGCGCTCAGCAGTGGTACACCGACAAACGACACCCAAAGTGGCAACTCGATGTCATGCAGCGGATCGTTCTCCGCGGAGACGGCCGCCTTCTCCTTGAGCAGTCCCTTGAAAGCGCCAGTGATCACTTCGGGTTTCGCGAAGAGGCCCACGAGTGAACCGACCACCATCATCACTACGCCCCACCAGAGCGACCACTGATTCACGATCTCCGCGCGCGAGATCGCGACCTGCACGCCGCTTGGCGACGTGTACGCGGCAATCTCGCCGCGCTGAATGATGATGGGCGCAAGAATCGCGAAGTTCACGACCGCGCCAATCAACACGCTCGTGGCGACGCGAATGCCCATCAGCCCGCCAATGCCGAGCATCGCCACGTCCAACGTGAGGCGCAGACCAAGCGTGCGGAACTCCGTGCCGAGGATCTTGGGCGTCCAGAGCTCGTAGCTCGCGGCGAGATCGTAGAAGTAGGTGTCAATGCGCTCCTTGAAGTGCCAGGGCTCCGTCATCCCGGCCCACTTGTCCATGCGCAGGATCTTGAACTGGAAGAGGCGCATCCAGCCATCGCTGGCGATCAGCTGGTAGCCCGCAGAGATTGCGGCCGCGACGCCGAGCACCTTGGCGCGGAACATTCCGGCGGCCTCTTGTCCCGTGTAGAGCGCATCGAGCACCACGCCTGCCGCGCGCCCTTCAGGGAAGGGGAGCTGGTCGTCGTTGATGAAGCGCCGCTTCATCGGGAAGGCCACGAGCACGCCGATGAGCGAGATGATGGCGTTCCAGATCATCATCTGCCACCACGGGACGATGTTCCCCGTCACAAGCATGTACGCCGCGAGTCCCGACACCAGCGGCGTGACCATGTAACCGGCCGCGGTCGCGATGCTTTGTGTCGCGTTATTCTCAAGAATCGTGAAGTCGTCCGCGATGCCGAACTTGGCGAGCAGCCGAAACATCGCGAAGGCCACAATCACCGAGGTCAGGCCGACGCCGATGGTGATGCCCGTCTTGCCGGCGATGTAGAGTGCGGTGGCGGAGAGCACCCCGCCAATCAGGAAGCCCGTGAGCGCCGCGCGAATCGTCAGTTGCGGCATGTCGCCGCGGTAGACCTCCTTGAGCCACCAGCTGTCCTTCTGGAGGCGGGTCCAAGTGGCGACCTGTTCGTCGGAGAGCTGTTTGATCGGCATTGGAGGATTTTGCCTGACAGGGAGTCTAGGGCGACGCGCGTATCGGAAACGTGGTCTCGGATGGCCGACGGCGCCAGCGTTGCGCGGCGTCGTCGGTGCCCCCAGCTTGGGAGTATGTGGAATGCCCTGCAATCGCACGTTACCGTGCCGTGGTACCTCGCGATGGCGGGTCTGGCGGTCGGCGCCGGCGCCGGCGGCGTTGGCGCACAGAGCCAGGCACAGCCGGTTGGCGGCACAGGCGCCGCTTCGGTAGAGGTGCGCTGTCGCCTTGAGATGCCGGACCTCTGCATCGTGCGGGAGGTGCGGTTTGCCCGCGTTCGGCATCTCCGAAACGAGCAGGGCGCGTGGGTCACGGTGAGCCCTTCGTCGCTCCCGGTGACGATTGTCTCAGGCCAGCCCGTCGCCAATCGCCGCGCCGAGCGCGTCGTCTTCCGCATTCGCGCGCAGGATCACCTCGCCGCGCTGCAGTTTGTCCAGTTTGACGTACTCCCGACCAATCCGAAATGAAGAACTGGCGCTGGATTAACGTCGGGGTCTTTGTCCTCGTGCTCGTCGCCAACGGCGCCGCGGGCTCGGGGGCGCTGAGTGGACAGAGCATTGGGGCGATTGCCAATCAATACGCGTCGCTCTTTCTCCCCGCCAACTATGTGTTCGGGATCTGGAGCATCATCTACATCGGCCAGTTCACGGTGCTGCTTCACATGGTCGCGCCGTCATCGCGCGGCAAGGTGGCGCTGGAGCGGCTCGGGCCTTGGTGGACGATTGCCGGCGCGTTGAATATCGCGTGGGTGGTGCTCTTTTCGTTTGCACAGTTCGCGCTGGCGATGCTGGTCATGCTGGGATTTCTCGCCGCGCTCATTGTGATCGGCGAGCGGGTGCGTGATGGTGATGTGCTCTGGCTCGATCGCGCGCTGCTGATTTGGCCTTTCGATGTCTACTTGGCGTGGATCTCGGTTGCGGTGATTGCCAACGCGTTTCAGCTCGCGCACGTGGTTGGCTTTGGCGGCTTTGGGATTCCCGAGGACACATGGTCACCGTTCATGATGTCCACGGCGTGCTTGATCGCGGTGCTCATGACCCGACTGAAAGGCAATTGGCTCTTTCCCGTGGTCGTCGCGTGGGCCGTGCACGGTATCGGCGTGCGCTACTCGGAGCTGCCCGCCATCGCCGTGCGCGCTTCACTGCTCGTCCCCGCCGTACTCACCATGGGCGGGGTCGCGCTCATGCTCAGGGCGCGGGCCTCTCGGCGGCCAGGCGCTGTCTGAGCGCCGCTAACTCGGCGTCGAGTTCGTCCCTGCGCGTCACGAGTTGCGGCAGCGGGCGCCCCTCCGCACTGCCGGAACCGTAGCCGCCATCGCCCACGAGCGCGCCGTAAAGTGATTGGTACTTGGCGAGCAGCGGCAGTGGACGCGGTTGGACGTCGTTGACGACGCTGATGGTGTCGCGCACGGCCGTCGTCAGCGCGTATTGCGCGTCATAGTCGGCCTGCGTGAAGCCCGCGGTCGGATTGACGGTGATGATGAGCGGATGCTCCTCCACGAGGCTGTCCGCGGTGAGGCGCAGGGTGTAGCGACCGGGGGGCATCTTCACCCCTTGGCCACCGCCACGTGGGCCAGGACCGCGAAGGTCCCACACGACGCGCTGAAATCCGCGACGCGAGCGCAGGGTGCGCGGTCCGCTCGCGCGCACGGTGGAATCGCCTCGCCAACTCCGGACCACCGCGCCCTGCGCATCGAGAACGTCGAGCGTGAGTGACGCGACGGTGCTCGTGAGCGTGAAGTGAATCAACGCGCCGGACGGCAGGTCGTCCGGCAGTGTGAGATCCACCTCGCGCAATGGAACGCCGATCGAGCCCCGTGGCGCCGGCCGCGGCGTGAAGAGGCGTGCCACGCGCACCGTCCGCTGGCGCGCAAGTTCGCGCAGCGGCGTGAGATCATCGAGCACCCAGAACGAGCGTCCCTGCGTGGAGACCACGAGGTCGCCGCGATGTACCTTGGCATCGGTCACCGGTGAGGCGGGAAGATTCAACTGGAGCTTCTGCCATGCCGCGCCGTCGTTGAAGGACACATACATCCCAAACTCCGTGCCGGCGTAGAGCAGCCCTTGCACCTCGGGGTCCTCGCGCACCACGCGCACCCAATGGCGTGCGGGAATCCCATTGCGTCCGTCAGCGATGCGGGTCCAGGTGCGCCCAAAATCCGTGGTGCGGAAGATGTACGGCGCTTGGTCATCCTCGCGGTAGCGCTGCACGGCAATGAAGGCGCGCCCCGGTGCGTGCGCCGAGACTTCGATGCGATTCACCGTGCCGCGGGCGGGCATCCCACGCGGCGTGATCTCGGTCCAACGCGCGCCATCGTCTCGCGTGAGGTGCACGCGTCCATCGTCGGTGCCCACCCAGATCGTATTCGCCGCGTGCGGCGATGGCGTGACGGCGAAGATCGTGCCGAAGATCTCCACGCCCGTGTTGTCTGGCGCGATTGGTACGCCGGGCATCCGCTGATACGTGCTGTCGTTGCGCGTGAGATCGGGGGAGATGCGCGCCCACGTCGTCCCTTCATCGCGGCTGCGATACAGGTACTGGCTCGCGCGG